>JBEKQS010000268.1:0-6991 GCA_049519475.1 Bryobacteraceae bacterium | reverse complement strand
ATAGCAGCACATCGTTGGCGGTCGCCATCACCTCCTTTAGGTCGGCCAGGCAAGACCGGTACACGCGCCGGAAATCTTCCGTGCGGTGGTGGATGTCGGACGCCATCATGGCGTGCAGCGCCGGGGGATAAAGAGGCGTCGGGCCCGGCGTCAACAGACGTTGCTTGCGGATGTACATTTGAGACTTAGTCCTCTAGAATATCAGATCATGCCACTCATCGATCAGGTGTCGCAGGACATGGTTGCGGCCATGAAAGCCAGGGCGGAAGCGCGGTTGAGCGCGCTCCGCATGATCAAGGCCGCGCTCATGAAGATGAAGGTGGATTCGCCCAAGCCGCTGGACGAAGCGGCGGAGATGCAGGTATTGAAATCGCTGATCAAGCAGCGCATCGATGCCGCCGACATGTTTCGCAAAGCCGGCCGCGCCGAACAGGCCGATAAGGAAGAGGCCGAGCGCAAACTCATCGAAAGTTACCTGCCGGCGGGCGCCAGCGAGGAAGAGACGGACGCCGCGATTGCCGAGGCCATGGCGGAAACCGGCGCCACCGCGCTCAAGCAGATGGGCGTGGTGATGAAGGCGGTGCAGGCCAAACTGAAGGGCAAGACGGTTGACGGCAAGGCGCTAAGTGATAAAGTGAGGTCCAGATTACAATGACGCCTCCCGAAGAAAAGAAATTCCGGTCGTACGTACCGGATAAGACCACCATGCGCGAGTTCACGCTGCGCGCCATATTGTTGGGTCTGGCGATGACCGTCGTCCTCGGCGCCGCCAACCTTTATCTGGGCCTGCGCGCCGGCATGACCATCGCGGCCACCTATCCCGCGGCGGTGATTGGCATGGCCATTCTGCGCCTGATGAAGGGCTCGATTCTGGAAGAGAACATGGCCCGTACCATCGGTTCGATCGGCGAGTCGGTGGCCGCCGGCGCGGTGTTCACCATCCCGGCGTTCGTGCTTTCGGGTGTCTGGCCGGCCTTCGACCTGGAGCACGGCTACTGGAAATCGGTGGCGCTGATGGCGGTGGGCGGCACGTTGGGCATCCTGTTTGTCACCCTGCTGCGGCGCGTGATGGTGGAGGATCCCGATCTTCCCTTCCCCGAGTCGGTGGCCGCGGCGGAGATTCATAAAGCCGGCCAGCAAGGCGCCAAGGCCGCCAAGATTCTCTTCGCCAACATGGGCCTGGGCGCGGTCGTATATTTCCTGGGCTCCATCAACGTGTTCGCCGCCAGCAAGGACTTCCTGCTGCACGTCGGGAATCTGGGAACGAGCATGGTCAAGCTGGTGCGCGCACCGGGTTCGCCCACCGTGCAGGCCGGCGCCATGACGACGTTCTCCGCCCCGGCCATCAGCCCCGCGTATCTGGGCGTGGGGTATATCATCGGGCCGACTCTGGGAGCGCTGAACTTCGCGGGCGGCGTTTTCGCCTGGGGGTTGCTGGTTCCACTGCTGGCGTTCTTCCTGGGTCCGCAATTGGGCACCAGCGGCACCAGTGCTGGCGACTGGGCGAAGACGGCCGGCGCCATCTGGTATCACATCGTGCGGCCCATCGCGGTGGGCGGCATGCTGGTGGGCGCGTCGTACACGCTGTTCCGCATGCGCAAGAACCTGGGCATTGGCATGAAGCGAGCGGTGGCCGACCTGAAAAAATCCGCGGTAGGATATGAATCCACCAGCCGCACGCAGCGCGACCTGAACAGCAAAGTGGTGTTCGGCGGGCTGGCCGCGGTCTTCGTTTGCATGGTGGCGCTGTACTACTACTTCGCCGGGCAGATCGCCGGGGCGGTGGTGGCGGCGATTGTCATGCTCGTGCTCGGGTTCTTCTTCGCGGCGGTTTCGGGCAACCTGGTAGGCATGATCGGCTCGTCCAACAACCCGGTCTCCGGCCTCACGCTGTGCACGCTGGTGGTGGCGGCGCTGCTGATGGTGGCCCTGGGGCTGCGCGGCAACGCGGGCATCGCCGCGGTGCTCGGCGTGGCGGCGGTGGTGTGTGTGTCCTCGGCGGTGGCGGGCGAAATGCTCCAGGACCTGAAGGCCGGGCACATTCTGGGCGGCACGCCGGCCAAGATGCAGATCGGCGACCTGTTCGGCATCGCCGTATCCAGCATGGCGTTGTTCTTCCCGCTGATGTGGCTGCACCGCGCGTACACCTTCGGCACGCCGCAACTTCCGGCGCCGCAGGCGGGACTGATGGCCTCGCTCGCGCAGGGCATCGTGGGCGGCAACATGGCGTGGCCGCTGGTGGTGGTCGGCATCTGCATGGGATTCGGTTTGATCCTGGTGCAGGTGAAGAGCCCCATGCTGTTCTCGGTGGGCATGTACCTGCCGCTGGAGACCACCTTCGCGATCTTCGTGGGCGGCATCTTCCGCTGGCTGACCGACAAGTATCGCGACAAAGGCAACTTCAATGACGCGCAGAAGGCGCGCATCGAGAACGCCGGAATATTGACGGCGGCGGGGCTGATCGCGGGCGAGGCGCTGTGCGGGCTGGTGGTGGCGGGCTTCCGCGCAGCGGAGAAGAGCAAAGGTGCGCCCATCCTGCCGGACTGGACTTGGGCTGGGACGGGCTGGCTGGCGGTCGCGGTGTTGATCGCGTTGGCGGTGCTGATGATCCGGCTGCCGCTGTCCAATGCCGGCCGGCCGGATGAGCCGGCGCCACCGACGGCAATTATGTAAATTCTGGAGATCTTATGAACTACTCTCAAGAGCATCAAGCCGATTTTCTGGAAGGGTTGAAGACATTCCTTCGGATTCCCAGCATCAGCGCGCTTTCCGAGCACAAGCCGGATATCCTGCGCGCGGCGGAGTTCGCGAAAAAGGAGCTGCTGGGCGCGGGGATGACCTCGGCCGAGCTGATCGAAGACGCCAAGGGCGGCAATCCCCTGGTGTATGGCGAATGGCTGGGCGCGCCGGGTAAGCCGACGGTGCTGTTCTACGGCCATTACGACGTGCAGCCGCCGGACCCGCTGGATGAGTGGAAGTCGCCGCCGTTCGAGCCGACCATCCGCGGCAACGACATCTTCTGCCGCGGCGCCTGCGACGACAAGGGGCAAGTCTACATCCAGATCAAGGCCGTGGAAAGCCTCATGAAGACTCACGGCAAGCTTCCCGTAAATGTGAAGTTCCTGCTGGAGGGCGAAGAGGAGACCGGGGGCGAGCACATCGAGGCGTATGTCAAGAGCAGGCCGCCGCGGCTGAAGGCCGACGCGGCGATTGTGTGCGACACCGAAATGTTCGCGCCGGAGATGCCCACCATCTGCATCGGCCTGCGCGGGCTGGTGTACTACGAACTGGCGGTGCAGGGCGCCGATCACGATCTGCATTCCGGCGTGTATGGCGGCGCGGCGCCGAACCCGATCATGGCCATCGCCGAGATTCTGTGCGCGCTCAAGGACCGCAACGGCCACCTCCAGATCCCCGGGTTCTACGATCGCGTGGTGCCGCCGGCGGCCAAGGAGCTGGAGGCCTGGGCGCGGCTGCCCTTCGACGAGAAGGAGTACACCGAGAAGGAAATGGGCGCGAAGGAACTGGTGGGCGAGCCCGGCGTTCCGCTGTTCGAGCGGGTGTGGGCGCGGCCCACGCTGGAGGTCCACGGCATCAAGGGCGGCTTTGTGGGCGAAGGCGCCAAGACCGTGATCCCGGCGCGCGCGGTCGCCAAGATCTCGACGCGCCTGGTGGGCGACCAGCGGGTGGACGAATCCATCGAGCAGTTCAAAGCTGCCGTGAAAGCCGTATGTCCCAAGGGCGTGACGGCCGAAGTGAAGCTGCTGAGCGCGGGAGCGCCATCGCTGACCGACCCCGACAATAAGTACATCCATGCCGCCGCCGAAGCCATGAAGCAGATTTGGGGTAAGGAGACCGTGTACATCAGGTCGGGCGGGTCGATTCCGATTGTGGGCGTGTTCGACAAGTACCTGGGCGTGCCCAGCGTGATGATGGGCTTCGGGCTGCCGGATGACAACCTGCACGCGCCGAACGAGAAATTCCACCTGCCGAATTTCTACCGCGGAATTGAGACGGTGGCGCGGTTCCTGGAGATTTTGGAGTGAGGGGGACGCTTCCCTGTTACTTTCCCCTAGCGCCAAAGAGTGCCGTAGGTTTGGGGTGCGCCCATAAGTAGCTGCTGATCGCGATGAGGCGTCGGACGCTTGAGCACGGCTAATCTGACAGTCAGCAAACGAACAGTCCTGAGCTGGCTCCTTCTATGGGCTAGCCCATGCGTCTCCTTTTGCATTCGCTCCGACTTGGCACTCCTCATTATGTGGATGGTTTGGTTAGGAGCGGCCACGGCCTGCATCTTGATTTCCCACGGTCACAGGGTGCGAGCCTGTCTCTTGGTCGCACTTTCGGGCGTGTTCGGTTTTCGCCTGTTTGCGGTTCTGTTGGTGCTTATTTCGTGTGTGACGGGTGGGGAGTGTATGTAGGCGAAAAGCGGCGAAATGGAACGCGTACCTTCGTTCTCCGATGGCCCCGGTGTGCGCGCCGCCTTCGCCCTTCTGACTCCTGGCTTCTGACTCCCCTTCCTCCATAACCAAAGACAACCTGGACCCTGCTGTTCCCCGGCTTGCACACTAGAAGTGGGTTCTGCACCCGCCCACAGACATGATCCCGTTCCTGCTTCGCCGGGAATTCCCCGCGCCCTCGATGGCCGTGTTTTTCGCCCTCCAGACCCTGGATGTGCTCACCACTCTGATTGGCCTGCACCTGGGGGCCAAGGAAGCCAGTGTGTTCGTCGGGCGGTTGCTGCAACTGGGGCCGGTGTCTGGCCTGCTGATTTCGAAATGTTTCGCCATTATTCTGGCGGCGGCCGCTTTGGCCTTCCGGCGCCCGCGCGTGGTGGTTTTTCTCAACTGCTGGTTCGCTGCCCTGATCGCCTGGAACCTGTACATGATCCTCTCGTCGCTGGCCGCGCTCAGTTAGTTGGGGTGGCGCGGTTCACGTTTTGAGGCTTGCGGAGGGGTCTACCAGAAGCCAGGCGGCCGCTCCCGCAACGCACAAGGCAGTCGCCGTCAGGAACGAGGCCGGCCACCCGAAATGCGCGGCAATCAGCGGCGTGAGCGAAGCCGTTACCACGGCGCCAAACTGCCCGCCCATGTTCATCACGCCGGAGACCGACCCGGCCGAACTGCCCGCCAGATCGGCCGTCACCGACCAGAACGAGCTCTGTGACAGGTACAGCGCTCCGGCTCCGCCCGCCAAGATGAGGCTGGCGAGTTGCGCGTTCCGCGCCAGCATCGCGAGCGAGATGAAGCACCCGGAAAGGGCCATGGCCGCGGCCGCGAACAGGCAACGCCCCAAGCGTTTTCCGCGACGCTTGGTGAGACCATCGCTGATCCAGCCCCCCAGCGGGGATGCCAGTGCCATCGCGATAAACGGGAGCATTCCATAGTAGGCGCTGGCCTTGAGATCCATGCCGCGAACGCCGCTCAGGTAGATGAAAAACCACGTGAAGTAAATGTAGGCGGCGTATCCGTAGGCGAAATAGCTGCCGGCCATCGCCAGCACTTCACGGCTGCCTAGAATGCTCCGCCACGGCGCCGCGGCCGCCGGCGTCTTTTCCGGCAGGCCCGCACGAATGTGCGTGGCCTCCGCCGGTTCCACCCAGGGATGGTCCTGCGGCCGGTCTCGGGCGATCGCGAGCCAGATCGCGCCCGCCGCCAGCCCCAGGAGCGCGCTCGCCCAGAAGGACCATCGCCATCCGTAGTGAACCAGCAAATACGTGACCAGTGGAGGTGTGATGCCCGCTCCCGCGCCGACGCCCGCGAAAATCCACCCGTTCGCGAGGCCGCGTTCCTGGGAGGGAATCCAGGACGCCACCAGCCGGTTGCATGCCGGATAAACCACCGCCTCACCCACCCCCAGCAGAAACCGGACGCCCAACAGCACCGCCAGCATTCCCGCGATGCCCGCGGGTACAAACGCCGTGAGCGAAGTGAACACCCCCCACCAGACGGTCCCCAGGGCGATGATCTTGCGAGGCCCGAAGCGGTCCGCCAGGCGGCCGCCGGGCGCCTGGAAGAGCGCGTATCCCAATGCGAAGGCGCTGAATACCCAGCCCAGTTGCACGTGAGTCAGATGGAAATCGCGTTCGATCGAACTGCCGGCGATCGAAATATTCACGCGGTCCAGATAAGCCACCGCGCTGATCGCGAACATCCATCCCACCAGCACCCAGCGGATTCTGCCTCGAATCAATGTTGTCATCATGGACGCGCGCCGGCGGATAACGCTTGAATCGCCGCGCAGACCGGCGGCAACCTGGTCGGTCCGATAGTATCACGCCAAAGCAGTAGTTTCGGCGGCGCGCCATACCTGGCCGGCAATGGGGGAGCCAAGAACTGCGAATCGGCATTCGGTCCCCAGGGCCGGTATAAGCCCGAATACACACGTGAACATTGCTTACAGAGTGCTTGACCTTACATTCCGATCCGTCATACTATTGACATTAAGACAGCAAGATAGTGGGAGTGAGGTTGAGGCGCTTGAGCGATCTGTTCCGGCCGGCTGCACACGTTCACAGGCTCCCTGACGAGCAGATACGAAAGCTGTACCCCAAGTTCCGTTGGAGAATCCTCGAATCCACCTTCATCGGCTACGCCACTTTCTACTTTGTTCGCAATAACTTACCGGTGGTATCCAAGGAGATGGGGCAGGCTCTCCACTACTCCAAAGGCCAGATTGGCGACCTGCTCGCGCTCACCGCTATCGCTTACGGCATCGGCAAGTTCGTCATGGGCGCCTTGAGCGACCGCAGCAACCCGCGTTATTTCATGCCCGCCGGTCTGTTGATGACCGCGTTGTGCAATTTCGCCTTCGGAGCCGTCAGCAGCTACCCCGTGCACCTGGGGCTTTGGACCTTGAACGGCCTGGCGCAGAGTATGGGATGGGCGCCCTGCGGCCGGTCCCTGGGGCACTGGTACAGCGTGCGCGAGCGGGGGACCGTCTTTGCATTCTGGAACCTGGCCGTCAATGTCGGGGGCGGGTTGATCGGGAT
>JBEKQS010000267.1:0-6996 GCA_049519475.1 Bryobacteraceae bacterium | reverse complement strand
ATGCTGGTAGGCTTCGATCATCCCCTTGGCCTGCGCGAATTGCGTCTTGGCTTTATCCAGGTCTTCCGGAAGGGCGTAAAAATCGAGCGGCAGGTCGCCAAGCTTGTCGGCGAAGTGCTCGTACTTGCCGATATTCAACGAAACGTCGTAGTTGTTGATGGGGTAGTGAATCATCCAGTCCCAGCGCGTGTAGCCGTCGCCCAGATCGGTCTTGCTCACGAACTTTCCGTTGGAGACGTCCACCAGGCCGTTGGGGATGGAGACGCTGAGCTGCATGTTCTCCACCTCGTCGCGCCATTGGTCCTTGTTGGGCCACCAGAGGCTGGCGCCGATGCCCTCGCAGGCGGTGTAAATCCACGGCCGCCCGGCGGGGTCCTTGCCGAAGGTGAAGCCGCCAAACCGGCTGATGGTTTGCGGCGTTCCGGAATAGTAGAAGTCGATGGAATAAGTGCGGCCGGTTTTGAGAGTCTCGGGAAAATCCACGAAGACGGCGCCCAGTTCGCGTTCGTACTTCAGTGTCGTCGCGCCCCTCAGGATTTTGTCGACGTTGAGGTTGGCGAAAAGATCGAGCTGGATGCGGGTATCGTCCTTGAGCATCTTGAAGCGGATGGTGTTCTTCCCGGCGATGACCTTCTTTTCCGGGTCGACGCGCACGTCCAGATGGTAGAAGAGCAGATCGTTGTTGGCGCGATACTGGCCGTACTCGCCGCGCAGGATATCGGCCCGCGTGGGCGTATTGGGTTGGGGCGGAGGCGTTCGTGGCGGCGTCTGGGCGGAAACCAAGGCCGCGGAACACAGCAGTAAGAGGAGAGGGGCGCACAGGCGCCGGCGGAAGATCGATGGGAGCACGATACTACGTTATCGCGAATGGGACCGATGGTTCCATTGGGAGTAGCTACCGCATATAGAACAGGCTCAGCCTGGGCAGCCCGGCCTTTTCCAGCAGATGCCGCTCCAGGTATTGTTTCTCCAGCATCGACAGTTGATCGGCCGTCATCTTACCGCGGTAAGGCCGCAACTGCCGGTCCAGTTCCTGGCGCGATTCGAGCATTTCCTCCTCGGTCTGGCGCGTTCGCGCGGCGGCCACCATCTTCTCTTCGAGTACCGTCAGCCGCTGCTCCAACGCCTCCAGGTCGGCGAAATGCGGTTCCACGTCGCCGGCCAGCCTGCCCAGTGAGGCGGCAATCTCGTCGTACCCGGCCGGAAGAGCGGCCGCATTCCGTTCCAGGTAGGCGCGCAGTTCTTCGAGCGTGAACGGCGGAGCCGTCTCCCGGCGAGAACGTTGCGGCGCGGCTTCGGTCATGATCTGCGCTTCGGTGAGCACCGCCTGCGCGCAGAAGGCCAGCGAGTTCACCATCTGGGTTTTCACTCTTCGGCTGCGCCACTTTTCGAAAGCTTCGTCGATGCCGCGCAGCACGGCTTCGAGCGGCACTCCGGAGTTCTTCCAGCTTTCCAGCAGCGCCCAATCAAGCGGCGAAAGCAGAAACAGGCTGGTGCCCCGCGCGCGCTGGAAATGCTCCTCGACCTCCGTGAAATAGTTGAAGTAGTTCAAGGCCGGTGATTACGCTCCCAGATCATCGCGAGACCCTCCAGCGTCAGGTGCTCATCCACCGTTTTAAGAAAGCGCGACCCGCTGACGATCATGTGGGCCTGTCCGCCGGTGGCGACGGTCTTGGTGTCCGGCCCCATCTTTTCGATGATGCGCTCGAGAATCCCGTCGATCATGCCGATGGCGCCATAATACAGGCCGGAGCGCATGCTGGCCACGGTGTTGGTGCCCACCACGTCCTTGGGCGGCCGGAAATCCACCATCGGCAGCCGCGCGGTCTTGCTGAACAGCGCGTCGATGGCGATGCCGATGCCCACCGCGATGGCGCCTCCCAGGTACTCGCCCTGGCGCGAGATCACGTCGAAGTTGATGGTGGTGCCGAGATCGACGATGACGCACGGCCCGCCGTATTTATAGAAGCCGGCGACGCCGTTCACCAGGCGGTCGGCGCCCACCTCGTAAGGATTGTCGTACTTGATCGAGATGCCCAGATCCGTGCGCGCTCCCACGAACAGTGCTTGCGTGTGGAAGTAGCGCTCGGCCATGAAGGCCAGGGTGGAATCGATAGGCGGCACCACGCTGGAGATTATCATGCCGTCAACCTTGGCGATCTCCAGGCCGGCCGGCGAGAACAGGTTGTGCAGCAGGATGCCCCACTCGTCGGCGGTCTGGTCATGGACGGTGCGCAGCCGCCATTGGCAGATCAGCTTGCGCCCTTCGAAAGCCCCGATGGTGATATTGCTATTTCCCGCGTCAAGAGCCAGCAGCACGTACGCCTCCCGCAACAATCAGGGTATCCGTTCCGTCGTCTTTTCGCACGACCAGGAAGCCGGAAGCGTCGAGCCCGGCGGTGGTTCCTTCGATCACGCCATCGGCCTGCTCCACGCGGACGCGCCGGCCGCAAGCGTAACTGGAAGCGCGTGTGAAGAGGCGGAGAATGTTCTTCGGGCTCTCGGACGTGTATCGGTCCACTTCGTGCAGCAGGGCGATCAGGATGCCGGCGGCATCGGGCGCCTTGCCGGTGTGGGTCTTCAATGACGTGGCAAGGGCTTCCAATTCGGCCGGAAATGCCGTCTGATTCAGATTGATGCCGATGCCCGCGATGGCAATTGCTCCCGAGACCTGCACCAGAATGCCGGCAACTTTTTTGCCGCCGAGCATGACGTCGTTGGGCCAGCGCAGATCGCATTCGACGCCAGCAGCGTGTGCAAGGGCATCGGCGGTGGCCAGGCCCAGCGCCAGCGTGAGCACGGGCCTTGGTTCGAGCGCCAGCGAGCAATAGAGCCCGCTGCCGGCTTCGGAGTGCCAGGAGTGTCCGTGGCGCCCCTGGCCGGCAGTCTGCTTGCCGGCGATGACGACGTAGCCCGCCGCGCGCCCCGCCGCCGCCCGCATAGTGGAATCGATCGAGGCAAAGTAATCGACAGCTCGCCCCGGAAATTCGCTGCGTACGCGCTCGATAAAGAACGGAGTCATAGGTGGGGCGGACCCCCTGGTCTGCGCGGGTCCCCCAGGACCCGCATTCTCACGCTGAACTCACCTTCGATCAATAGCGGGCAGGTCGGCCAGGGGGCCGACCGCAGACCAGGGGGTCTGCCCCACCAGGCAGTCGTGGCACTCACATCAGCTCCAGCCGGAAGCTGATGTCCACGGCGCGTGCCGAGTGTGTGATGGCGCCGCAGGAAACGAAGTCGGCGCCGGTTTCGGCATAAGAGCGGACGTTTGCCAGCGTAATCCCTCCCGAAAGCTCCACCTTGGCGCGGCCGGCGATCTCGCGCACCCAATCCGCAGCCTCGGCGGGCGTGAGATTGTCGAGCAGCAAGTGAGCGGCGCCGGCGTCCAGGGCCTCGCGCAGTTCTTCGCGCGTGCGCACTTCGATTTCCATGGGCAGGCCGCTCGATCGCGCTCTCTCGATGGCGTGCCGCACGCCGCCGGCTGCGGTGATGTGATTGTTCTTGATCAGCACCGCGTCGTAGAGGCCCCTCCGGTGGTTGACGACGCCCCCCGCCGCCGCGGCGGCCTTTTCGAGCGCGCGCAGCCCGGGCGTGGTTTTGCGCGTGTCGAGCACCCGGCAGCCGGTTCCCGCCACGGCGTCGGCGAATTGCCGCCCGAGCGTCGCGACGCCGCTCAGCCGTTGCAGGAAATTGAGCGCCACGCGTTCGCGTTCCAGCAGCAGGCGCGCCGCGCCGCGCACATCGGCGATGACGTCGCCCGCGGCGCAGCGGTCGCCGTCGTGTTTGTGGAGGGTGAGATGTTCGTAGAGATCGGATAGTACGGCGAGACCCGCCACCACCAGCGGCTCGCGCGCCAGAAAGCGGCCGTGGGCTTGCTGCGATTCGGGCACGCAGGCGCGCGCGGTGACGTCGCCGGAGCCGATGTCTTCATCCAGAGCGAGACGCACGATCGGGCTCATGACAACTTGGCGAGCTGGGTCTCGTAATCGGCCAGCTTGGCGCGGATGGTGTCGACGACCTTCTGCGGCGCCTTGCTGAGGAAGACCTCATCGGCGAGCTGGCGTTTGGAGTTGGCGATGTTCTTTTCGATCTGCTGGCGCTCCTTTTCCACCCGCTTGTGCTGTACGTCCTCTTGCGATTTGGGCACTTCGAGCACCAGATCGAAGTCCGCGGTGGAACGGATGGCCGCGGCTTTGGGCGCGGCGCCGGTTTGGAATTCCAACTTCACATTGGCCAGCCTTTGAATGGCTTCGGCGTGCCTTTGGGCCACTTCCAAGGTCGCGCTGCGCGAGTAGAGCGTACCAGTGAGCTGCTGTTTGGGATCGAGCTTGCTCTCGGTGCGCAGCGTGCGCGCCAGGGTCACGATGTCTTGCAGGATGCCGATTTCGCGCTCCGCGGTTTCATCCACGGCGCGATCCCGGAACTGGGGGTAGCCGGTGAGCGCGATGGAGGCAATCGCTCCCTCACGGTCGCGCTTCGGAACCAGCCGCTGCCATAATTCCTCAGTCAGGAACGGCATCGCCGGATGCAGCAGCCGCAGCGCGGATTCAAACGCCGCCAGCAGGTTACGCCAGCCATCGGTCAAGCCGGAGTTTTCCTGGAAGCGCAACTTCTTCAGCTCCAGGTACCAGTCGCAGAACTCGTGCCACAGAAAGTGCCATAGCAGCTGGGCGGCTTCGTGATAACGGTAGGTCTCGATGGCGCGGTTGACTTCGCCGGCGCAGTGGTTCAGGCGGCTGAAGATCCAGCGGTCTTCGATAGGCGCATCGGGCCCGGGATAATACTCTTCGAGCGAATCCGGCACCCACGGCTCCACGCCGCAGCGTTCCATATTAAGGAACAGGAAACGCGCCGCGTTCCAGATCTTGTTGGCGAAAGAGCGCGTGCTTTCCATGCGCGCTTCGGTGAGCACGATATCGGTGCCCGGCGCGGCGCCCAGCAGCAGGGCCATGCGGATGGCGTCGGTGCCGTACTTCTCCGTGATCACCAGCGGGTCGATCACGTTGCCGCGCGTTTTCGACATTTTCTGGCCCTCGGCGTCGCGCACCAGGGCGTGGATATAGACCTGGCGGAACGGCACATCGCCCATGAATTCCAGGCCCATCATGATCATGCGCGCCACCCAGAAGAACAGGATGTCGAAGCCGGTGATCATCAGGGTGGTGGGGTAGTAAGTCGCGAGGTCTTCGGTCTGGCGAGGCCAGCCCAGCGTGGAGAAGGGCCAGAGGGCGGAGCTGAACCAGGTGTCGAGGACGTCGGGGTCCTGCACCAGTTGACTCGAGCCGCAGCGCGTACACGCTGCCGGCGTCTCTCGCGCGACCACCGTCTCGTGGCACTCCTGGCAATGCCAGGCGGGCACGCGATGGCCCCACCAGAGCTGGCGTGAGATGCACCAGTCGCGGATGTTGTACATCCATTCGTAATAAGTTTTGGTCCAGTTGGCCGGGACGATTTCGATGCGACCGTTCTCCACCACTTCGATGGCCTTCGCGGCCAGCGGCTTGGTCTTGACGAACCATTGCGTGGAAACCAGCGGCTCCACCGGCGTCTTGCAGCGCGAACAAGTGCCCAGGCTGAGCTGGTAATCTTCCACCTTGACCAGGCCGCCGATTTCTTCCAGCGCGGCCACCACGCGCTTGCGGGCTTCGAAGCGGTCGATGCCGGCGAACGCCCCGGCGGCCGCGGTCATGGCGCCGTTTTCGTCGATGACTTTGATGCCCGGCAGGTTGTGGCGCCGGCCGGCTTCGAAATCGTTGAGGTCGTGAGAAGGCGTCACCTTCACCACGCCGGTGCCGAATTTCGGATCGGCCAGGTCGTCGAGGATGATGGGGATCTCGCGGTCCATCAGCGGCAATTGGACGGTCTTGCCATGCAAGTCGGTGTAGCGCGCGTCGGCCGCATTGATGGCGATGGCGGTATCGCCCAGCATAGTTTCCGGACGCGTCGTGGCCACGGTCACGGTGCGGCCGGGCATGCCATTGACGGGGTAGCGGATATGCCACAAGTGGCCGTTGACGTCGGTGTGGGCCACTTCCAGATCGGATAGCGCGGTCTGGCAACGCGGGCACCAGTTCACCATGTACTCGCCGCGATAGATGAGGCCCTTCTCATAGAGCCGCACGAAAACTTCGCGGACGGCGCGCGAGAGGCCGGGATCGAGCGTGAAGCGTTCCCGCGACCAGTCGCAGGAAGCGCCCAGGCGAATCATCTGGCGCTTGATGGTGTCGCCATACTGCTCTTTCCATTCCCAGACGCGTTTCTCGAACTCTTCGCGGCCCAGGTCGCGGCGGTTGATGCCCTCTTCGGCCAGCTTGCGCTCCACCACCATTTGCGTGGCGATGCCGGCGTGGTCCGTGCCGGGCAGCCACAAAGTGTTGTCGCCGCGCATGCGGTGCCACCGCGTGGTGACGTCGATCTCGGTGTGTTCGAGCATGTGCCCGATGTGCAGCGACCCGGTCACATTGGGGGGTGGAATGACCAGCGAAAATACGGGTCCAGGGTTGCTGGCGTCTGCGCGGAAGATGCCGGAATCGATCCACCACTGCGCCCAATGCGGCTCGAACCGCAGCGGCTCGTACACTTTGTCAATTTGCATGGGGGACTTTCATTTTAGCAGGGGAAGCCGTTCACAAAAAGTTTTCGCCTAAATTCGCCCCGTTTTCATTCACTTGCAGTTTTTCTTTTCCGGTTTGGTACTCACCTCCATGCTACTTTTGAATCGGGTAAGGAGTTGCGCTCGTCGCAATCTCCCGAATCCAAACTTGCTGGCCAGCAAGCGTTGCTTTTCAGATGGTACTGATACTTCTCGGCGGCTGTTAAGGCCTTGCGGCACGCACCGGGCTGTAGTCCCGATGTGGACCGACGGAAGAAACGTGAAATCGATTTCGCAACCCAGAAACGTACCGGCTTCATTGCCTAGATCGGAGTAAGGTTTCAGAGAATCAAGCATTGAATTGGGGAGCCCGGCGCCATCCAGCGTCGTCAACCCTGAAGATG
>JBEKQS010000266.1:0-7005 GCA_049519475.1 Bryobacteraceae bacterium | reverse complement strand
GTACTGAGTCTGGCCTCGCCACGAAAGCCCTGACGCGCCCGGTAGGCTTTCAGGAAACAATCCTGCGCCAGGGATTCGGCGGCATCCCGGTCACGCAGAGAAGCCAGGGCGAAGCGAAAGATTCTGGGCCAATAGAGACGCACAACGGCGTCGAAGTCCTCGATCTCTCGCGTTTGGTCCACTGCGTTCGGGATCCACCGGGTTGTCGAAACCGGCTCCATCTGTGAAGTGTAGACGGAAAGGGAGGGGGATGGGTTTACGCCAGACAGGAATCCAGCCGTTTGGGGTTGCGAATTCAACGCGGAGACGCAGAGGTGCGGAGGAGATGCGGGATGGCGTGGGGCTGCACAGATTAGCAGAGGTTACGGAGAAAGGTCGAAAGAAGCATTGATGTGTTGGCTTCGCTACCAGTTCTTCTCCCAGACCCGCACGATGGGATAGCGGCCGGTGTCTTCGGGCTCGTACCTGGAGTGCTGATACCACCAAGCGAGGCGGGCGTTGCGGTCGGCCGCGAAGGCTGGATCGGCGGCTACCTTGGCTTCGAATTCCCTGGCGAGATCGGGATTGTCGGCCATGGTCTTGCGCGCGATGGGCTCGGAGAGGTATTCGCCTACGGGCGGCGCAGCGGCGGCGCCCGAGCCAGGAGCTCCGCCGCGGCCGCCGCCAGCACCGCCGCGACCACCGCCGCCTTCAAATACCGAGTACATCAGGCCCCAGCGCGCGAAGGAATCGGGGGCCTGCGGTTCGAGCGTGGAAAGGATCAGGCGGGCGCGGCGTTGCTTCATGGGAACCCAATACGAGCCAACGGGAATCGTGATCTTCTCCTTCACCAGGCGCGAATCGAAGCTGTTCAGACCGATGTGGCCTTCATTAGGGGAAGTGGCCCACACGATGTTGGAAAAACGATACGTCTCGAATTCCTGGGTGAGGGGCGTGGCGGTGCGTTCCATTTCCACGCCATGCAGCGCCAGCAGATCAGCAATTTGTTTCCAGGCCGAAGGGATCAGGTAGCCGAGGGGCATCTGGGCCTCGAGGGTGGTGTCGATCTGGTCGTGAATGACGGTCTGGATGTCGTCGGGCTCGGCCAAATAGCGATTGGTCATGGCGCCGGTGACCTCGCTCTGAACCTGGCCCTGCTTGAGCGCGCGGTAGACCAGCGGTCGGCTCTTGTCGCTGCTGACGCGGCCGGCCAGATAGACGGGCGCGGCGGAGCGGTCGCCGGCGCGCGCGGCCATTTCCCGATCGGCCTGGCGCACGGCGGAGCGCAGCGCCTCCGGATCGGCCACGATGATGTCGATGGAGTGGCGCATGATGTCGTAGTTGGCCCAGGCGCGGGTGCGCGCGGCCTTGAGGCTGTGGGTTTCCACCAGCAGCGAGGGGCGATTCTGGACCGCGGCGTAGAGGTGCGAGTAGCGCGGGCTGAAGACCTCCATGAAGAACTCGCGCTTGCCGTTCACGTTGCGCAGGCCCCCGTAAGGAGCCACCAGGTGGCCATCGGCCGCCATGCGCCGGTCGAGCTCCGGAACGAATCTGTCGCGCACCCAGGCGCCGGCCGGTTCCGCGAGATCCTGGTTGCGGGCCATGTCCCAGGTGACGTCGTATTGCATGTCGGAGCCGTCGGTGACGTGGTTATCGATCAGGAAATCGGGATTCCAGGTATTGAAGATGTGCAGCCAGGCGCGCATTTCGGGAGTGTCGGCCTTGACGTAATCGCGGTTCAGGTTGAGGCGCTGGGCGGTGTTGCGCAGGCCGGTGTCGCGGGGGCCATTCTGCTGCGGGCGATGGTAGGGGCTGAAATACTCGTGACCGTCGACGTTGAAAACGGGGATGATCACGAAGATGGCCTTATCCAGCCAGGAGGCCAGTTTCTTGGTGACGGCCATATCGCGAACCAGCATGAGGACGGTGTCCTTGCCCTCGATTTCACCGGAGTGGATGCCGCTCTGGATCATGATGACGGCCTTATTGGTCTTAGCGGCGGCTTGGGGCGTGAAGGCGCGATCCTTGGAAACCACCAGCGCGATCATGGTGCGCCCTTCGGGAGTGACGCCGATGTTGAGTACCTTGACGAATGAGGACGCGCGTTCCAGGCGGTGAGAAATGTCGACGGCTTCGGCGTAAGGGGCGGTCAGGGTCCAGCCGGTCTTTTCGCCGGTGGTCAGCAGATCGGGGGGCGAAGCCTTGGTGCTGGCGGTGAGTGAGGCCGCGTCTTTGGCGGCGGGAGGCTCAATGGCGGAATGGGGCGCGATTGGTTCCTGAGCGGCCGACAAGGCGGCCAAGGCACACAGCAACAGCATGGAACGAAGCATGAGAGGTATGGTAGCGCAAGACGGCCAAGGGCTGCGCGCTTGGATATCCCTTTCGGGATATGGGAGTCAGAAGTCAGAAGTTAGGAGTCAGGAGTCAGAAGTCAGGAGTCAGAAGACGGAATGCTTTGGCCCCGCGGTTGGGCACAGCGGGAACAAAATTCTGGTTGTGGGAGCGGTACAACGGCAAACTAAGGCAACGCCTCGGAAGGCGAGAGGTTTTCGATGAGCGCGGCGAGCCGCTCCAGGGAGATGGGTTTGGCGAGATAGTCATCCATGCCGGCTTCGAGGCATCGCTGGCGGTCCTCGGCCATGGCATTAGCGGTCAAAGCCACGATGGGCGGCGTGGCGGGAAGCTTCAGGCGGCGAATCTCCCGCGCGGCGGCGTAGCCGTCCATGACCGGCATCTGGCAATCCATCAGGACCAGGTCGTAGCGCTCGAGGCTTACGGCAGCGACGGCCTGTGCGCCATCCACGGCTACATCCACGCGATGGCCCATACGCTCCAGGAGGCGCACTGCCACGGTGCGGTTAATGGCGTTGTCTTCCGCCAGCAGAATGCGCAGCGCCCGATTCGCGGTAGGGATTCGCGCGGCCGGCCGCGGTTCGGGAGCGGTCGGGTGTTCGGCCAGCGGAAGCGACAGGAACGCCCGGAAACAACTGCCGCGGCCGACCTGGCTTTCCACCTCCAGGTGTCCGTTCATGAGCGCCAGCACGCGGCGGCAAATCGCCAGCCCGAGCCCGGTGCCTCCATACCGGCGGGTGGTGGAACAATCGGCCTGGGTGAACGGTTCGAAGATGGACTCCTGCACTCCCTTGGGAATGCCGATTCCGGTGTCGCGGACACAGAGGCACAGCGCGACGACGCCCGCGCCCCGCGAAACCACGGACGCTTCCACGCTCACCGATCCATGCTCGGTGAACTTGACGGCGTTGGAGAGCAGGTTGAGCAAAACCTGGCGGAGACGTTGGGGATCGCCCATCAGGGCTTCCGGCAGATGGGGATCGAAGTGCCGGGTCACCGTCAGGCCCTTGGCGCGCGCCATGGGCGAGACGACCGCCAGCGCATCCGCCACCAGGCGCTGGATGCGCAAGGGCGTGCGTTCGAGAACCAGCTTCCCGGCATCGGCTTTGGAGAGATCCAGAATGTCGTTGACCAGTTGCAATAAAGACTCGCCGCAGCTTTGAACGGTATCGAGATACTCGGCCTGCTCGGCGGTGACTCCCGAATCCGCCAGCAGGCTGATGGTGCCGATGATTCCGTTCATGGGGGTGCGGATCTCGTGGCTCATGTTGGCGAGGAACTCCGATTTCACCGCGGAGGCGCGGGCGGCCTGCCGGCGGGCCTCTTCGGCGGCCGCGCCGAGCGTCCGCAGCCGGCGGTTCTGCCAGGCCACCACAATCGCAATGGCGCCCGCCAGCCCGAAGCCAACCGTCGCCAGAAGCCAACGCCGCCGGTCCTCGGCGAGCAGATCGATGACGGCAGTGTCATTCGCGGATTCGCCGGATGCGGCAAAGTAGATTCCCGAGAGCGCGCCATCGCGGGAAAGGCCGCTGATGCCTTCGCGAATGGCGCCGGCGGCCCGGGCAGCGTCCGGACGGAGCAGGGTGGCGCCGATTCCGGAGTACACCACCGCGTCCGGCATACTGAGGTAGCGCACTTCGAGACTCTGGCAGGAAGGCGGCACCTCGACGCGAGTCGATCGTCCTCCCCGCTCCCAGACCACGCCGGCCTCGGCCGCCCCCTGGCAGACGGCACTTACCACCTCTGCCGAAGACTCCCGGTGGAGCGTGCGGACCCGCGGTAGAAACAGCCGGGCGATGCGCTCCTGCGTGCCGGGAAAGACCACCGCGACCGTCTTGCCGGCGGCGTCCTCAAAGCGTTTCAAGCCACTCGAAGACGGCGTAATCAGCCAGAATTTGCGCATGCACCAGGGATTACTGATATACATCCGGCCCCTGCGGTCGGGCAGATCGGCGAACAGCGGCCACAAATCGACTTGGCCGCTTTGCATGGCCGCTTCCGGCCCCTCCGGCGAGTGAACCCACTCGAGTTTGATGCCGATGCGCCGCGCCGCCTCGCGAACCACTTCAACGGCCGGTCCCGCCGGACCGCCCTGCGAATCCACGAATTGATCTGGCGGAGACCATTCGAAACCGATGCGAAAGGTGCGCTTAGGGACTCTGGGTGAGCGCTCAACGTACACGGCAGCGGCGCACACAGCCGTAAGGGCTGCGACGGCCCCGATGGTTTTGGCCGAAAATCTCAAATCGTAACGATGCCCATTGACTTATCGACTGGGATCGGGGAACTCTTTACGCCAGGAGGTTGCGGAAACGGGAGTCGACCGGCCACCCTTGCGGGCTTACCGGGCTGCGGCAAACAGGCCAGGAGGCTTGTCAAACACCGGCGGCAAGACCGCCGGCGCTACCAGTTGGTCCCACCGCGCCCCATTCAGGTCCGGTCGACGGGCTTCTTGCGCGCCAGTTGCAGGACCTGCGTGGCCGCCAGCAGTGACGGCAGGGCATTTCGCTCGCCGGCGGCGCCGAGTGGGGGCGTCGACGCGGCTATTACCAGAGCGATCCGCGGGCCGGACCACGGCAGCCAGTGGACCAACAGCAAGGACCGCACCGAAGTCTGGGCCAACACTCCGAGGGTGAAGGCGTGATTGACGGCAGCCAGCAGGAGAGGACCACGCAAGCGGGCCGCGACCAGCGTCCAGACGGCGGGGACAATGGCAATCGCCACGGTGCCAAGGAACAGCATCCGGCAGAGCGTCCGGATGCCCGGGTAACGCCGGCAGAGGCTTTTCTCCAGCGCTACGAAAGCCATGAACCAGACCAGCCAGGTGAGGAACTCGATCACCACCGAGGCCGGCAGGGAAGAGGAGCGCATGCTTAGTCGATGGCTGGTCCGAAGTAACCCTGCGCCAAAGCCGGTTCCGCTTCGAGTGCTTTGGCCCAGCAGGATCGGGCTTCTTCGCCCTTGCCGGTGGTTTCCAGAATGCGACCCATGTTGAGCAGGGCTTCGGGCATGCCGGGTTGTTGCGCCAGCGCGTCGCGGTAGAGCCGCACGGCCTTTTCGAGCTGTCCGGCTTTCTCGTACATCAGGCCGGCGTTGTAGAGCACTTCGGGGGAGCGCTCGCCCAGATCGATGAGACGGACGTGGAATTCCAGGGCGGAATCGAAATCGGAGGTTTGAATCGCCAGTGCCGCCAGGCCGCGCAGGGCGTCGATGGACTTGGGATCGCTTTCGAGCATCTTGTCGTAGAGGCGCTCGGCGTGGTCGCGCTCGCCCAAACCGCTATAGGCGAGGGCCAGGTTGGCGTGCGCTTCGGGCCAGTTGGGGCGGTGCTTCAAGCAACCCTCAAAGGCTTCGGAGGCGCCGCGGAAGTCTTCCCGCTGCAGCCGCAGATAGCCCAGGCGGAAGCGGGCTTCTTCTTCTTTGGGAGCGCGATCCAGGATCTGCTTGTAATGGCGCTCGGCTTCATCGGCCTTGCCGGAGCGCTCGAGCAGCAGGGCCAGGTTCCAGATGGGAGCGAGACCTTCCGGATTGGCCTGGATGGCGCGATCGTAGGACTGGCGGGCGCCATCGGTATCGCCCAGTTGCTCCCGGACAATGCCGATATTGGTGTGTGCTTCGCAGGATTGCGGGCGCAACTTGAGAGCCTCTTCATAGGCTTCGGCGGCGGGTTCCCAGCGGCCGGACTTCTGGTGGGCGAGGGCCAGGTTGAACCAGCCTTCAAAGTGACCCGGCACGGAAGAAGTCAGCAAAGTGCAGAATTTTGCGGTGAGGGCGTGTTCGCCGGCGGCACAGGCCCAGGCAGAGAGGCCTTCGAGAGCCACGATGGATTCGGGCCGCTGTTCGAGCAGCCGCTCGGAGTATTCCCGCACCATGTCGAAATCCTCTTTCGACATGCCGATCAGGACCAGGTTGGCGAGGGATTCTTCGGAGTCGGGATTCTGTTCCAGGATGCGCTGGTAAAGGGGCGAAGCTTCGTCGGGGTGACCCAGGGACTGCAACGAAGCGGCCTTGCCGAACAGGGCGTCTTCGTGATTGGGCGACAGCTCCAGGCAATGCTCGAAAGCGAACAGAGCGCTCTTGGGATCTTCCAGCCGGAGTTGCGTGGCGCCGAGTCCGAGGTAGGCGTCCAGGTGGGAGGAATCGAGCGTACACGCCTTGTGGAAGGCCTGCGAGGCCTCGTCCCAGGCACTGATGCGCTCCAGGCAGACCGCGAAATTGAACCAGCCTTTGGCGAACTGAGGCTTGAGCTGGGTGAGCGTGCGGTAGCTTTTGGCGGCTTCCTGGTAATCGCCCAATTCGAACTGAATGTGGCCCATGGCGCGGTAGATTTCCGGCGATGCCTCATTGGAAGCGACGGCGCGCTGCAACTGCTTGAGGGCGTCGTCGCGCTTGCCGGCCAGGTGCAGGCTCACGGCACGAGCCAGGAATCCGGACGCGGGGCCTGGATTGGCGCCCGCCAAACCGGGCTTGTCGCTACCCTCTATATGAGCTGGCCGGAGGGGTTGAACTTTGGGGGATCTGATGGCGCTGGTACTCATTGTTTGCGATTCTCCTTCGTGGGGATTCCTGCGGGTGTTAGTCTTACCCAGTAAAGGCGCGCCCGGTCGTCGGGTGTGCCTACGAAACCGATACCGCCTACTGAAAACCGTGCGTCGATCCAGGTGTCGACGGCCT
>JBEKQS010000265.1:0-7063 GCA_049519475.1 Bryobacteraceae bacterium | reverse complement strand
AAAACACACCTCGCTTCGACATCTCGGCTGGGGCGATCATGTCCTTCTTGCCTGGGAGACAGGTGGGCGCGGTTTCGTGTGAGTACGGTAGTACGTTGACGAATGCAGCCGGTATTCCGTTGACGACCTGTCTCGCCGTGACCAGTACGACCCGGCCCCAATTCATGCCGGCAGCATTTTTCGAGTACCACCCCGTCAACAAGAAATGCCCTTGGGCGACAAACGGAGGGGATCGCCATCCATTCGGCTACGTTTGCTCCTTAGGTCTTGCCGGCGGAATTAGCGTGAATCCGAACAATGGTACTGCGAGTGCGGAATTCTTCGAGGGTGTTTCCTTCGCCATTCAGCGCGTCTCGTTTCTGTTCGGAATCCACAACGGCCGGTACCAAACCTTCGCCGACGGATACTACGTTGGTGAAGCGCTGCCGGGCGCGCCAGGCCAGACAACGGCTCGGACCGAGCGGATCTGGACGAACCATTTCGCGATTGGGATCGCGTATCGCCCACCACTGCGGTAACGAAAGGTACACCTTGGACAGTTCGCAGGTGCCTCGACCCCAAACTCAAGGCAACGCGGTGATAAGGCAGCACTGTCACGGAACGTTTCTGTGCCGCGCCGGGATTCCTCCCGTGACACGCCCTCCATGGAAGCCACATGAGCGAGAAGCCTACCCGTCGAAGTGGATCATCCGCGTGGGCAAGCCCCACCAGCGGCGCGTGTGCCGCCCTATCGCCGCACGGAGCGCATCACGCGGCCCGCGGAACCGTCGACAGTAATGGAATCGCCGTCGCGAAGCGCATTCAGGATACCCGGTAGGTTGGCGACGGCCGGGATGCCATACTCGCGAGCGACAATCGCGCCGTGACTCAGATACCCGCCTGTCTCCATCACAATGGCCGCGGCGCGCAAAAAAAGTGGGGTCCAGCCAGGATCGGTGGATGGGGCGACCAGGATGTCGCCCTGCCGTAAGTGCGCGGCGTCGGTTGGACTGCGCAGAATGCGGGCAACGCCACTGGCGGTACCCGGCGAGACGGAGATGCCGCTCCACCCGCCGGACTCCGGCAACGAAGCCGGGTGCGGCACAGCGGCGGCGAGCCGGCCATCGGGCTCTTCGGTAATCAGATCCGGGGCGGTTTCGGCGAGCCACCGCTCGCGGCGTTGGGCGCGGTCTCGGGCCAGCGAGCGCGCGCCCTCGCCATCCCAGTATCCATGCAGCCAGCAAATGATATCGGCGAATGCGAAGTGGAACACCTGTTCGGGCGCATCCATTTGACCGGCTGCCACCAGGCGGCGGCCGATCTCCAGCACCAGGCGGCGCGTGGGTAACGCCAGGGAAACCAGGGCGGACTTAGCGCCCTCGCGAGCAGCCATGGCCTCCCGCAGCTTGCGTACCAGCCAGAGCAGCAAGGGAGCTCGCCAACCAAAGCGCTGCTTCAACTCTCGCTCGGCTTGCCGGCGCACTTGCGCGGCGGTCTCCCGCGGGTCGCACGGAGGCGGGTTGTCGCGTATCGACTGGACCTGTTCCAAAATCCACGATGGGTCTTCGGCCCAGCGCGGGTTCAGCACGTGGCACTCATAGACCGCGCGATGGCCGAACTCGCGCAGAAACTCCTCCAGGGTGCACTTGCCTTGCGCGATGTCATAGAGACGATACCCCTGCGCCGCACTGGTCACTCCGCCGGCGCCGGCTTGCAGGCGGGCAATCAGACCGGCATCTTTTACGAGTGCGTCCAGTGCCAGTTGCCAGGGACCGGAACTGCCGTTGGCAAGCCCGGCCACGGGTAGAAACGAGTTCTGCGCTTGGATGATTCGAGCCATCGTGCGCCGTAGCTCTGCGCGCGAAAGACTGGCCCACTCGATCGTCTGCAGGCTGCGCTGGAAATTGAACAGGTTCTTGATGGCAGCTCGGGACTTGGCCGGGTAATTCCAGATCTGGCGCAGCAGTCGCAGGCCGGCCATGCCGCGGCGGCGTCCCAGCGGCCCCTGGAGCGGGTTGGGCGGCACCGGGATCTCCGGCTGTTGGCCGCCGAGCAGCTTCACCACCTCGGCCGGCAGGATTCCGAAGGCGTCATAGAACGCCCACTGCATGGCGGTGAGATCGAAGAAAGCGCGCCCCTGAAAGCGGCGCATCACTTCCAGGCCGGGCGGCATCTGATATCCCACGGCCTTCTGCGCTGCGTAGGCCGCCGAGCCGACGATGTCGCTGAGACCGCTCCACGAGAGTTCGCAAACCACGTCGGGCAACGTATCCTTGATGTTTGCCGTGGACCAGTAGCGAGGCATTGCCGCTGTCTGCGGCCAGCCGGCTCGCGGCAAACTGGTGACGGGGCGTGCCTGGAGCAGCCAGAGATGATCTCCGTCGTAAGCCCACTCGATGTCCTGCGGGTCGGGCGCTTCACCGAGCGCCCAGTGGACGCGCTGCACCAGGTGCGCGAGTTCCTCTTCGACCAGGGCCGGCAACAATGCGCAGCCGGAGGAGCCGGCTTGCCGTGAAAGCAAACCGTCCTGGTTGCGCCAGATCATGCGTTGCGGATTCACGCGCCCGCTGACCACCGCTTCGCCCAGGCCTTCCGCCGCGTCGATCAAAATGAGATCGCGGCGGCCGGTTGCCGGGTCGCAGGAGAAGGCTACCCCGGCACAGCGGGCGTCCACCATCTCGCAGATCGCCACGGCGCACTGCACTTCTTCGTCGCGGAAGCCCATGCGGCGGCGATAGGCGATGGCTTGCGGCGTCTCGAGCGAGTCGATACAGCCCTGCGCGGCTTGCTCGATGGCTTCGACGCCGCTGACATTCAGGAAACTGCGATGGATGCCGGCAAAGGAAGCTTGTGCGGAGTCTTCCGCCGTGGCGCTGGATCGCACAGCGACGGTGGCGTCGAGCAGGCCCAGGCGCTCCAGACCGGGACGGATTTCCGAAAACGGCGCGCCGGCCGGCAACACGCCGCCGCGGGGCACACGGAAGCCGTAACGCGCCAGTCGCGCCAGGTTGTAGCCCTTGCCGCCGCAGATCGAGGCGCCAGCCTCGCAGGCTTCCGGCCAGCTCAAGAAAGCACTCATCGCGGCATGGCTCCTTTCAAGTGCAACTTCCAGTGTAGTTGCTCATGTCGCGCGGCAAGCAGAATGCGGAGTATGCGTAACCAAACGAACGAAGAGAAGACTTCAACGCGGAGGCGCCGAGGCGCGGAGAAAGGCAAAGAACAAAAGCCAAAACTGCGGCTCCGCCGCTTTGCGGGGCGGCCAATCTTACCCCCCACAATTGTTGTCGATTCTTACAGGAGACAGGACACTCTGGCGGGTTTGCGGGGCAGAAAAAAAGCCGCGGCGCCTTGGGGAGCGCCGCGGCTCAAAGATCAAAAGGAGAAAAACCGCTGTCAGTTTGAAGTGTTAGCGAATCTGGCCGCCACCGCCGGGGCCTCCACGCATCATGCCACCGGGGCCGCGACCGCCCTTGGTGACGGTGTAGTCGGAGGGAGCCTGGAAGAGGGCCGGATCGGGTTCGGCACGGGTGATGTTGGTCAATTGCGTGGTGGAGGTGCCGTTGCGGGGATCGGTGGTCTTCACCATCACGGGGATCTTCAGGTCGGCGGACATCCAGGTTTCATGAACAATCTGAATGGCCTGAGCATTGCCGAACTGGCCGGCGGGGATAGTGCGCGTGACACGGGTACCGGTGGCCTGCACACCATTGATGGTCTGCATGGCGAGAGTCTCGGTGACGGTGTTGGGATCGGTGCGGGGCGCGCGAGTGGCGGCGTTGGTACTATTGCCGGCTCCACGGCCGGCGGGATTGCCGTTGGCGCCGCGGCCGGGACCGGGACGGATGGACACTTCACGCACGGTCTTGGCCTGGGGATCGATAGTGCGCATCACGCCGGCCACGGGATCGTGGATATTGACGACCGTGCGAGGCGTCGACTGGGCACCGGCGGGACCGCGAGCCGGGAAGGTGGTTTCCGTCCGCATACGGCCGGAACTGTCGCGAGCGACGTTGGACTGGACGTGGTTCGTAATCACGTTACCGTTGGCCAGGACCTGTTGGGAATCTCTGACTTCCACGGCGGAATAGGGTGCGCCGGTGACGGTGCGGCCCATGCCGGGCATCATGCCAGCTTCGGGGCCAAAGCCCATGCGGCCGCCGCGGCCGGGGGGTGGGCCTTGCGCAAAAAGGCTGGCGGCAATGCACAGCCCAACAAGAATCAAGCTTCGTTTCATCAACTTACCTCCATTGAAATGGCGGCGGTTGAGTATACCGCCTATAGTGGATTGCGCCGGGGAAGCGAAAAGTTCCACGGGGAAGGAGGATTTTTTTTGAAAATGGCGGTTGACGGCGGGAATTCGGGGATCTGTGTACAGCGGGCCGTTTCGCGGCACAGACAGGAGGTCCTGCTTACAGCAGGTCGTGGCGGTTGGCTTTTTCCAGGGCTTTGACGATATCGCCGACTTCCTGGGCCCGGTCCCGGCGGGCTACCAGCAGGGCATCGGAAGTATCCACCACGATCAGGTCGTCGACCCCGAGCAGCGCGATGGCTTTGCCGCGGGCGTCGACGAAATTGTTGTGAGCGTCGAGCACGAATGAATCGCGCGGCAGAACGTTGCCGCTCGAGTCGCGGCCGAGCAGTTCGTACACGGCATTCCAGCTTCCTACATCGTTCCACCCGAAATCGCCGGCGGCAATCCCGCGGACGTTGGAGGCTTTCTCCAGCACCGCGTAATCGATCGAGATGTTGTCGCACAGGGGGAAGGCGTGGTCCAGTTGCGAAGCGAACCGGGTTGACGCGACCGGCGGCAGCGCGGCCAGGATGGCGGCGGTTTTGGGAAGGTAGAGGCGAAGCTGATCGAGCAGGACGCCGGCGCGCCAGAAAAACATGCCGGAATTCCAATAGTAATTGCCGGCGGCCAGGTAGCGCCGGGCCTTGGCCAGCGCGGGTTTTTCGTGGAAGCGCTTGACCACCAGCGCCGCGGCGTCGCCCGGCGCCGTGCCGCGCGGAAACTCGATGTACCCGTAGCCGGTTTCAGGCCAGCGGGGTTGAATTCCGATGACCATCAAGTGGCCGGCGGCGGCGCCCTTCAATCCGGCGCGCAGCACGGCGCGGTAAACGGAGGGTTTGGAGATCACGTGATCGGCGGGGAAGACGCCCATCACGGCATCCGGGTCGGCCGTATGGAGGATGTGGGCGGCCAGGCCGATGGCGGGCGCGGTATTGCGCTGGGCCGGTTCGGCGAGCACCTGGCTGGGCGGGATTTCGGGAAGCTGGCGGACGATTTCGTCGCGCAGATGGTGGTTCGTGAGGATCCACAGGCGTTCGGGCGGGATGACGGGCGCCAGACGCTCGACGGTGGCCTGGATCAGCGACCGTTCCCCGACCACGTTGAGGACCTGTTTGGCGGAGCGCTTGCGGCTGCGCGGCCAGAAGCGCGTGCCGCGGCCTCCGGCGAGGATCAGACCATAATGATGGCGATTCATTTATTTGAGTGGGTACGGGTGAATCAACTGCAGCGTGCGGCGCCAGCGCGTTTTGGTGGGGAAGTGCTCCAGGAGGTCGAGAACATGCCTGGGGCTGATCGACGAGTTAGTGAGATCTTCCGTGGAGGCGTCGTAGGACCAATAGATGATGAGCGGTTTGCCAATGATGTTGGCGCGCGGCACGAAGCCCCAGTAGCGGCTGTCGAGGGAGGAATCGCGGTTATCGCCCATGGCGAAATAAAAATTGGGCGGGACCACTACCTCGCTGTTCTGGATATGGTTGGCCATCATGTCGCGGGCCGGCTCGGGAACGTGGATATTGGGCAGCGGAAAATCGTCGCGGTAGGGATCGAAGTAGTCGGTCTTGTGGTAGACGTAAGGCTCGTGGGCGGCTTTGCCGTTGAGGAAGAGCTGCTTGTTGACCAGGCGGATGCGATCGCCGGGCACGCCGATGCATCGTTTGACGAAGGTTTGATTGATATCGACGGGGTAGCGGAAGACGATGATGTCGCCGCGAGCCACGTCGGTGTAGGGCAGCAGGTGACTGGAAATGGCGCCGCCGGGAGGAGAGTAGGCCAGCTTGTCGACCAGCAGATGGTCGCCCACCAGCAGGGTGTCCTCCATGGAGCCGGTGGGGATGACGTAGGCCTGAATCAGGGAAGTGGTGCCGAACAGCAGAAGGATGATGGTCACGGTCCACTCGGCGATGAAGCCGCGCTGATGGTGATGGTGGTGCTCGGAAACTTCCGGCTGGGCGACGGGTTCGGGTTGCCGATCCTGGTCGCCTTCGGTCACAATGACGTTGTCTTGATCCACAGATCCTCATTTTATCGTGAATCCCTGGTATTCTGTTTTGAGGCCGGTGAGCGAACCGGGCTCAGACGGACTTCAGGGTGCCTGTGACAGTTTCAAAATCCAACATTTCCACGGATGTGGCGGCGGCGCGGCGCAAGGCCGCGGTGCTGGTGGCGGCGTGCACGGTGTTCGGCGCGGCGGCGCAGATTCTGATCAAGATCGGCATGAGCCCGGGCCATTTCGTGCCCAGCCTGCTGGGCCTGGCGACAGACGTGCCGCTGATCGCGGGGTACGCGCTGTACGGAGTTTTCACGCTGGCGATGGTGCTGGCGCTGCGCGAGGGCGAGTTATCGATGCTGTATCCGATCATCGCGCTGACTTACGTGTGGGTAACGCTGGCATCCTACTGGCTGCTGCACGATACTCCGAATCTGTACAAGAACCTGGGGATCATCACGATTGTGGTGGGCGTAGCGGTGCTGGGCGGCGGAGGACGCAAGAAGTGAGCCCGGTGCTGCTGAAATCGATCCTGCTGGTGTTTATGGCGGGCGTGGTGGGCTCGTTCGGCGCGGTGTTTTTGAAGATGGGCGCGGGACGGCTCGACGGCGGCCTGCTCAGTTTCCTGAACGGGCGGCTGGTGTTTGGCGTGGCGCTCTATCTGGGCTCGTCGGTGATCTACGCGGCGGGATTGCGCGGGGGGCAGCTTTCGGTGCTGTACCCGATGGTCTCGCTGGGATACATCTGGACGATCGTGTGGGCGCGCCTGTTCTTTAAGGAAGCCTTCACCGGACGCAAGATAGCTG
>JBEKQS010000264.1:0-7130 GCA_049519475.1 Bryobacteraceae bacterium | reverse complement strand
AGCCTCTTCGAGTTGCTTGCGGCATGCGTCGCTGAGGCTGACGCCGCGCTCAAAAAGCTGGATGGAGCGCTCCAGGGAAAGGTCGCCGGCTTCGAGCTCCTTGACCACTTTTTCGAGCTTGTCGAGGGAAGTCTCGAAGGACTCGGCCGGCCTGGCGCCGCTGTCTTGATCCGCCATGGAGCCATTCTAACAGGGGTTGTGAGAAAGGCGCCCGCCGCCGGAGCACGCGCCGCCGCAAAACGGGGACTGCTACCAATTCCTGCCTTTGGAATTGGATAGCTGTACCCGTTTTGCCCCCCAGCTAGTGCATCTTCGCCAAAAACACTCCCGTCGACGAATCTACATAAATCGAAAAGTTCGACGTCCCCACCGATTCGCCCCACACCACGCGCCACGCCGGGTCCGGAAACTTGCTGGTCTTTTCCAGCACGAATGCGATGTTCATCCCGGGGTTCTTCTTGTCGTAGTCCCCCGCCTGCTCGAGCGCCGTCTTGTACGCCGCGTTGGTATCGATCGATACCGCCTGAATCGTGAAGCTGTTTTCCACGCCCTGCTTCCCCGACCAGCTTTCTTCCTGCCCCGCGAATACGTCCTTGTGTACGTCCGTCGATTCCACCACCGAGTACGAGTACGGCCGCTTCCGTCCCAGCCTTTCCGAGGTGAATGTGGCTTGCCACGCGCCCGCTTTACCCGGCACCTGCGCAACCTCCGGCAGATGCATGCTCGTGCACGTCAGCACTTGGGCATCGGCCGACCAGGCGCTCCGTGCCACCTGGTACATCTTGTAGAGAGCGCTCTGCCCGGTCACTGGCTCAATCGGTTTGGGGGCCTCCTTCACGGTAGCGGTCGGCGTCGAGCCGCAGCCCGCCAACATCAGGAGCAGGGGGCATGCCATCAGGGGCGCAAGTTTGTTCATAAGCATCTGTCGGCTATTTTATCAAGCCCGGGCAGATTCCGCCCGCCGCGTGCCATAATTAATCCCGGCACAAAGGGGGTCCCGTGCACGGAATCTTACACCCCTGGCGGCCGTCGCTGCCCTGCTTCCGTCCCTGCATTGAGTTTTTGCGTCGGGTGCAGCGGTTTTTGTGCCATAATTAAGCCCATACAGGAGGGCGGGATGTCTCCTCGAATCTCTGTACGGGCAATCACTCTTGCCACTATTGCGTTCTCGCTGTTGCAACCGGCCTTCACACAAAGCAGAGGCTCTGGAAGCACCGGCACCGGAACCACCACCGGCTCGGGCTCGACTGGCACACTTCCGCCGCTCAATACCGGCAATTCCAATTCGACCACTAATTCCACCACCAACCCGTCCAGCACCATCGCGCCTCCGCCCATCATGGTCAGCGGCCGCGTCATGTTCGAAAACGGCGCCGCCCCTGCCGAAAGCGTCGTGATCGAGCGCGTCTGCGGAGCCAATGCCCGCGCCGAAGGCTATACCGATACCCACGGCTACTTCTCTATCCAGTTGGGCTCAAGCAACAGCCAGTTCCAGGACGCCAGCGAAACCGCCGGCGGTTTCGGCCGCACTTCCCAACTGGGAGGAAACGGCGGCTTGGGTGGTCTGGGTGGCGGCGGCCTCGGCTCCAGCACCGGCACGGGTTCGTCAACCCGCGTCTCCGGGCTCGACCCCCGCCTGATGAACTGCGATCTGCGCGCCCGCCTGGCCGGCTACCGCTCGCAAACCGTCAGCCTCATGGATCGCCGCTCGCTGGACAACCCCGATGTCGGCATCATTCTCCTGCACCGCCTCGCCCCAACCGAAGGCGCCGCTACCGTCAGCGCCGCGGCCCTGGCCGTCCCCAAACCCGCCGACAAGGCATATAACAAGGGCCTGACCTCCCTCAAAAAGGGTAAGTCCGAGGATGCCCGCGCCAGCTTCCAGTCCGCCATCGACCTCTATCCCAAGTTCTCTTCCGCATGGTTCGAACTCGGCAAGCTGCAAGTCCTCGATGGTCAAATCGACGACGCCCACAAATCCTTCCTCACCGCCACCCAGGCCGATCCCCGATCCATGGGCCCTTACCTCGAACTGGCGATGCTCTCCCTGAACGCCAAAAACTGGAACGAGCTCGCCGACGTCACCTTCCGTGCTCTCAAACTGAACTCATTCGACTATCCACAGGCATTCTTCCTGAACGCCATCGCCAACTACAACCTCAAGAAGCTCGACACCGCCGAAAAGAGCGCCCGCGCCGCGCAACGCCTCGACACGCGCCGCATCTATCCTGAGAATTCCCGCCTGCTCGGCATCATCCTGGTGGACCGCCAGCAGTATGCCGAAGCCGCCGACGCCCTGCGCGATTTCCTGGTCGCCGCTCCCCACGCCGCCGAAGCCTCCGCCGTCCGCCGGCAACTGGACGATCTCGAAAAGAAGACCATCCCCGCCGACCAGATGGCCAAAAAGTAGCCCAGTCCTCCTGGCCTGTCGCGGCTGGTCACGGACTACGCCCGCAGTCCAATTGGCGTCATAGCCAATTCCCACCATTTCAGACCTGAATTACCATTGACATGCCGCCCTTGGCCGATTAAAATCGACACTTGAACTAAATAATGGCATGCCACCATCTAAGTGCTTTATTTTCAGTAGAGCTGTTTGACCGATAGTCCTCTGGCGGTAGTCATCTAACGGAATAAGGGCGATGCTCGAACTAAATGCACCGGACACAGCCGCTGGGTCGATTGTCCCGCGAGAACCGGACCGTCTGGAGGGCTGGCAAATCGCCGAAGCGCTCGAACCGGGCATGCCTGGCCCGGACCAGTGGCGGGAGAGGCTCGCGCTCGAACGGGACGAGATCATTCCAACCGGCCGCGTCTCCAAACTCGACTTTCTGAAAATCATGCACCGGTTACAGAACCGGCCCGACGGCAAATACATCGACATCACCGCGATCACCCCCACTCCGCTCGGGGAGGGCAAGAGCACTACCGCGCTCGGGCTGATCCAGGGCCTGGGCAAGCGCGGCGTGAACGCGGGCGGTTGCCTGCGCCAACCCTCGGGCGGACCCACCATGAACATCAAAGGAAGCGCGGCCGGCGGCGGGCGCGCGCTGCTCCTCCCGATGACGGAGTTTTCCATGGGGCTCACCGGCGATATGAACGCGGTGATCAATGCCCACAACCTGTCCATGACCGCGCTCACCGCCCGAATGCAGCACGAGCGCAACTACGACGACCGCCAATTGGAGCGCCTGAGCGGCATGCGCCGCCTGGATATCGACCCCTGCCGCGTGCAGATGACCTGGGTGATGGACTTCTGCGCGCAGGCGCTGCGCAACATCGTCATCGGAATGGGCGACCGGAGCGACGGCTACATGATGCAGTCGAAGTTCAACATTGCGGCAAGTTCCGAGTTGATGTCCATTCTGGCGATTGCCCGCGATCTGCCGGACCTCCGCAAACGCCTGGGCCAGATCACGCTGGCATACGACAAACAGGGCAATCCGGTCACAGCCGAGGACCTGGAAGTGGCCGGCGCGATGTGCGCCTGGATGCGCGACGCCTTCAACCCCACCTTGTGTTGCACCGCCGAGTATCAGCCCTGCATGGTGCACGCCGGGCCCTTCGCCAATATCAGCATCGGGCAGTCGTCGATCATCGGGGACCGGCTGGGCTTGAAACTGTTCGACTACCACGTGACCGAAAGCGGCTTCGCGTCGGACATGGGTTTCGAGAAATTTTGGAATGTGAAGTGCCGCTACAGCGGCCTCCAGCCGCATGTCGGGGTATTGACCGCTACTGTCCGCGCGCTGAAGATGCACGGCGGCGGACCGCCCGTTACACCGGGACGCCCGCTGCCCCTCGAATACTCGCGGGAGGGGCTGGACCTGCTCGCGAGAGGCCTCCCGAACCTGTTGCACCACATCGGCATCATTCGTAAATCCGGGCTGAATCCGGTGGTCTGCATCAACCGCTTCGAATCGGATTCGAAGGCCGAACTGGCGTTGGTTCGCGAGGCCGCCGAAGCGGCCGGCACCCGCTGCGCCACGGCGGATCACTGGGCCAGGGGCGGCGAAGGCGCTCTCGAACTCGCCGACGCGGTAATCGACGCCTGTGACGACGACCCCCATTTCGAATACCTCTATCCGCTTTCCATGAAGCTGCGCGATCGCGTGGACCTCATCGCCAGAGAGATCTACGGCGCCGACGGAGTAGCATGGGCTCCCGAGGCCGAGGCCAAAGCGCGCGCGCTCGAGTCGGACCCCAAGTACGACGACTACGCGACCATGATGGTGAAGACACACCTGAGCCTGAGTCACGATCCTGCAGTGAAGGGCGCTCCCAAAGGGTGGATCCTGCCGATCCGCGATGTGCTGGTTTACTCGGGCGCGCGGTTCCTCTGCCCCTGCGCGGGGTCCATCAGCCTGATGCCGGGAACGTCGTCAAACCCCGGCTTCCGCCGTATCGATGTGGATACCCACACCGGTAAAGTGACCGGCCTCTGGTGATCTCACAAGCGCGGACAAGCGAACCGCCCATGTCCCCGATATTTGCACATCATCGCCCGGATATTTCCGCCCGGCGCGGCCCCTCCGCTACCAGATATAATGGCCGCCAGTATGCGCAGCTTTCTCCTTCTGCTCTCCCTTTCCGCGGCCGCGTTTTCGGCCGGCATCCCTTACCTCGGCGAGCCCGCGCTCTGCCCCACGCGCCCGGAAATTGCCTTCGTCTCCGGCGGCGATATCTGGATCGCGCCCTCCCAGGGTGGGGAAGCCCACCTGCTCATCTCCCATCCCGCCGAGGAATCCCGCCCGCTCTATTCGCCCGACGGCTCGAGGCTTGCCTTCGTCTCCACCCGCACCGGCAATGGCGATATCTACATCCTCACTTTCTCCACCGGCGACCTCAAACGCCTCACCTTCGATGACCGTCTCGACCAGCTCGACTCCTGGTCGCGCGACGGCAAGTGGATCTATTTCTCCAACGGCACCAACGACGTCGGCAACAAGAATGATATCTACCGCGTCAGCTCCGGCGGCGGCACGCCCATGCCCGTCTCCGCCGACCGCTTCACCAATGAGTTTCAGGCCGCCCCCGCGCCCGATGGCTCCACGCTCGCCTTCGCCGCCCGCGGTAACGGCGACGCCCAATGGTGGCGCCACGGCCACAGCCACCTCGACGAATCCGAAATCTGGCTGCGCAAGGAGGGCTCGCCCGCCACGTACGAAAAAGTGGTCGATCTCAACGGCCGCAACGCCTGGCCCATGTGGATGCCCGACGGCCACCAGCTCTACTTCATGTCCGACCGCTCCGGCGCGCAGAATATCTGGACCGTCACTCCCGGTGGAAAACCCCGCCAGGCGACCAAATTCACCGACGGCCGCGTCCTCTGGCCTACCATCTCTTATGATGGCAAGTCCGTCGTCTTCGAACGCGACTTCAAAATCTGGCAGCTCGATACCAGGACCGGCGAGACTTACCCGCTCCCCATCACCTTGGTCGGATCCGTCGCCACTCCTGAAATCTCCCACCTCTCGCTCGACACCTTCAACGATCTCGCCGTCTCCCAGGACGCTCGCAAGGTCGCTCTCATCGCCCACGGCGAGGTCTTTGCCGCTTCCGCCCGCGACGGCGGCAACGCCTTCCGCGTCACCACCACGCCCGGTCCCGAAACCCAAGTCTCCTGGACTCCCGACTCCACCCGCATCGCTTATCTCAGCGAGCGCGGCGCCGTCACTCACGTCTTCCTCTACGACTTCATCCACCACGCTGAAACCCAGTTGACCAAGGACCCGCTGCCCGATCAGGCCCTCAAATTCTCGCCCGACGGCAAGTCCCTCGCCTTCATCCGCAATCGCAAAGAGCTCCGCGTCATCGATCTCGACACCAAACAGGAGCGCCTGCTCGTCTCCGGTTTCCTCGCCTCATACGTCTGGGCCCCCGACAACCAGTGGATCGCCTACGTCGATGCCGGCGACCGCGGCCTGCGCAACATCTATGTCGTCGCTGCCTCCGGCGGCGCCGCGCGCCAGGTCAGCTTCGTCCCCAACTCCAGCATCGGCTCCGTGCAATGGAGCCCCGACGGCAAGTTCCTCATCTTCGAAACCAGCCAGCGCACCGAGATCCCGCAGCTCCTGCGCATCGATCTCGTTCCCAAACAACCCAAGTTTTCCGAAGACCGCTTCGACGATCTCTTCAAGCCCGAAACTCCCGCCGCCCGCGGCGGACGCGGCGCCGCAGCCGCCAGTCCCGATACCGATGCCGCCGCCGGTGGTGGACGCGGCGCGCGTGGCGCGCCAGCCGCCTCTGCCCTCGCCGAACCCAAGCCGCCCGTCAAAGTCGAGTTCGAGTTTGACCACATCCGCCAGCGCCTCACCACCCTCAACACCGCCGGCATGCAGGTCGCGAACCCCGTCATCAGCCCCGATGGCAAGTGGCTGCTCTATTCCGGAAGCGCCGGCGGCCAGGCCAACCTTTATCTGTATCCCCTCGACGAAGAAGCCGCGGGCCGTGGTGGACGCGGGCCAGCCGCCCCCGGCGGCGGCCGTGGCGGCGGCGGTGGACCCGCGCACGCGCTCACCAGCACGTCCGCCATGCGCAGCCACGCCCAGTTCTCCGCCGATTCCCGCGACGTCTTCTTCCTGGAAGCCGGCCGCGTCACCGCCATCGGCGTCGATAACCGCCAGTCCCGCTCCATTGCCGTCGATGCCGAAATGGACGTCGATTTCAACACCGAAAAAATCGCCGTCTTTGAAGAAGCCTGGGCCGCCCAGCGCGACCGCTACGCCGATCCCCACTACAACGGCGTCGATTGGAACGCCGTGCGCAAGACCTACGCCCCGCTCATCGAGGGCGCCCGCACGCCCGATGAAATGCGCGCCATCCTCCGCCTCATGATCGGCGAGCTCAACTCCTCGCACTCCGGCATCACCGCTCCGCCCGCCGCCGCGGCGGCAACCGGCGGCGGGGGCCGCGGCAGCGGCGTCGGCCAGCTCGGCCTCACCTTCGACCGCGCCACTTACGAGAGCTCCGGCAAACTCAAAGTCACCCAAGTTCTTCCGCACTCTCCGGCCGATCTCGCCAAGATCCAGCCCGGCGAGGAACTCCGCTCCGTGGATGGCGTGGCCCTCGGCGCCCACGTCAACCTCGACGAGCTGCTCGATCACAAAGCCACCAAGCGCGTCGTGCTC
>JBEKQS010000263.1:0-7197 GCA_049519475.1 Bryobacteraceae bacterium | reverse complement strand
ATCCGCGCCAGCAACTCGCTGTGATGCTCAATCTGGAAGGCTGCGCCATACTCGCGCCAGTCCTCGCCAATGGTGCGCACGCAGTGGGGGCAAATGGAGACCACCTTGCCGACCCCCGCGGCGCGGAGGATTTCGATGTTGGCTTCGGCGACATTGCCCACCGCGAGGTCGTTGCCCAGGCGCCGCGCGGGATCGCCCGTGCACTTCTCTTTGCGCAGCACGCCGAAGGTGACGCCGGCATGGCGCAAGACGCGCGCCAGCGCCAGCACGATTTCCCGCCCCTGCGGATCGTAGGAGCCCATGCAGCCCAGCCAGAGGCAATATTCCTGCGTGCCGTCGTAGAGGGGCAGGGCGGCTTTCTCGATGAACTTCTGGCGGTCGCTGGGCGCGAAGCCGAGCGCATTCCCGTTGCGTTCCAGGTTGAGGAAGAGCTTGGTGCCGAAGTTGTCCTCCCACTTTCCGGTGTTCACGGCGCCGCGGCGCAACCCCACGATCATGGGCAGGTGCTGGATGCCCACCGGGCATTGAAACTCGCAGGCTCCGCACGTGGTGCACTGGAACAGAGCTTCCTCGGAAATGTGCACGCCCACCAGCGGCGCCTCGGCTGCCGGCCCGTCTTCCTTGAGGTAGTCGCGCAGGCCCAGAATGATTTCCTTGGGGTTGAGCGCCTTGCCGGTGTTGTAGGCCGGGCAATGCTCGGAGCAGCGCCCGCACTCCACGCAGGAGAAGGCCTGCAGGGCCTCGATGCGGGTGACGTCCTTGCCGGTGTCGAGTCCGAAATCCTCGTCGCCCGTGAGTGGAGGGATGCGGCTGAAGCCGGCGCGCTTCAGGAAGACCGTGACCGGGCTGAGAGCCAGGTGCAAGTGCTTGGTATGCGGAATCATTGGCAGGAAAGCGAACAGCGCCAGCGTGTGCAGCCACCAGCTTACGCGCTCGCCTATTGCGGATTCACCCGGGGAGCCTTCGGCAAACCACAAGCCGCTGAGGTAGGTGACCATCAGAACGAAGATCAGCCCGGCGATGACGCCCGATTCCGGCGATACCTTACCCAACCACTTGGGCTGGACCAGAAACCGCCGCACGAAGAGCCCGGCGATCGACACGGCTACCAGCACCGCCCACACCGCGACGAATCCGAAATAGAAATGACCGAACGCGCCGGACGGCGCGAGGAAACGGCCGCCGAACGCCGAAGTGATGTGGTTCACGGTGACCAGCGCGAAGGCGCAGAAGCCCCAGAAGACGAAGGCGTGAGCGAGCCCCGCCAGCGGCCGTTCGCGGATCACCTTGCCTTGCAGTACCACTTCCCACAGGAATCGGCGGATGCGCGGGCCCAGCGGAGCGATTTCGAAGTCCGGCGTCTCGCGCGACCCGCGGATGGTCGACGCCACCGCGCTCACGCGCCGCCAGGTAATCGCCAGCGACCACGCCATGATTGCTAAAACCGCCGCCCGTTCCACCCACGATGCGTCCGTCATACCAGAGATGAATGTATCATGCTGCTTTGCTTATCAACGCGGAGGCGCGGAGACACGGAGGAACGAGAGAAACCAGAATCTCATTCAGTTTTCTCGGCGTCTCCGCGGCTCCGCGTTGAAGACTTAAGAATTTGGAATCGCCCGTTCCACCCACGATGCGTCCGTCATACCAGAGATGAATGTATCATGCTGCTTTGCTTATCAAACGCGGAGGCGCGGAGACGCGGAGGAACGAGAGAAACCAGAATCTCATTCAGTTTTCTCAGCGTCTCCGCGACTCCGCGTTGAGGACTTAAGAATTTGGAATCGCCGCATCGGCTAAAATAGCCATGCGGAGGACTCTTGCGTATCGTCGTTTCCGGTGCTGCCGGTTTTATTGGTTCGCACTTTTGCGACCGCCTGCTGGCCGAAGGCCCTAGTGTGGTGGCGCTCGATAATTTTCTGACCGGGCATCCGCGCAATCTGGCACACCTGGCCGGCCACGCGCATTTCCAATTCCTGGAGCAGGACATCACCCGGCCCTTCGCGATTGAAGGCGCGGTGGATTGCACCGTCAACCTGGCCTCACCGGCGAGTCCCAAGGACTACCTGGCCCACCCGATCGAGACTCTCGACGTCGGTTCCCTGGGGACGCGCCACATGCTCTCGCTGGCGCTTGAAAAACGCGCGCGCTTCCTGATTTCCTCCACGTCGGAGTGTTATGGCGATCCCCAAGTCCATCCGCAAGTCGAAGACTACTGGGGCAATGTCAACCCGGTGGGCCCGCGATCCTGTTACGACGAAAGCAAGCGCTTCGCCGAAGCTCTGACGATGGCGTACCACCGGACCCATGGCCTACGGACCAACATCGCGCGGATCTTCAACACGTATGGACCGCGGATGCAGCTGGATGACGGGCGCGTGGTGCCCGCGTTCATCGACCAGGCGCTACATGGGTGGCCGCTGACAGTTTCCGGCGACGGCTCGCAAACCCGCAGTTTCTGCTACGTGGCCGACATGGTGGATGGACTCTACCGCTTGATGCTCTCCGAGGAGCGCTATCCCGTGAACCTGGGGAACCCGAATGAAATGACGATTCTGGAATTCGCCGCGCACATCCGGCGTTTCACCGGGGCGGCCTCGGAGATCGTCTTCCAGCCGCTACCCGAAGACGATCCCAAACAACGCCGGCCCGATATCTCGAAGGCCCGTGCCGTGCTGGGCTGGGAACCGCGGGTGTCGTTGGAAGAGGGACTGCGCCTCACCGTGGATTACTTCCGCGCTGTGACATCCCGACGCTGAAAGACCCCACTTAAGCCGCCGACGAACGCAGATCAATGTGGATAAGCTCTTGTTTTAAATCGGCGTTCATCGGCGGCTGAGCCTTTTTCCTACATCGTCACGCCGATGCTGCGTAGAAACTTGGCGTCGGTATCTTCCTTGGCCTCGCTGGACCAATCCGCCAGCACGCGGTCGAGGGAGTGGTCTTTGGCGGGGCACTCCTGCCAGCATTCGGTGAGCGGCTTGGAGATGTAGACGACTCTTTCGCACTTCTCACACCACCAGTGCACCACCAGATGGTGATCCTCGCTGAATCCCACTTCGACGAGACGCTCGGGAACCTCCCCGCAGTCGCAATGCAAGCTCAAATGACGATAGTTCATGCCGATATCCCGATCCTCACAACATACATATCGCACGCACCGGCTGGTCGCGCGAGTCCCAGATCGGGTCCAAAGTACCTAGTAGGTTTTCACTAGAGCCGCTGGGACTTTCGGACTATTTCAAGATTCGCCGTCGGCCAGGAATCGGATTCCCATGCTCTCCAGGAACCGGGCGTCGCCGCCGGATCCTGGTGGCGGGAGTGGGACTCGAACCCACACGATCCTTGCGGATCAGAGGCTTTTAAGGCCTCTGTGTCTACCAATTCCACCATCCCGCCCCGGTGACGATTTTAGCAGGTCCTTCGCCGTGAGCCGGCGTCACGCCTGGGCGAAACTGGCCCGGAACGGAATGGCGGCCGTACGTGCGAAAATGGAGGCATGCGTTACCGCCTTCTGGCTTGCCTGCTCGCGATCGGCGCGCTCGCGATGAGCCAGACCAAGCCGCTCACCATTCAGGAACTGATTGCCTTCATCAAGCACAACCAACAGTTAATCAAGGAAGGCAAGAGCTCGGATAGCGAAACGGCCAGGTTTCTGGCGGGGGTGAAGCTCGCCGAGAAACTCGATGAGAGCGTGATCGAGGATTTACAGGGCGCCGGGGTTGGTCAGAAAACCATCAAAGCGCTCGAACGGTTGAGAGACCAGTCGCAGAACCTGACAGCCGCGAACCTGCAGCCGCCGCTGCCGGACGACCCGATTCCGATTCCGTCGTCCGCGGAACAGGGAAAGATTCTGGATGAGGTGCGGGATTATGTCAGGAATTACGACAGCGGCCTCCCCGACTTCATCTGCCTGGAAGTGGAGACGCGCAGGGCGGCTGCAAAGTTCCGCGGCGGGCGCGCGGGAAGCGAGCCATCTTTCCAGACGCAAGACGTCATCACCAGCAAACTGACGTACTTCCAGCACCAGGAGAAAAAGGACCCGATCCTGAACGGCAGCAAGCCGATCAACACGGCATACGAGAACCTCGGCGGTTCCACCTCGACCGGCGATTTCGCCATCATGCTGCGCACCCTGTTCGAGCCGCACACCCAGGCGCGCTTCGAATGGAGCCGCTGGACTACCCTGCGCCACCGCCTCACCATGGTGTTCAGCTTCCGCGTGGCCCAGGAGCGCTCCCAGTGGTCCATCGAAGTGAAGGATCTGAAGCGGCAGATTATCCCGGCCTACAGCGGAGAAGTTTTCGTGGATAACGAAAACCGCACCGTGACGCGCCTGGTGCAGAAGGCCGAAGACATTCCAGCCGATTTCCCGATCAGGCGGGCCGAGAGCTTGCTCGATTACGATTATGCCGATGTGGGCGGCTTCAAGTTCCTTTTGCCGAGCCGCGGCGAAATTCAGATGGACGGCACGGAATATCTGGCGGACAACATTAACGAATATCGCTTCTACCGCAAGTACGAGGTAGGATCTTCGATCTCTTTCGACCTTCCGGCGGATCTGACGGCAGACAAGCCGGCGGACAAAGAGACCAAACCGGCTATCGATTGCAAAGACCCCAAGAACAAAGACGCCAAAGAGTGCAAGCCCGCGCCGGTGGTGAAGAAGCAGTAGGACAGGCCTCCTGGCGCCTCCTGGCCTGTCCCACGTTTAGCACCAGTTTTCCGGCTAGCGCTTCCGGTACTCCCGCTGGTATTTGTTGCGGCTGTTGTAGATCGTGAAGCTGCCGTCGGGACGCGCGGTCAGTTTGAGCCACTGCCCCTCGCAGATCTCATCCACGTTGGCGATGAATGTGTCGGGGGAGTTGTGCTCCTTGCCGGCGGCGATGGCGAAGTGCAGTTGCCAGAAGTCTTCCAGGCCGGGGATTTCGTGGATGCGCTGCCAGACTTCGGGCGCGCCGCCCTTGCGCGAGCCGTTGTTCATGATGGCCACCTGCGGGTGAAGGGCGCGTACGAAGGGCAGGGAATCGGAGAAGCTGGAGCCGTGGTGCGAGACCATGAAGACATCCACCACGCCGAGCTTGTTATTGGGGCAGACCAGGTCGTATTCCTTGTCGGAGGTGAGATCGCCCATGTCGAGGAACCGCAGGCTGCTGAAAGTGATGAGAGTTCCAACGGAATGGGCGTTTTCGGGCTTATCGGGCTCGGGCGCGGGCTTCGGGAAGCCGGCGCAATCGGGATTGGGCTGGCCGGCGCCCGGTAGCGGCGCCTCGAGCAGGTTGCCGTCGCTGGAAACGAATTTCACTTCCATGCCCTTGATGGGCAGAGTGTCGCCGACCTTGGCCAGGATGTGGTTTCCCTTGTCGCGAAACGCGCTGTAGGCGTTGAAGATTACGTCCTCGTCCTGGCCCTTTTCGCTGGAAGCGCCATGGTCGACGAAATTGCGGACAGGAATTTTTTCGGCCAGTTGCGGAACACCGCCGGCATGGTCCTTGTGATAGTGGGTGATGAGAAGGTAGTCGATTTTCCTGACCCCGGCGTTCTTGGCCGCGGCCAGGATGCGATCGGCGTCGCGGCGGTTGAAGCCGGCATAGCCGGTATCCACCAGCATGGACTCGCCGGACGGCGAAATCCACAGCGTGGCCTTGCCACCTTCCACGTCGATGCAATACACTTCGAGATTCTTGGCCGCCGGCAGGAGCGTGGCGCCGGCCAGCAGCAGAATGGACGAAAGCAGCTTCCGCATGGCAAGAATAGTAGCACGGAGGAATCGGCAGGTCGCTGGAACACGCGCGGCTCGAATCACGTAAAGATAAACAGGATGCCTTTTTGCAGCCAGTGCGGGAAAGAAGTGGGGCCGGCGGACGGCTTCTGCAGCCGCTGCGGAGCGCCCCAACCGCGTGAGGGGCCGAGCGAATCCGGCCACCCGGTGGCCAACGATCCGTTTGCGAGCATGACGCCGCGAACCGCGTCGATCCTGTGCTACATCCCGGTAGTGGGCTGGATTGTGTCGATTCTGGTGCTGGCTTCGCAGCGCTACCGGCACGACCGGACGGTGCGGTTCCACGCCTTCCAGGGGCTATACCTGTTTGTGGCCTGGCTGATGAATGACCAGGTGCTGAAATGGGTGCTGGACCCGATTTCGCACGTCGGCCACCTGCACGACCTGGTCAGCGTGGTTCTGTTGGGGATGTCCATCTTCATGATGGTGAAGGCCTCGCATGGCGAAGCATACGCGCTGCCGCTGTTCGGGGAACTGGCGCAGAGGTCGGTGGCGGAGAACTGAGCGGGCGGCGCCCTGCCGGGTCACGCGCTGCCAATATAGCAGCAGACACTTCCGCCTCCCCCGGAGCCGCCACCGCCCATTGCAGATTCTCGCGAAATTCGCGGCTACTGATGCGCCATGGCTCCAGGGAAGGTGGAATGATGAGTATCGACTATACTAACGTGACGTCTTCGGCTTGCAGGCCCTTGGGACCACGCTTGACGACGAACGACACTTTAGCGCCTTCATCGAGGGACCGATAGCCGCTCGCCGAGATAGCGGAAAAATGGACGAAGACATCTTCGCCGCTCTCACGCTGAATGAAGCCGAATCCTTTTCCGGCGTTGAACCACTTGACCGTACCTGTTTCTTTCATTTACTTCACTTCTCCTTGGCAACAACTCGAAGCCGGCGTATCGATGAGGATGGGACCCGACCTGGGAAACTCGCAAGCGCTTTCCGCACACAGGAAGACATGTGTGATGTTGAAGACCAGTCTAATTCTAGCATTCTGGCGACCGGTTCCGGACCGGGGGTGCCCGGACAGCCGGTTTCGCGCCGGGGGAGAACTTGTTCGGCACAGATTGGTTTATATAGAGGACTACCCGGTGACGGACTGCCGGTGGATATAGGGTGACGCCGCCCTGTGGCCGGTGTGCGGCGTGCTCTAATGGGCCCTGAAGGATCGGGCGCCGCCGCCAGATGATTGTTGCAAAAGGAGTTTACGTGCGGCAGCGGACGGAAAGGGATGTACTTCCGACACAGCCGAGAGTCATAATGGTCCGCTATACTAGGTGTGAGTAATGCGCTTCGCTGTTGATGCACACGCCATCGGCCGGCACCTGACGGGGAATGAAGTCTACGTTCGCAGCCTGCTGAACGCCTTCGCCGCTCAAGATCGCGACTGCGAGATTGTGGCATACGTGTCGGCG
>JBEKQS010000262.1:0-7200 GCA_049519475.1 Bryobacteraceae bacterium | reverse complement strand
ACAGGAGAACCGTGCAAAACCCGGCCAGTCTGGTGACCCAATTCGAGTTCTACCGATTCCGCTTTCATTTCCGGGCGATCGACCGGGTATATTTTCCGGCGGGAAAGAGCGGCAACGTGATCCGCGGCGCCTTGGGGATGGTGCTGCGCGACACCGCTTCGCCGGCCGCCTACGCGCGGCTGTTCGAGCCGGGCAGCGGCCTGGGCAAAGCTCCCAGCGGCCTCGGGGATTGGCCGCGGCCCTTCGTGCTGCGGGCGGGCAGTCTGGACGGGCGCGCCATCGCCATGGGCGAGACCTTCTGTTTCGACGTGCATGTCTTCGACCTGCGCGCGCCGGTGCGCGAGTATTTTCACGAGGCCTTTGCCGCATTTGGGGCGCAGGGAATCGGGCCGGGCCACGGCCGCGTTTCGCTCGAGCGGGTGGAACAACTCAACCTGGACGACGCCGCGGATGAGGTGGGCCGCCCGCCGCTAATCCTCAATCTCGATCCGGATCCGGACCCGGATTCCGCGCGCGTGGAGCGTGTCCGTGTCCGCTTCCTCACCCCGACCGAACTGAAGAGCGGCGGGAGCCTGGCGAAGCGCCCGGAGTTCCCCGTCCTTTTCGGCCGGCTGCGCGACCGCATCAGCACACTGCGCGCTTTGTACGGGGCGGGGGCGCTGGAGATCGACTTCCGGGAAGTGGGCCGGCGCGCGGCCAATATCCGCATGGTCCATTGCCAACTGCAGTGGGAGCAGGTGGAAAGGAAATCCGGGCGCACCGGGCAGACGCATCCGCTGGGCGGTTTCACCGGCGAAGCGGAATACCAGGGCTCGCTGGGGGAGTTTCTGCCGTGGCTGCGCGCGGCCCGGTGGGTGGGCGTGGGCCGGCAGACCGTATGGGGCAAGGGGGACGTACGGGTGATAGCCTGAGACTCATGAGGCGATTTGCGATTTGCTTGATGGTTGCGGCGGGCGCCCTGCTGGCGCAGGCGCCGAAGGCGGAGCTGTTGTGGCCGAAGGGTGCGCCGGGCGCGCTGGGAACATCGCCCGAGGACCAGCCATCGCTGACGCCGTTCGTCCTGGCGAAAGGCAGCGGCGCGGGGACTGCGGTGATTGTCTGCCCGGGCGGCGGCTACCAGCACCTTTCCATGGACAAGGAAGGCTACCAGGTGGCCCAATGGCTGAATTCCATCGGGGTGTCGGCATTCGTGCTGCAATATCGCCTGGGACCGCGCTATCACCACCCCAGCGAGTTACAGGATGCGCAACGGGCGATTCGTCTGGTGCGGTCTCGCGCGGCGGAGTATGGCTTCCAGCCTGATCGCATCGGCATCATGGGCTTTTCGGCCGGCGGGCATCTGGCGTCCACCGCCGGGACGCATTTCGATGCCGGCAACCCCCAAGCGGCCGACCCCATCGACCGCGCCGGCAGCCGCCCGGATTTTCTGGTGTTGTGCTACCCGGTGATTTCCTTTACCAGTTACGTGCATCGTAGCTCGATGACCTCTCTCTTGGGCGAGCATCCCGATCCGAAGTTGGTCGAGAGCTTGTCGAATGAGTTGCAGGTGACGCCGCAGACTCCACCGGCGTTTCTGTTTCACACCGATGCCGATAAGACCGTGCCGGTGGAAAACAGCGTCTTATTCTATCTGGCGATGCGCAAGGCCGCAGTGCCGGCGGAACTGCACATCTACGAACACGGCAGCCACGGCGTCGGCCTCGCGCAGAACGACGCGGCGCTGTCTTCGTGGCCTGGGCGGTTAGCGGACTGGCTGCGCGGGCGGGGACTGCTGACGGCCAAGGCCGGAAGGAATTAAGAACGCAAAACTACTCGGCCGCGGTTATCCGCTCTCACGCCTCGCACCCAGTCACATCAGTCACAGCCAGGCTGAACAGGCTTCGTGGTGACGCATGCTAAACTCTAGGGGTTCCCCATCTCATGGATTTCCTCAAAGGGCTCAACCCGCAGCAGCGGGAAGCGGTTACCCATACGGAAGGGCCGCTTCTGATTCTCGCGGGTGCCGGCAGCGGCAAGACCCGCGTCATCACACACCGCGTCGCGTACATTATCACGGCGCGGCACGTGCCCCCGTCCGCCATTTTAGCCGTCACCTTTACCAATAAAGCCGCCAACGAAATGCGCGAGCGTGTGTCGGCGCTGCTGGCGGACGTCAACCTGGATTCTTCGCCCAACATCTCCACGTTCCACTCGTTTTGCGTGCGCCTGCTGCGCACCGACGGCGAACCGCTGGCGCGCATCCGGCCGGGATTCTCGCGGCGCTTCAGCATCTATGACGACGAGGACCAGCTCGGCGTAGTCAAGGCGGCTTACCGGGGCCTCGGGCTCGACGAGAAAGAGTTCATGCAATATCGCGCGGCGCTTTCCAAGATCAGCCGCGCCAAGAACACCAGGCAAGGGCCGGCCGATTTGCTCAAAGCCGCGGTCAACAAAGAGACCGAATCGCTGGCCGTGGTGTTTGAAGCGTACGAAAAGGCGCTGCGCACTGCCAATGCCTTGGATTTCGACGATCTGCTGCTCGAAGCGGTGCGCCTGCTGCAACACGACCAGAACACGCGCGAGGCCTGGAACCGGCGGCTGAGCTACGTGATGATCGACGAATACCAGGACACCAACCGCACCCAGTACGACCTGATGCGCCTGCTCTCGGAAAGCCACGGCAACGTCTGCGTGGTGGGCGACGAGGATCAATCGATCTATAGCTGGCGCGGAGCGGACATCCGCAATATTCTGGATTTCGAGCGCGATTTTCCGAAGGCCAAGATCATCCGGCTGGAGCAGAACTACCGGTCCACCAAGAACATCCTGGCGTCGGCCGGCGCAGTGGTGGAGAACAACAAGGCGCGCAAGGGAAAGAAGCTGTGGACGGAGGCCGCCGCGGGCGAAAAGTTGGGGCTCTTCGCCGGCTACGACGCCGAAAACGAGGCGCTGTTCATCGCCGATACCATCGAAAAGCACCTGGCGGCGAATCCCGGGGACCACGTGGCCGTGCTGTACCGCACCAACTTTCAATCGCGGCAGATCGAAGAAGCGCTGCGGCGTTACGGGCGGAAGTACAACATCGTCGGGGGCTTCAGCTTTTATCAGCGGGCCGAAATCAAGGATACCGTGGCGTACCTGAAGCTGGCGGCTTCGAATTACGATTCGGTGAGCTTGCTGCGGGTGGTCAACACGCCGGCGCGCGGCATCGGCAAGACCACCGTGGACCAGATCGAAAAGTACGGACGGGATCACGGGCTTAGCCTGTGGGACTCGATCGAGCGCATCATCGACGATCAGAAGCTCTCCACGCGCTCGCAATCTGCGCTGGTGACCTTCCGCAATCTGATCCAGGAGCTTTCGCTGGTGGCCAGCTCCTCGCCGCTGCCGGATCTGCTCCGCTTCATTCTGGACCGCACCGGCTACCGGCGCATGCTGGAACAGGAAAAGACGCCGGACGGAGAAGCGCGCCTCGAGAACCTGGACGAGTTGATCGCGGCGGCGACGGAAGCGGCGGAGCGAGGCGAATCCATCTCGGATTTTCTGGATCACGCGGCGCTGGTGGCGGAGGCCGACGCGTATGACGAAAAGGCTGCGGTCAGCCTGCTGACGTTGCACAACGCCAAGGGACTGGAGTTCCCGGTGGTTTTCCTCTCCGGAATGGAGCTGGGGTTGTTTCCGCACAGCCGGTCGATGGATTCGGAAACGGCGCTCGAAGAGGAGCGGCGGCTGTGCTACGTGGGGATGACGCGCGCGCGCAAGCGGCTGATTCTGACGTGGGCCAAGTACCGGCGGCGTTTCGGCGGCGGCGAGCAGGAGCGGTCGACGCCCTCGTGGTTCCTGAGCGAAGTGCCGGCGGAGCTAATCGCGGAAATGGGCGTGCGCGACGAGGCTGGCGAAATCACCATGCAGGCGGAACGATACGGCGTGCGGACGGTGGTGCGGCGCAACACGTTCACGGGCAAGACCTACAATTCGGTGGAGAACATCCCGCAATTTTTCGGCGAGCGCGGGCTGCCGTTCAACGCGGCCAATAAACCGATTGCGGCGCCGCAACGGCCGCCGGCGCCGATCGCTCCGAAATTGCCGCAGCCGCCCCGTCCGATGGGCGCGCCGGTAGGCGGCGCGGCCAAACCGCCGGAAGCGCCGCCCACCCCCCGGAGAATGCGGGCGGGCATGATGGTGGAGCATCCCAAGTACGGCGCCGGCACAGTGGTGCGTCGCGAAGGGGACGGCGAAGATGCTAAGATCACTGTTAACTTTCCCCGCTACGGCCTCAAGAAGCTGATAGAAAAATACGCAGGACTGAAAAGAAGCTGATGAACACGAAGACAGTTACCGACAAGATAGAACGCAAGAAGATCAAGCGCACGGCGCGCAAGAAGGCAGCGCCGAAGGCCAAACGGGCCGCGGGTGTGGCACGGGGGTCGGAGAAGAAAAAGATCCGCCACCAGGCTCAAGGCCAGCGCAAGCGGTAGCGGCGCGTCCAGGGTGGGGCGGCCTGTTATCTGCCCAGTGGCACAGTCTCCGATGGGAGCTTCAACCGCTAGGGCGTCGAAGGAGCATTGAGGCGGAAACGTTGAAGGCTCGATTTATCCAGATGTAGGAACGCCGCTTGGCGCGGCCGAAATGGTCGGCTGTGCTCTCCGACCCTACAGCATCGCGTTGCGCAACAACGGGGAGAAGTGTTGATCTGGACGCATCCTTCAGATACCGTAGCACTACGACTTTCTTTTTTGCATCTCTCCCGGTTAACTGCTAGGCTTGGAGCACCAACCAATTATGAGGCGCATTGCCATTCCCCTGTTTTTTTTCTGCGTAGCGTTTTTGCCGCCGGCTTCGGCACAAACGGCCACATACGCAAACAGCAATCAGGCCGTAACTTTGACGGGTCTCGGCGGCAGCGGCGGCGTGGGTCAAAGCCGCGTCAACTGGGGCACTTGCGTTTACGATGGTACAAACACCAAATGCACGCTGACGGCGACCTACACAGGCGTCGGTGGCGGGGGGACCATCTCCATGGTGCTGGCTTACAAGGGCAACGGCATATCCCCCTTCACTGCCAATTCCATCAGCCCGGGCAGTGATTACGTCACCTTCGGCCTGACGGCCGGCTCCTCCGGCACGATCTCGGTGTCGCTGACAGAGAACACTGGCGCCACGGTCGCGTTTCTCTCCAACAATTTCACTTTTTTCTATAATTCCAGTGCCTCCTGCTCTGGAACCTCTGTCCCGGCGTGCAGTATCGGACAAGTAGGGCTGACGCCAGGCGCGGTGATGAGCGGAACCGTTTTCGGCACCTTCGATGCCACGCCCGTCATCCGGACGTCGCAGGGCGTCATCAGCGCCAGCGCCTACGGCGGGTTCTCCGCACTGGCGCCCGGAACGTGGATGGAGATCTACGGCACGAATCTCGCTAACGTCACCTCCCAGACTTGGGCCAGTGCCGATTTCACCGGGAACGCGGCGCCCACCGCTTTGGGGGGCACCACGGTTACCATCGGCGGCCAGCTCGCGTTCATCGACTATGTCAGCCCCACCCAAGTGAACGCTCAGGTGCCCTCCAACATCTCAACAGGATCGCAACCGGTAGTTGTCACGACGCCGGGCGGAAGCAGCGCGGCTTATCCGATCACCGTGAATGTGACCGAGCCGGGTCTGCTGGCGCCTGCAGTATTCGATCTGAAAGCTGGACAATACATCGCCGCGCTGTTCTCGGACGGTGTCACTTTTGTTCTCCCTCCCGGCTCGATCGCCGGTGTTACTTCGGCGCGCGCGAAACCTGACGATACCATCGTTTTTTATGGCGTTGGTTTTGGAACGGTAGCGCCGAATAGTCCTGCGGGCCAGATTGTGACGCAATCCAATCGTCTCAACGGAAACTTCCAAGCCTCGTTCGCCGGGGTACCGGCCACGGTGTCATTCTCCGGGTTGACCGTCGGCTATTTGGGACTCTATCAGTTCAATGTCGTGGTGCCAAATGTCCCCGCCAGCGATACTGTCCCACTCACTTTCTCACTCGATGGGACTCCTGGCACGCAGCAGATGCTGATTTCGATATCGAACTGACGGCGCTTCTTCATCCGGATGCTCAACAGGCACGCTGCTACCAGAGGATGTGTAGCTCCCAAGCGACCGGACCGGCGCTACTGTTTGTTCGCGCCCCGCAGCCTGCTGTGCCAGAATCCGTAGAAGAAATACAGCACCAGTCCGACCGCCAGCCACACACAGAACCGCACCCACGCCTGGTGCGGAAGGCCTGTCATGATATAGAGGCAGCCGGCGGCGGAGAGCAGGCAGACCGGCCAGACCATGGGCACCCGGAACGGCCGCGGGCGTTCCGGTTCCTTGTGGCGCAGCACCAGCACGCCGATGCTGACCAGGATGAAGGCGAAGAGCGTGCCGATGTTGGTCAGGTCGTAGGTCTCCCCGGAGTCGCCCACCAACGACCACAACGCCACGAACACCCCGGTGAGCAGAGTGGTGGCCCAGGGGATGCGGGTGCGCGGATGGATCTTGGCGGCCCAGCGGGGCAACAGCCCGTCTCGCGCCATGGCGAAGAAGATGCGCGGTTGGCCGTACTGAAATACCAGCAGGACCGCTGACATGGATACCGCCGCGCCCAGGGCCACGATCCAGCCGACGGCGGTGAAGCCGGACAATTCCAGAGCGCGCGAGAGAGGGTCGGCCACCCCGATCAGTTTTTTGTAGGGCACCATGCCGGTCATGACGAAACCGACAATCACGTAGATCAGCGTGCAGATGCCAAGCCCTCCCAAAATTCCGATGGGCAGATTTCGCTGCGGGTTGATGGTCTCTTCGGCGGCGGTGGAGATGGCGTCAAAGCCGATATAGGCGAAGAAGACGATGGCCGCGCCCTGGTGGATGCCTTTGAATCCGTTGGGCGCGAAAGGATGCAGGTTGGCGCCCTTGATATGGGTGATGCCAACCAGGACGAACAGGGTCAGCGCCAGCAGCTTGATGACCACCATGATGTTGTTGGCGGTGGCGCTCTCCCGCGCCCCGCGCAGCAGCAGCCAGGTGATCAGCATCACGATGCCGGCCGCCGGCAGGTTGATCAGGATGGGGATTCCGAAGACGTGCGGCGCGGACTGGATGAGTCCGTGGACCGGCGCGTCCGGACTGAGCAGCGCGGTACGGTAGCCGGTCGACAACCACGGCGGGAGCACCACGCCAAACCCACGAAGCAAGGTGCTGAAG
>JBEKQS010000261.1:0-8030 GCA_049519475.1 Bryobacteraceae bacterium | reverse complement strand
GCGTCGCTGCATCAGGGTTTCCCCCATTGTGCAAGATTCCCCACTGCTGCCTCCCGTAGGAGTCTGGCCCGTGTTTCAGTGCCAGTGTGGCCGTGTGCCCTCTCAGGCCGGCTACCGATCTCTGCCTTGGTAGGCTTTTACCCTGCCAACTAGCTAATCGGCCGCGGACTCCTCTCTCAGCGTCTTTCGACTTTCCTCTCTCGAGCTCATCCGGTATTAGCCCCGGTTTCCCAGGGTTATTCCGAACTAAGAGGTAGATCATCCACGTGTTACTCACCCGTACGCCACTGTACTCACCAGATTGCTCCGGCTTTCTCGTTCGACTTGCATGTGTTAGGCGCGCCGCCAGCGTTGATTCTGAGCCGGGATCAAACTCTCATTGAATTCAATGAGTTATCATCGCTCCGGTTTACTCAGAGTACTGACGAGTTCTTCTTTACTGCATCCAACCAGATTGTCAATGATCTGCGCGCACCCACCCAAGCATATTCTCATACCTGGATTGGTGGCAGGCCTCGAAACTTGCTACCGGCCGCGACTCATCCATACAGGACTCGCCTGCAAACCGGAAAATCCGAGAACTTTATAAAAGAGCCAAACAGGAAGGCCGTATTCCGCCCCGATCAGTGGCCTGAACGGAGTTTTGTTACCATTCCTTACAGAGGATCTCTCTCTTTATACCACTTTCGCCGCGCCGGCGCAAATGCTCCGGAAGGCATGCGATGCCTCACAAGATCCTCAAATCGGCGACTTAACCAGAATAACAGGACCGTGACGGATATGCAAGCGGTGTCCAAAAAAAATCGGGCGCGCTTATCTGAAAACACGGAAAACCACCGGAACCATAAGCAAATAAACAGCTTATCTTTACACTAAAATTTGCCCAGACGCAGTAGAATAAGGAGTATGGCTTCTGCGCCGGTCGTCTTTGGGTTCGTTTTGCTGATTTCGCCGGCCTTCGCGCAACCCCCGCTGAGCAAGATTCTGGCGCGAGTTTCCGAAGAAGCAGAGGTTCTGCAACAGAATGCGCCCAGGATTCTGACCCAGGAAACTCTGGAACAACGCGCCCTGACGCCTCCATCCCGCTTCCGGCCTCGCAATGAGTCCGCGGCCGCCGGCGCCGATTCCAGGCTCCGCGTCCGAGAGATCGTATCGGAATACAGTTTCGGAGCGCTCAGCGGTACGGCGGTGCATAACCTGCTCGAATTCCGCCAGGTGGTTTCCGTGGACGGCCGCGCGGTGCAGACCCCGGAGAGCGCCCGGCGTGCACTTTCGGCCGCCATTCAATCCGCCGACGACCGCGCGCGCAAGCGCATGCTGGAGGAGTTCGCCAAGAACGGCCTGGTGGATATCGCCACCGACTACGGCCTCATCCTTCTGATGTTCGGCTCACGCGCCATAAGCAATATAAAGATCACACCGCTCGGCACAGCGTGGGTGGGCACGGAAGAGGCCCTCACGCTTTCGTGGCAACAGACCTCGTCCTCTGGAGGCGCGCTCGAATTCCATGGCCGTGAATCGGTGCGGCGCGCCTTGCGGGGCACGCTATGGGTGCGCGCTTCCGACGGCCTCCCTTTACGCGTCAACGCCTGGATCGAGTACACCGACCCCGCCAAGCACTTGATCCGCGACGACGCCAACGTGGAATACATCCTTTCGGCGCACGGATTCCTTACGCCCGCTTCGGTGGTCCATCGCCACCTGGTGGACGGCCGCACGACGACCGAAAACCTCTACCGCTACGAGCCCTTCAAGCTCTTCACCACCAGCTCCGACATCAAATTCAAGGACATGCCCGCGACCGCTCCGCCCGCGCCGATCAAGAAATGATCCGCAAGAAATGACCCGCATCCTGTACCTCCACGGATTCGCCTCCTCGCCGGCCTCCAGCAAGGCGCGCTATTTCCGCGACTATTTGGAAAACGCCGGCGCCCGCGTGGACGTTCCAGATTTGTCCGCTGGCGATTTCGCGCATCTCAGCATCACCAGCCAGCTTGCCGTCATCGAAGAGGTAGCGGCCGGCGATGCCGTCTCGCTGATCGGCTCGAGCCTGGGCGGATACCTGGCGGCCCTCTACGCCGCACGCCGCCCCGAGGTGCGCCGCCTGGTTCTGCTGGCCCCGGCCTTCGCTTTCGCACGGCTTTGGAGCAGCACTCTGGCCGGCGCCGAGCAAGTGGAAGAGTGGCGCCGTACCGGCTGGATGGAAGTATTCCATTATGGAGAGAACCGCAATCGCCGGCTCAGCTATCAACTCCTGGCGGACGCCGGCCGCTACGAGGATTACCCTGATTTCTCCCAGCCCGCGTTGATTTTCCACGGCACCCACGACGATGCCGTCCCGGTCTCTTCCTCGCTGGAATTCTCCGCCCATCACGCGAACGCGACTCTGGAAGTTCTCAGCTCCGATCACCAACTGCTCGATATGCTCGATTACATGGCCCCCAAAATCGCCCGCTTCCTGATCGAGAGCTGACGCGGATGGCGCAATCCACGAAATCACCGGCCCCGGCGTGGCGTAGGATGAAGACGTGAGGCTCCTGTCTCCGGCCCCGTCCCTCTGGCTCGTTCTCTCCGCATGGGCGGAGCTCGTTTCCCCGCTTGGGATGTCGGCTTCCACGCTCCCGTCTCCTCGCATATTCGCCCCACTCGGTATGCAAAGCAACGTCGCTCTCGTCGCCGATAGTGCGGGAAACTTCTATGCCGCCGGCACATCGAAAAGCCATGTGCTGGTCGCCAAGGTGGACCCGAATGGCAAGGTCCTCTACTCCAGGTCATTCGGTGGAAGCGGCATTGACCGGCCGTTGGCAATCGCAGTGGACGCCAGGGGCAGCAGCTACATCGTGGGGGTCACGACTTCCCTCGATTTCCCGGTTGTAAACGCCAGCCAGACCGCTGGAACGATGTTCTGCGCCAAGCTCTCTCCGGATGGTTCCACAATCATCTATTCAGTCCTGCTGGGAACGGGAGAAGCAGACGCAGTTGCAGTTGATTCGAGCAGCAGCGCTTATGTGACGGGGATTGCCAGTTCATCGGGCCTTGCCTCCACGCCTGGAGCATTTCAACCCACAAGCCATGGGCCGGATGCCTACGTCTTAAAACTGGGTCCGGATGGCAAGGTCGAATTCACGACGTTCCTTGGCGGAAATGGCGCCTGTAATGCGAGCCCCAGTTGCTTTGGCCTTGCCGGCAATGTCGGGGACAGCGATGAGGGCAGAGCGATTGCCGTAGATCCGGCAGGCAACATCTACGTCGCCGGAGTCACCAACGCGGCGGACTTTCCGGTGACGCAGGGTGCGTTTCAAACACAGTACCCCAACCCGTCGGGAACGCCGCCGAATGGCTTCGTTTCGAAACTGAGTCCGGACGGCGCCAGCTTGCTGTACTCCACGTATCTCGGAACCGCAAGCGGCGAATACCTCAACACGCTGATGGTGAACAGTTCCGGTGAGGCACTGGTCGCTGGGAACACCTATTCAACATCATTTCCGACCACGGCCGGAGCGGCCTTTCCCGCTCCCCATGCTCCGGGCGCGATCATCGCCAGGTTGAATTCACAGGGCTCCGCCCTTCTGTACGGCACGTATCTCGGATCGGGGAACGTGGACGGCGTTGTCGCTGATGATGCCGGAAACCTGAGCATCAGCGGATACGCCGGTTTAGGGCCCTTTCCGGTGACTTCCGGCGCATTGTCCGTTGGTGACACGTACTTCGCTCAACTGAACGCTGACGGCAAGTCCCTGATTTACTCGACTCTGCTGCCATTTGGCAGCGCCGGGGCAGTGGCATTGGGCGCATCCCGAACCCCCGCCGTGCTTGGCGACTCTGGTGTGCTCACGATTTTCGGATCGGGGGATTCCGCGGTACCGGCCGTTTATGCGCTGGGCATCACCGCCGTAGCGTCCGTGGACGGGCAGGTTGCGCCGGGCGAGCTCGTCTCGCTTTTCGGTGTGAATCTTGGACCGGATCAGGCAGTTGGACTGGCTCTCGACCCCTCGGGATTTATCGCCACGCAACTTGGCGGAGTGCAGGTGAGGTTCGATGGTATGCTTGCGCCGGTCATCATGGCGCAAAAGAACCAACTGAACGTTCAAGTGCCGTATGAAATTGCGGGTCAGGGCGTCACGGCGATGCGGATTACCGGCACTGCCGGAACCTCACAGGTTCTTTCTCTGCCAGTGGTCGCTTCGGAACCGGGCATTCTGACGTTTGATGGGACATACGCCGCCGCCATCAATCAGGATGGCTCGATCAACACGAGCGACAATCCTGTCACGCTTGGCTCCATCGTTACGCTGTTCGCTACAGGCTCAGGGTCATGGAATGGCAGTTTGAAGACCGGGCAGGTATCCCCAATTTCTTTAGCCTATCCAGCGTTGCCTGTGAAAGCCTATGTTTTGTTGCCACCGTCACAACAAACACTTGCCGAAGCCGAAATTCTATACGCCGGAACGGCGCCAGGCCTTACGGACGGGGTTCTTCAAGTCAACCTTCGTTTGCCTGGGCCAGACGCACTCGCACTCACCGGAACCGCTAATTTTACGATACTCAATCTCGTATTGCAGGTTGGTGATGTTCAAAGTCCCACTGCCACGATATGGACACGCTTAAGGCCGTAGGCCCCAAAATCGTCCGCTTCCTGATCGAGAGCCGACGCGGGATATGATGTCTTCATGAACGGGAAATCCCGCTTGCCGTTTGGCATCCTGTTGCTCGCGTGTTCCATCGCCGCGCAGACTACTCCAGCGGAGCGCCTGGCGCGTTGGAAGCCGGTGGACATGCCGCTAACGCCCGCGCTCTCCGCCCAAGAGCATCGGATGATCGACAAGCTGGCACATGCCTGCCGGCTGCTCGACGAAATCTTTTGGCGCCAGAGCGATGATGAAGGACTCTCGCTCTACCGGTCCACGGGCGATGCCGCGTTGAAGCGCCTGCTCGCCATCATGGGCAGCCGTTGGGATCTCCTCGATGAGAACCGCCCGTTCGTTGGTTCCGAAGCCATGCCTCCCGGCCACGAACTCTATCCGCGCGGCCTGACCCGCGACCAAATCGAGCATTATGTCGCGCAACATCCCACCGACCGCGCCGCTATCTACAACCCTTATACCGTCATCAAGCGCCAGGGCGACGGGCTGATCGCGGTCCCGTACCACTCGGAATACAAGCAATTCCTCGAGCCCATGGCGAAAGACCTGCGCGACGCCGCTTCGCTCAGCGACGACCCGGCGTTCGCTAACTTCCTCCGCTTGCGCGCTTCCGCTCTGCTCAGCGACGAATACTATGGCAGCGACCTGGTCTGGCTCGATCTCAAAGATCCTAAGTTCGACGTCATCTTCGCTCCTTACGAAACCTACCTCGACGACCTGCTCGCCGTGAAAACCTCGTATGGCGCGTCCATCCTGATCCGCAATGAAGCCGAAAGCCGCAAGCTGGCCGTCTACCAGAAATACGTGTTCCAGCTCCAGGACGCGCTGCCGGTGGAGGCCGCCGCGCGGCCATCCAAGCGCGGCCATCTCACTCCCATGGAAGTGATGGACGCGCCCTACCGCACGGGCGACCTGCTTCACGGCTACCAGGCCGTGGCCGACAATCTCCCCAACGATCCGCTCATCCATCAAAAAAAAGGCAGCAAGAAAATCTTTTTCAAGAATTTCATGGACGCGCGCGTCAACTACATCATTCTACCCATCGCGCAAAAACTGATGCAGCCCGCGCAAGCCGCCAAGGCTTCAGGCGATGGCTACCTGGCCGGTACCCTGATGCACGAGATCTCCCACGAGCTTGGCCCCGAATACGCCCATCGCGACGGCAAGCAGATGAGCATCAACGAAGCCATCGGCCCGGCCTATTCGGGACTCGAGGAAGCCAAAGCCGACGTGGTCGGCATGTTCGGCCTGGCGTGGCTGGTGGGCCGCAAAGTTCTGCCCAAGGACCGCCTGGAAGAATACTATGTCTCCTACGTCGCCGACCTTTTCCGTTCGCTGCGGTTCGGCGCCGGCGAGGCGCATGCCCGCGCCGAGATGATGGAGTTCAATTACCTGCTCGAAGGCCACGCGATAACACACGCTGATGGACGTTACAGCATCGATTACGCGCGCATCCCCGGCGTGATCGCGGCGCTCGCCAAAGAGCTGCTGACCATCGAAGCCACCGGCGACCGCGCTGGCGCCGAACGCCTGCTCGCGAAGTACGGCCAGATGCCGCCCGAGCTCACCGCCGCGCTGGCCGCCGCCAAGGACATCCCGGTCGACATCGAGCCAGTTTTCTCCTTCAGGCGCTGACCACGGTTACGCGCGTGAAGCTCGAAGTGGTATAACAGTCATATCAGATGCGCTTTAGCTTCGATCCCCGAAAGAGCCGGCGGCTCAGGGCGAATCCTCGGCGCGGGATTGGGTTCGAGGAGGCACGCGAGTTATTCTCCCAACCTTATTGGCTCGATCAGCGGTCCGACGTTCCGGAGCAGTTTCTGGCTGTCGGTTGGGTGGGTGACCGGCTGTATTCTGTCATCTTTGAAGTCAGGGAAGACAAAGTGGGCGAGATTCTGCACCTCGTCACTCTATGGAGGTCCACGAAGGAGGAGATCCGATTGTATGAAGAAAACTCGTAAATCCGCAAAACCGGTTTCCGCCGATGCGATTGCGCGGCTAGCCGATCAAGGCAAGGACGTTTCCCATTTCTTCAAGGGACAAGGCCGCATGGTACAACCGATTCAGCGCGTCAACGTGGATGTCACTGCAAGCATGCTGGAGGAACTGGACAAGGCAGCCCAGGACCTCAACGTGAGTCGCCAGGCGGTCATCAAGACGCTGGTCCGGCAGGCCCTCGATCAACATTACTTGGCGCAGCGCGGCAGGCGGACGCAGCCGGCGCCCTAACCGCGGACAGCACAAAGAGCGACCGGAAATGTGCCCCAGCCCTGGCTCACGGCCCATCCGGCCAAGGATATCCCGGTCGACATCGAGCCGGTCTTCTCCTTCAGCCGCTGACCGTTCACTCACTGATCAGTGTCACGCGCGCGAAGCCTTCTTCCATGGCCGGCGGCGTCAGTTTCGCCGCCATTTTCACCAGGGCCTCCTCCGGCACCACGCGCCGGCGCCGCGCGTTCCTTTCGCGGCACACCGCGAGCGGCACATCGAAGAAGACCGCTTCCACCTCACACGCGTGTCAATATACGTCACCGGCCGGCCCATCTCAAGCCTCTGCCGCAGCAGGTATCGCACCGTCTGGAAGACGCGATCATGAATGGTCTGGTCGGTTTCGTCATCCGCCAGCAGCCCGCGAATCCGGTCGGACGACAGCGCCGGTGCGCCCAGCCGCTCCAGATAAGTGGACTTGCCCGAGCCCGGCAAACCGACCAGCACGACGATCCGCATCAGCCCACATCATAACGGGGTTCGGAGGCCGGCGGCCAGGGCTCAAGCCAGGAACTGGGCCCTGCTCGGTCATAATAAGTACTTGCCCCGCAATTGGGATGCGCACTACTCCGAACCCGATCACGTCGATCTCACGCCCGAACCCCTGCTGGTGGAAGCCGCCGACCTGCTGCGGCCGGGGCGGGCGCTTGATCTCGCGTGCGGCCCCGGCCGCAACGCGCTGCACCTGGCCAGGCTGGGGTGGCACGTCACCGCCGTGGATTCTTCCGCGGTGGCGATCGGCCTGCTGCGCCGGCATGCCGGCGGGCTGCCGGTCGAATGCGCTCTCGCCGACCTCGAACGGGGCGAGTTCTCCATCGCTCCGGAAGGCTACCACCTGATCTGCGATTTCTTCTATCTGCAGCGGAGCCTGTTTCCGCAAATTCGCGCGGGCGTCGGCCCCGGCGGCGTCTTCGCGGGCGCTATTCACCTGTTCGACGGCGCGCCCGCCACGCGCCCGCGCAATCCCGATTTTCTGATGCATCCCGGCGAACTCCGCGCGGAGTTCGACGGCTGGAAAGTGATCTTCTATAGCGAAGGCGGCGAGCCCCAACGCTCGCGTCACACGGCCCGCATCATTGCGCGGCGCGCCTGACCTTTTCGATGTCCTCTTTATACTCC
>JBEKQS010000260.1:0-7224 GCA_049519475.1 Bryobacteraceae bacterium | reverse complement strand
GCCAACACCTCGGCACTGCTCTATCATGCGCTGCCGGATGTGAACTGGGTGGGGTTCTATTTCCTGAAGGAAGGAGAACTCGTGCTGGGGCCGTTCCAGGGACAGCCCGCCTGCGTGCGGATTGCAATCGGCAAGGGAGTGTGCGGAACGGCCGCAAAAACTTTGCAAGCGGTGGCGGTGCCCGATGTTCACGCCTTCCCCGGGCACATTGCGTGCGATACGGCGTCGCGGTCGGAACTGGTGGTGCCGCTGATGAAGAACGGGGTCTTAGTGGGGGTGCTGGACCTCGACAGTCCGTCGATCGCGCGCTTCGACGAAGCCGATCGCGACGGCTGTGAGTCGCTCGCCGCCGTCTTCCTGGACCGGTAAGGCCGGCATCAGGCATGGACCACCTGCTCGAGCGCGGCATTTCGCTCTTCAACCACGGCGAATTCTTTGCGTGCCACGAGGTGCTGGAGGAAGCCTGGACGCCGGAACGCGGGCCGCGGCGGCTGTTCCTTCAATCGCTGATTCACATGGCCGTGGGCTTCTATCACCACGGCCGCGGCAATCCCGCCGGCGCCACGCGTCAACTCCGCAAAGGCTTGCGCAAGCTGGCCGGGTACCTGCCCGTTCACGAGTCGATCGATACCGCCCGCCTGGAGCGCGAGGCGCGCGAGGCTCTGGCCCGCATCGAATCCGGCCAGCCAATTCCGGCCTATCCCTTGATTCACCTGGGGTGACGGGCTGGTAGACTGAATCCGGGAGCGTATCTCATCCGGTGGTGGGCATGGTCTTCAAAACCACTGAGCGGCCGAAAAGCCGCTGATCGGTTCGACTCCGATCCGTTCCCGCCATTCGCCCACCGCGACCGTGAGTATCCACCGGGTTGAATTCTTGCCGCTTTGGCAGGAATATTTTCGGCCGTGTGCAAAGCTCCTGACTTACCAGGCCTCTCGCGCCTGTCTGGCCGCAGGGCCTCCGCTTCCTCAGCGCTCTCAGGTCTTGACTTTGTTTCTGTTTTCCTCCGCGTCTCAGCGCCTCCGCGTGAAATCCATTTCCTGTTTGGTTCCGGCTACGCCGGGTTCGGGAGAGGAAGGCCTGAATCCTCAGCGCTCTCAGGTCTTGACTCTGTTTCAATTTTCCTCCGCGTCTCAGCGCCTCCGCGTTAAATCCATTTCCTGTTTGGTTCCGGCTACGCCGGGTTCGGCCCTGTGCATTTCGCTCTATGCTCATGGGGCCTCGGCTGCGCTCCGAAAATAACTCAAACTCCCGACTTACCATGCCTCTCGCGCCTGTCTGGCCGCGGGACCTCCGCTTCCTCAGCGCTCTCAGGTCTTGACTCTGTTTCTGTTTTCCTCCGCGTCTCAGCGCCTCCGCGTTAAATCCATTTCCTGTTTGGTTCCGGCTACGCCGGGTTCGGGAGCGGAGGGCCTGAATCCGCAACCTTCCGAACAGGTGTACTAAGGAAAGCAGCCGAATACTCCCTAAATGCAGGTTTTAAGGGGCCTAGTATTTCGGGTATATTACTTCTGAATTCCAAGGAATTCGTAGAGGCACCCTATGAGATATTTCCGGCTCATTGCATTGGCGGCCCTGGCATGCGGGTTGATTTGGGGCGAAGATCAACTGAAACGAACGGCGGATGGCGACGGCAGCCGCCCGACCAGCGCGAATGTCACCTTGCCGCCGGTGTTGCGTCCCACCGAACCGGGTGACGATGTGGTTGTCACGTTGCCGGGTCCGCCAGCCAAGGTGACCGCCGTGGTTGCCCCTGTGCCGCCGCCCACTACCATCGTGCGCAAAACTCCTCCGCCGGCCGACTTGGAGCGGCCCATCTTGCGGCGGCCCAAACGGACGTACCCCGATGGCTTCGAAAAAAATGCCGCCGAGTACCTGCACCAGCGATTGGGCGGCATGACCGAAGCCGATGCGAAGGAACTGCTGGGTGAAGCCTTGAATTCCCGGCCGGCCTACGATGACGACAAAGCCGTCAACGGCCGCATCTGCGCCTATGCCGACCCCACCGGCCACTTCAAGCAGCTCGAACTGGATTTCGACAAGCAATCGGGCCAGTTGCGGACGGTGTTCGTGTATCCCCTGCAAATGACCTGGATGGAGTGCCGGAAGACGTTTGGCGCCAATGTGCGGGCCACGCCGGCGAATAAAGGGCGAACATTTTATTCGTACCTGAACCGCCGCATGGACGTCCTGGTCGACCCCAGCGGTAAGGTCATCAGCCTGGGCATGTACTGAGGCTCGGCAAAATCGCTTTAAATTATTGTTCAGAATCCGAAACCGGCGGCGCGGTGCGGGCGTTTAATAGATAGGCGACACGCTCCGCAGTGAAAGGGCGTATAGTGTAGCTATACAGGAGTCTCGGACAATGAGCCATCCATGCAAGACGCCCGTGGCAATCCTGGCCGCACTCAGTCTGTTATCTTTCGGCGCCTTGGCGCCGGCCCAGACGACCACCGGCCAGCAGAACCAAACCACTCCCACCAAGCAGGACCAGACCACTCAGACCCAGCAGGATCAAGCCACTGCGGCCCAGCCAGACCAAACCACTCCAGCCCAGCAGGACCAGACTCCGGCCAAAAAGAAAATCACCGATAAGAAGAAGGATCCGGACACGATCGGGGATCGTGACATCGGCAAGGGCGTGAACTTCTACTCGCTCGACAAGGAAATCGCCCTGGGCAAGCAGATGGCGCAGGAAGTGGAGCGGCAGGCCAAGATCGTCGACGATCCGATCATTGCCGAGTACGTCAACCGCGTGGGGCAGAACCTGGTGCGGAATTCCGATGCCAAGGTGCCCTTCACCATCAAAGTGCTGGACTCGGAAGAGGTGAATGCATTCGCGTTGCCCGGTGGATTCTTCTTCGTGAACACGGGGCTGATTCTGAAGGCGGACACGGAAGCCGAACTGGCGGGCGTGATGGGGCATGAGATCGCGCACGTGGCGGCACGCCACGGCACGCGCCAGGCGACCCGCGGCGACATCGCGCAGATCGCCACCATCCCGTTGATCTTCATGGGCGGCTGGACGGGTTATGCCATCCGGCAGGGAGTCAGTCTGGCGATTCCCATGGGCTTCCTGACTTTCTCGCGGCAATTCGAGAAAGAGGCGGACTATTTGGGATTGCAGTATATGTACAAGGCGGGCTACGATCCGACGGCCTTTGTCGACTTCTTCGAAAAGATCGAATCGCTCGAAAAGAAGAAGCCCGGGAGCATTTCCAAGGTCTTCTCGACGCATCCGATGACCGACGACCGCATCAAGCTCTCGCAAGAGGAGATCCAGAAAATCCTCGCGCCGAAGCCGGAGTACGTGGTGAACACGTCGGAATTCAACGATGTCAAAGGGCGGCTGAACATGCTGCACAACCGCCGCAAGGTAACCCAGACCGATCCCAACCGTCCGCAGTTGCGCCGTGCGCCCGGCAGCGGCACCGGACCCGTGGATGCCAACGACGACGGCACCAAGCCGAAACCCGATGCGGACGATCGGCCCACCCTGAAACGCCGGGATGCCGGCGGGGGCGACGGCTCGGGCGGTGGCGGCGGACTGTAGGACATACTCCGGCTATCTGTGAAGCCGGTGTACTGGCCTTTGATCGCTTGCAGGTTCCTGGCGACCCTCGCCGGGTGACATTGCCGATGCCGCTGTGTCATACTTTTTCCATGTCCACGGCCGTCGTCAAGATGGAGCCAAAGTCCGAGGGGATCGCCACTCCGCGCAAGAAACGGCCTAAGGAGCTTGCCGTCATCACCGAATGCTGCACCGGCTGCGCCGGATCGCCGGCCTGCGTGCCCTATTGCCCGGTGGCCGATTGCATGTACTGGGTGCCCGACGAGGATCATCGGCCGTTCGGCCGTATCGAAGTCGACGCCGTCCTCTGTATCGGCTGCAAGAAGTGCACCAGCAAGGGTCCCGATGGCGCTTTCCTGGACGGCTGCCCCTGGGACGCCATAGAAATGGTAGCTATAGAAGAGGTGGAGATTCGCATCGGCCTCAAGATGCCGGTCTGATCTCCCGATTACAACCATGGCTCTCGACATTCAGCAAAAAGAGCACGAGGGCGTCACCATCCTCGATCTCAAAGGCCGCATCACGGTCGGTCCCGAAGCTTCCGCCCTGCGCGAAAAAGTGGCCGCGCTCACTACCGGCGGCGTGAAAAACCTGGTGCTCAACCTGGGCGGCGTCGATTACATCGATTCGACCGGCCTGGGCGCGCTCGTCATGTGCGCGACAACTTTGCGCAAGAACGCCGGCGTGGTCAAACTGCTCAACCTCACGCGGCGCAGTATCGAGCTGCTGGTCATGACCAAGCTGGCTACGGTCTTCGAAATCTTCACCGACGAGCAGGACGCCGTCAACAGCTTCTACCCCGACCGCAAGCTCAAAGCCTTCGATATCCTGAGCTTTGTACAGGACCAGAAGAATAAAAAGGAATAGCCGCCCGTGCCATTAGTGGTCATCGGAGGCGTGGCCGCTGGCCTCAGTGCCGCTGCGCGGGCCCGCCGCATCGACCCGCATCTCGAAATCATCGTCCTCGAGAAAGGCCCCGTGATCTCTTACGGCGCCTGCGGGCTGCCGTACTTCGTGGAAGGCCGCATCCGCCGGCCCGAGCAGTTGGTGGTTTACACCCCGGAGTACTTCCGCAAAGAGCGCCAGATCGACGTCCGCACCAACTCGCGGGTGGTCGCCATCTCTCATCCCCGGCGCGAAGTTTCGCTCGATTCCGGCGCACGAGTGCACTACGAGCGTCTGGTGATCTCGACCGGGGGGCGCTGCAATACGTCGGCCATCGCCGGCGCCGCGCAGCCGCACGTCTTCACGCTTCACACCCTGGATGACGCCACGCGGTTGCGTGCCTTCATCGCGGAGAAACATCCGCGCCGCGCCGTGGTGATCGGCGGCGGTTACATCGGGCTCGAAGCCGCCGACGCGCTGCGGCGCAATGGCCTCGCTGTCACCGTGCTCGAGCGCTCCCCGCACGTGCTGCTGCGCGACGAAGCCCATTGGAATGCGCTGGCCCGCCGCCAGCTTGAGCTGCACGGCGTGGATCTCCGCTGCGGCGTCGAAGTCCGCACCATCGAGCCCGGCCGCGTGGCCGATTTCCCCGCGGACCTGGTGATCGTCTCGGCCGGCTTCAAACCCAACGTCGAATTGGCCGCCGAGGCCGGCATCGAGATCGGCCGCACCGGCGCCATCCGCACCGACGACCGCATGGAAACTTCCCTCCTTGGGGTTTTCGCGGCCGGCGATTGCGCTGAAGTCAATCACCTGGTCACGGGGCGCCCCACCTGGATTCCCCTCGGCACCACCGCCAACAAAACCGGACGGGTCGCCGGCGCCAACGCCGCCGGCGGCCGCGAGCGTTTCCCCGGCATCGCCGGCACCTCCATCGTCTCGGTTTTCGGAATGGCTTTTGCCTCCACCGGCCTCTCCGTCGGCGAAGCGCGCGCCGCGAGTTTCTCGCCTGTCTCCGCGCGCATCGAAGCGCTTTCCCGCCCGCATTATTTTCAGGGAACCAGGACTACCGTCGAGCTGATCGCGGACCGCGCCACGCGCCGCCTCCTCGGCGCCACTGTAATCGGCGAGCGGGACGCCGCCGGCCGCATCAACGTGGTCGCGACGGCGCTGCAATCCCGCCTCCGCGTCGACGAATTCGAGCAGCTCGACCTGGCGTACTCGCCGCCCTTCTCGACCGTCTGGGACCCGCTGCTGGTCGCTGCCCAGCAACTCCTCAAAGAACTCTGACGATTGCATCGGCCTTTATGAAATTCAGAACCCTCGCCATACATTCCGGCCACCGGCCCGAAGATCACAACGGCGCAGTCATGACGCCGATTTATCAAACCTCCACCTTCGCTTTTCGCGGCGTCAACCAGCCCGGCCCGTTCGACTATTCGCGCAGCGGCAATCCCACCCGCAAAGCCCTGGAGGTTTGTCTTGCATCGCTCGAAGGCGGCGCCTTCGGTTTCGCCTTCGCCACCGGCATGGCCGCCGAAACCACCGTCCTCATGATGTTCCAGACCGGCGACCGCATCATCGTTCACTCCGACCTCTATGGCGGCACCTACCGCCTCTTTCAGTCCGTTTTCCGTAACAAGGGCATCGAGGCCGTCTACGTGGATCTGCGCGACTTGGCAGCCACCGGGCAGGAACTGGCTCGCGGCGCCAAGGCCGTGTGGATCGAATCGCCCACCAATCCGCTGATGAACCTGGTGGATCTTGCCGCTGTCTCCGCGCTCGCCCACCGCTACAACGCCATCGCCATCTGCGACAACACGTTCCTTTCGCCCTACTTCCAAAGCCCGCTGGAGTGCGGCGTCGATATCGTGGTCCACTCCACCACCAAGTACATCAACGGGCACTCCGATGTGGTTGGCGGCGCGGCGATCGTCAATTCGCCCGCGCTGGGCGAAAAAATCGGCTTCCTGCAGAATGCCATGGGCACGTGCGCCGGCCCGCAGGATTGCTTCCTGGTGCTGCGCGGCATCAAGACCCTGGCCGTCCGCATGGAAGAGCACAACCGCAATGCACTGGCCGTGGCGCACTGGCTGGAGGGCCGGCAACAGGTGGCCGCCGTGCTGCATCCCGGGCTGGAATCGCACCCGCAGCGCGAGCTCGCCGCCCGCCAGATGCGCGGCTTCGGAGGAACTTTCTCCTTCCGCCTGCATGGCGGTCAGGACGCGGTTTTCCGCCTGCTCGAAAAAGTGCGGCTCTTCACCCTGGCCGAATCGCTCGGCGGCGTCGAATCCTTAATCGAGCATCCCGTCACCATGACGCATGCCTCCGTAGACAAGGCCGTGCTGGCTCGCATGGGCATCACTCCGGACCTGATCCGCGTCTCCATCGGCATCGAAGACGTGGACGATCTGATCGCCGATCTCGAATCTGCCTTCGCGTGCTGAGGTATCTTGAGACTTTATTCTTACTGCTTCAAGAGCCAGTTGCCGATTTTTTCCAACGCCACCGGCGAGATGGTCTCCTCGATTTGCGCGTACTCGGCCACCGCCCCGGTCTTGGCAGTCTGGAACAGATGGTTCAAACCGGGCAGTTCGACGGCTTCGAAGTGCTTGTTTCCGCCTTCTTCGAGCGCTTTGCGGATGGCCGGCAGGTTTTGTTGAGGCGGCACTTGCGTGTCTTTGGACCCGTTGATCGCAAGTACCGGGCACGTCAATTTGCGCAGCGCCGGTGCGGGATCGTAAGTCAGGAAGTAGCGATACCAGGCC
>JBEKQS010000259.1:0-10091 GCA_049519475.1 Bryobacteraceae bacterium | reverse complement strand
TATCGACCGCCCTGCCGGTGTGGTCCGCGCAACCGGTGCGCGCCAGGAACGGGATGGTGGTCAGCGTGGAACCGCACTCGACCGAAGTGGGCGGCAAAATTCTGCAAGCGGGCGGCAACGCGGTGGACGCGGCGGTGGCGGTGGGATTGGCTCTGGCGGTGACCCACCCCGGCGCGGGCAACCTGGGCGGCGGCGGCTTCATGCTGGTGCGGCTGGCCGATGGACGCACGGCCTTCCTGGATTTCCGCGAACGCGCTCCGGCGGCGGCTTCGCGCAACATGTATCTGGACTCGAACGGCAAGGCTACCGAAGACAGCACCGTCGGATACCGGGCCAGCGGCGTTCCGGGCACCGTGCGCGGGCTGGAATTGGCCTCGCAGAGATTCGGCAAGCTGCCCTGGGCGCAACTGGTGCGGCCGGCGGCGGACCTGGCGTCCAAGGGCTACGCGCTTTCTTACAGCGAAGCCAACTCCATGCGCGGCGGCGGCCGGGGCATGGAGCGCTTCCCGGAATCCAAGCGCGTCTTCCTGCGCGACGGCAAGTATTACGAGCCGGGCGAGACTTTCATCCAGGCCGACCTGGGACGCACGCTCGACCGGATTGCGCGCCTGGGCGCGAAGGACTTTTACGAAGGCGAAACCGCCAGCCTGCTGGCCAAAGACATGCAGGAGCACGACGGACTGATCACGCTGGCCGATCTGAAAAATTACAAAGCCATCGAGCGCCGGCCGCTGACGGGCAAGTACCGGGGCTATGACATCATCACCGCGCCGCCGCCGAGTTCGGGTGGTGTGGGCATCCTGCAAATGCTGGGCGTTCTGGAAGGGACGGATTTCGCCAAGGCGGGCGCCGGCTCGGCCATGGCGGTTCACTACATCACGGAGGCCATGCGCCACTTTTTCGCGGACCGCTCCGAACATCTGGGCGATCCGGATTTCGTGAAGGTGCCGCTCACCGCGCTGCTCGACCCGAAATACATCCTCAAGATTCGCGGTTCCATCGACCCGGAGAAGGCCACGCCCAGCAGCCAGGTGCATGCGGCGATGTTCACCGGGCACGAATCCAACCAGACCACGCACTTCAGCGTGGCCGACGCGCAGGGCAACGTGGTGGCCGTGACCTACACGCTGAACGGCGGCTACGGCAGCAAGGTGACGGCCACGGGGCTGGGCTTTCTGCTCAACAACGAAATGGACGATTTCGCGCCGAAACCCGGCGAAGCCAACATGTACGGGCTGATCCAAGGCGAATTCAACGCCATCCAGCCGGGCAAGACGCCGCTCTCTTCGATGGTCCCCACCATTCTGATGCGCGACGGCCAACCGTTCGCCGTGCTGGGATCGCCGGGCGGGCCCACCATCATCAATACGGTGCTGGAAGTGACCATCAACATGATCGACTGGAACATGAACGTGCAGGACGCGGTCAACTGGCCGCGCTTCCATCACCAGTGGCTGCCCGATGAATTGCGCATGGAAAGCGGATATTCTCCCGATACCATCGATTTGCTGACCAAACGCGGCTACCTCGTCAGACGCGTAGGCGCGCAGGGCGAGTGCGCCGCCATCCGTTTCAACAACGGGTGGCTGGAAGGCGCGGCCGACCCGCGCAGCGCCGGCACAGCCGGAGGATACTGAACACTTGATGACCCACGCACTGTCGACCCACCTGTTCGTCAACCACCGGCTCACCGTGGCGCTGTTGGCGAAGATTGAGCAATTGCAGATTCCGCTGGTGGAGATTTTCTGCGCGCGGCAGCATCTGGACTACCGCAACAAGGCGCAGGTGGCCGAGCTGGGCCACTGGTTTCGCGATTCCGAATTGAAACTGCACTCGCTGCATTCGCCCATGTACACCGACGAAATCTGGGGCCGCTCGGGGCCGCACGCGGTGATCACCATCACCGAGCCGGTGAAGGGCAAACGGCTGGAGATGGTGGACGAGATCAAGCGCGCGCTGGAGACTGCCGAAGTGATTCCCTTCCGTTACCTGATCCAGCACGTGGGAGTGAGCGGAGAGGAATTCGATCTGGCCAAGGTGGATGCGGCTTGCGCGGCGCTGGAAGAACTGAGCCTGTTCGCGCGCCAGCGGGGCGTGGAGATTTTGCTGGAAAACATCCCCAACGATCTTTCGACCGCCGAGCGGCTGCTGCAATTCGAAGAGCTGACGCACCTGCATCTGAATTTCTGCTTCGATACCGGGCACGCCAACATGGGCGCCGGCGTCGAATCGACTTACGAACGGATGAAGCAGCGCATCCGCTCCACGCACATCCACGACAACAACGGCAAGGACGACAACCATCTGGCGCCGCTCACGAGCGAGGGCGGCACGGTGGATTGGAAATCCACCATGGGGCTGTTGCGCAGCCGGGAGGATCAGTATCCGCTGCTGCTGGAGCTGAAAGACCACAACGATCTCGCCCACCCGCTCGATCTCGTGCTGCCGGTTTTCGAGCGGCTGGAAGAACAGTAAGGCCGGCCGAAGGGCCGTTCCATAACCTATGATTCCGCGAATTACGATTCCCCAAGCGGGCCAGCATGTCGGCGAGACGGTCGAGATCGCCGGCTGGCTTTACAACATTCGACGCTCCGGAAAGATCGCGTTCCCGATCCTCCGCGACGGTTACGGCCTGATGCAATGCGTGGCCGTCAAGAGCGCGCTGCCGGAAGAGCTGTTCGAATCCATCAAGAATCTGACTCAGGAATCGTCCATCATCGTGAGCGGAAAAATCCGCGCCGAGCAACGGGCGCAGGGCGGATACGAAATGGACCTGGAGAGCCTGCAAGTGTTGCAGCGCGTGCCGGAATCCGACCCGTACCCCATCACGCCCAAGGAGCACGGCACCGACTTCCTGATGGACCATCGCCACCTGTGGCTCCGCAGCCAGCGCCAGCACGCCATTATCCGCGTGCGCCACGAGGTGATCAAGGCGGTGCGCGACTATTTCGATTCGCACGGCTTCACACTGGTGGATACGCCGATCTTCACGCCGGCGGCCTGCGAAGGAACCACCACGCTGTTTGAAGTGGATTACTTCGACGACGAAAAGGCTTACCTGGCGCAGTCCGGCCAGCTCTACAACGAGGCCACCGCCATGGCCTTCGGCAAGGTGTACTGCTTCGGGCCCACGTTCCGCGCCGAAAAATCGAAGACCCGCCGCCATCTCACGGAGTTCTGGATGGTGGAGCCGGAAATGGCCTACGCCAATCTCGAAGACGTGAAACGGGTGGCGGAGGAATTGATCGTCTTCATCGTCGGCCGCGTGCTGGAAAACCGCCGGGAGGAATTGAAGCGGCTGGAGCGGGACACCAGCAAGCTCGAAGCCATCCAGGCGCCCTTCGGGCGCATGAGCTACGACGACGCGGTTAAGATTCTGCAGGCGAAAGGCAGCGAGATCCAATGGGGCGGCGATTTCGGCGGCACCGACGAAACTATCATCACCGCGGATGAGCAACGGCCGGTGATGGTGGACCGCTTTCCGACGTCCATCAAGGCTTTCTATTTCGAGCCTGACGCGGAACGCCCCGAAGTGGTTCTGGGCGTCGACCTGCTGGCGCCCGAAGGTTACGGCGAGATCATCGGCGGCGGCCAGCGCATCCACGATCCGGAGTTGCTGTTGAAGCGCATCGAGGAGCACAAACTGCCCAAAGAGGCCTTCGACTGGTACATCGATTTGCGCAAGTACGGCAGCGTGCCGCACGCCGGATTCGGCATGGGAATCGAGCGCTGCGTGGCCTGGATGTGCGGGCTGGAACATATCCGGGAGACGATTGCATTCCCGCGGATGCTGTACCGGCTGCGGCCGTAGTGGGGCAGGCCCCTGGTCTGCGCGGGTCCCCCTGGACCCGCTGCTCGCTCGAAGAGGCAAGTACCTGCCACTCGCGAATAGCCGGCCGGGGGGCCGGCTGCGGACGAGGGCGTCCGCCCCACAACTTTTGCCGACGCCCGCTCGACGCGACGCCGGTGCAAGCTGAGAGAATGGAGAGATGCCGCATTCCCACATCGCCATTATCGGGGCGCCGCTCGATCTCGGGCAGGGGCGCCGCGGCGTGGACATGGGGCCTTCGGCCGTCCGCGTGGCCAACCTGAACGCGCGCGTGAAGTCGCTGGGCTACGAAGTGGAGGACCTCGGCAACATCCTGGTGGAGCAGGCCGAGGCCTGGCCGGAAGGCGACGCGCAGGCGAAATACCTGCCGCAGATCGCCGCCGCCTGCGAAGCGTTGGCCACGCAGGTGGAGCAGGCGCTCGCCGGCGGCAACGTTCCGCTGGTGCTGGGCGGCGACCATTCGGTGGCCATCGGCACGGTGAGCGGCGTTTCCCGGTACTTTCGCCAGCGCAACCAGCGCGTCGGCCTGATCTGGCTGGACGCGCACGCCGACATGAACACACCCGGCTCCAGCCCGAGCGGCAACATTCACGGGATGCCGCTGGCCTGCCTGCTGGGCATGGGGCCGACCGAACTGACCGATATCGGCGGCTACCGTCCCAAGGTGGCGCCCGCCAACACCGTGATTGTGGGGCTGCGCGCCGTGGATCAGGCGGAAAAGGAATACGTGTATGCTTCGGGCGTGCGCGCTTTCACTATGCGCGACATCGATGAGCGCGGACTTCGGGCCGTGATGGAAGAGGCCATTCGAGCGGCTTCCGAAGGTACGGCCGGTTTCCACGTTTCGCTCGATATGGATTTTGTCGATCCCCAGGACGCCCCCGGTGTGGGAACGGCGGTGCGCGGCGGCGCTACTTATCGTGAGGCGCATTTGGCGATGGAAATGCTATGTGACTCGCGCAAGGTGACGTCGATCGAAGTGGTGGAAGTGAATCCCGTGATCGACGAGCGAAACCGTACGGCCGATCTCGCCGTGGAGTTGGTGATGTCCGGATTGGGAAAACGAATTCTATGAAACTACGGGTAGCCGTCGTTTACGGTGGCCGCAGCGGGGAACACGAGGTGTCGGTGCGCTCGGCGCGAGCGATCCTGGACGCGCTGGACCCGGCCAAGTACGAAAAGCTCGAATACTTTATCGATAAAAGCGGCCAGTGGAACCCCGAAGCCATCCGGCCGGAGCCGGGCGCGCACCCCGGAATCGACGTGGTCTTTCCGGTGCTCCACGGCACCTTCGGCGAGGATGGCACCGTGCAGGGCCTCTTCGAACTGGCCGATCTGCCGTACGTCGGCGCGGGCGTGCTGGGGTCGGCCGTCGCCATGGATAAAGAGATGATGAAGCGTGTCTGCGTGGAACGTTTGTTGCCGGTGGTAGACTACGTCACCGTGACGCGGCAAAAGCCGGGCGTGGACGAAGCCTGCCGCCAACTGCCGTTCCCGATGTTCGTCAAGCCCGCCAACCTGGGCTCGTCGGTTGGCATTTCCAAGGTCCATGACCGCACGGAACTGGAAGATGCCGTCGCGCTGGCCGCGCAATACGACCGCAAGGTGATCATTGAGCGCGCCATCGCGGGGCGCGAGCTGGAATGCTCCGTCATGGGGAACGAAGAGCCGGTGGCTTCCCTGCCCTGCGAGATTCTGCCGTCGCGCGATTTCTACGACTACGACGACAAGTACCTGCTCGACCTGGCCAAGACCCAGGTGCCCGCCGATCTGCCGCCCGAAACCACCGAGGAACTGCGGCGCCTGGCCGTGGAATGCTACCGCGCGGTGGAGTGCGAAGGCATGGGCCGCGTCGATTTTCTGCTGGAAGCCGCCACCGGAAAGCTGTATATCAACGAGATCAATACCATCCCCGGCTTCACGTCGATCAGCATGTTCCCGAAGATGTGGGAGCACAGCGGCGTGAGCTTCTCCGCGTTGATCGACCAGTTGATCATCCTGGCGCTCCAGCGTCATACACAGAAGAAGGCGACCAGGTTCGCGCGGTAGGCAGCGGATGACGAGGTCTTTGCCGCGGGCCCCGCGCTAGAATGAGGGTGCATGGCAAGCTTGCCCAATTCGAAGGCAATCACGTACGATGAGTGGCTCCGCCTGCCAGAGGTGAATGACGCCATCGAGGAAGTCGAAGATGGCCAAGTCCGAATCACGCCGCCCGCAAAGTTTCGACACGCAAAGATTGTTCGGCGCCTGTGCAAGGGTCTTGACGCGCAGCTTGATCCGAAACGGTACCTTGCGCTGGATACCGTCTTTGGTCTGGTGATCCGGAAATCGCCATTAACTTCTCGCGTTCCGGATCTCGCAGTGTTTGACTTGCGGACGGTGGTCGAACAGGACGGATACATTCATTCGGCGCCGCAGCTCGTCATCGAAGTGTTATCACCGGGAAACACGCGGCGCGAAATGCAGGAGAAGCTCCAGGATTATGCCGCGATCGGCGTCCCGGAAGTCTGGCTGGTCTCGCCGGAAGCGTGCACGGTGGAAGTCCTGCGGCTTGAAAACGGCAGGTTGCGATGCGTACAGATCTCCTCACAAGGCATCGTGACGCCGCAGGGTTTTCCCGCGGTAAGCATCGACATCGCCACCATCTGGCCGGATTAATGCTCCGCAACGCGGTCCTGCTCCTGCTAATAATGGATGCATTCGCCCAGCCGGCGCCTAAGCACTACACATGCGCGCGCGCCGCGTCGCCGGTTCGCATCGACGGGCGCCTGGATGATGCAGCGTGGCGCAAGGCTCCCTGGACAGATGACTTCGTCGATATCCAGGGCGCCGGCCATCCGCGGCCGCGTTTCCGCACGCGCGTCAAGATGCTGTGGGACGACGAATATTTCTATGTGGGCGCGGAGATGGCCGAGCCGCACGTCTGGGCCACCCTCACCGAGCACGATTCCGTGATCTTTCACGACAACGATTTCGAAGTCTTCCTCAACCCTTCGGGCGACGGCCGCAACTATTTCGAATTCGAGATCAATGCCCTCAACACCGGGTGGGATCTCTTTCTGCCGAAGCCTTACCGCGAAGGCGGCAGTGCCGACAACAGTTGGGAGATTCCCGGCCTGCGCACGGCCGTGCACGTGAATGGAACGCTCAATAATCCGCGGGACCGCGACCGCGGCTGGAGCGTCGAGATGGCCTTCCCCTGGGCTGCCTTCGCCTCGCCGGACACAGTGAACTAAGTGGGACAGACCATCGGGTTTCGTGGTCTGTCAAGCCTCGCCGAGCCCCGGCTGCCCGACAGGATCGAAAAAGTGGGGCAGCCAATCCTGGCTGCCGCCGCCTTTCAGGCGGCGCGACCCACTGGATAGCGGTCCCCAAGCATCGAGCTTCTTCACACTTATTCATGAAATTCCACGGGCCGCGGGCCCACTGCAACAGACGACAAAAGTCGATGTTCCACCGCGATAGAATAGGGGAACGCCGGTCTTGTCAATGTTTCGCTTCATCATCATTCTGCTTTCGTCCGCCCTCGCGCTGCCCGCCGCGGACTCGCTCGACACGCAAATCAAAAGAGTGATCGAGGCCTTCGCCATCGTCGAACAGAATGCCGCCGCGCCGATTTCCTCCGAACAGGTTTTTTATCAGGGCGCCATTCCGGGGCTGCTGCGTAAGCTCGATCCGCATTCGGTGTTCTTCGATCCCGGCCAGTTCGACCAGTTGCGCAAGATGGAGTCGTCCACGCAGAAGGGATTCGGCACGATTGTTTCGCTGTTGCCGGGGCGCGTGATCGTGCTGCAAACGCTGCCGGGCACGCCCTCGGCGAAAGCGGGGCTGGCCGCCGGTGACGAAATCGTGGGCATCAACGGGTATATCATCAACCGGCTGGACCTGGATCAGCTTAGCGAATTGCTTACCGAATCGCGGCAGCGCCCGGCGCAGCTCGATGTCCGGCGGCCGGCGAGCAGTGGGATTTCGCGGATGGTGCTGACCCCCGAAGACATGGAGACGCCGAGCGTCGACCGCACATTCTTCATTGGCGCGGGCATAGGTTATATCCGGGCTGCCAGTTTCGACGAAAGGACCGGCAAGGACATCCGCCGCGCTATCGAAAAACTGGGCGGAGAGCATCTGGCCGGACTGGTGCTCGATCTGCGCAACAACCCGGGTGGTGTGGTGGCCGCGGCGCTGGAGACGGCTGCGCTTTTCCTCCAACCCGGGCAGCAGGTTTTTACCATCCGCGGCCGTGGCGTTCCGGAGAAGGCGGAGACCGTACCGGAAACGGCCTCACCGTATGAATTCAACCTGGTCCTGCTGATCAACGAAAAATCGGCCAGCGCTTCCGAGATTGTTGCGGGCGCATTGCAGGACCACGACCGCGCCACCGTCGTTGGTGAAGTCAGTTATGGCAAGGGTTTGGTGCAGAGCGTCTTCCCGCTGAGCGAGAATGCGGGCCTGGCGCTCACCACGGCGCTCTACTATACGCCCAGCGGCCGCTCCATTCAAAAGCCGCTCGATACCAGCCAGTTCGAGTTGGCCGCAGCCACGGTCCACCCGAACAAGCAGCAGGAGTTTCACACCGACAAGGGCCGCACGGTAACCGGTGGCGGCGGGATTCGCCCGGATTACCTGGTGGGCCCCGCGCCCCTGAACCGCTTGCGGATCGCGCTCGATGCCAGCGGCTCCATTACCAGTTTCGCCACCGACTATTTGCAGCGCAACAAGGTGGACGCCGACTTTGAAGTGACACCGGCTATTCTGGACGAATTCGAAGCCTTCGGCGCCGCTCGCGGCATCCAGCCGAGTATTGGCGAGTGGGCCGCCGAATCCGATTTCCTGCGCGGCCGGATCAAAACGGAGATTTTCAACCAGGCATTCGGCGTGGAACGCGGCGACCAGGTGGAATTGCAGCGCGATCCCGTGGTTCTGAAGGCGCTCGAATTGCTGGGTGGATAGATCGGCCCGCGTTCCCAGGCGGCATAATACAATGTTGTTGGAGGGTTGAACCGTGGCCACGTTGACACCGCAAGTTCCCATATCGCTCGAGAACGAAAAGAATCCGTGGCTGGCCGCAGCCGCGCGCTTCGATGAGGCCGCCATGCGGCTGAAGCTCGATGACGGCATGTGCAAGGTGCTGCGCACGCCCACCAAGGAGCTCACGGTCAACATTCCCGTGCAACTGGATGACGGACGCCTGGAAGTTTTCACCGGCTACCGGGTGCAGCACTCGCTCGCCCGCGGCCCGGCCAAGGGCGGCATCCGCTTCGCACCGGACGTGACGCTGGACGAAGTCCGCGCGCTGGCCTCCTGGATGACTTGGAAATGCGCGGTCGTCAACATCCCGTTCGGCGGAGGCAAAGGCGGAGTGATTTGCGATCCCAACCTGCTTTCCGATATCGAGCTGGAAAAAATCACGCGGCGCTACACTGCCGAGATCATCGATTTTATCGGCCCGGAACGCGACGTGCCGGCTCCCGATGTCAACACCAATGAAAAGATGATGGCCTGGGTCATGGACACTTATTCCATGCACGCTCGCCACACCGTCACGGCGGTGGTGACGGGCAAGCCCATGGCGCTGGGCGGGTCGCGCGGACGGCCGGAAGCCACCGGGCGCGGCTGCATGATGGTGACGCAGAAAGCCCTGCAGGTGCTGGGCATCGCGCCGGAAGCGGCCCGCGTAGTGATTCAGGGTTTCGGCAATGTGGGCGGTATGGCCGCCAGGCTCATGACCGCGGCCGGCTTCAAGATCGTCGCCATCGTGGAGTACGACGGCGCGGTCTACAACTCTCACGGGCTCGACATCGCGGCGCTGCAAAAGCACCGCAAGGAGACCGGCTCCATCACCGGCTTCCCAGGCGGCGAAGACATGGATAAGGCCGAGGCCATGTTCCTGCCGTGCGACGTCCTGATTCCAGCCGCTACGGAAAACGTCATTACTTCGCAGAATGCCGACCGCGTCCGCTGCAAGATTCTGTGCGAAGGCGCCAACGGTCCCACCACGCCGCTGGCCGACCTGGTGCTGGCCGACAAGAACGTCTTCGTGATCCCCGACATCCTGGCCAACGCCGGCGGCGTGACGGTCTCCTATTTCGAATGGGTGCAGGATCGCCAGGGCTACTTCTGGAACGAGAAACTGGTCAACGGCCGCCTGCAGGAGATCATGGACGAGAGTTTCGACGCCGTGGTGGACTATGCCCGCGCGGGTCACGTGAACAATCGCATCGCCGCCTACATGCTGGCGCTCGACCGCGTCGCCAATGCCATC
>JBEKQS010000258.1:0-7237 GCA_049519475.1 Bryobacteraceae bacterium | reverse complement strand
AACAGCACTGCTGCAGCTGACAGCGGCCGCATTGATCCCCACAAGTCGGCATCCCGCCTGGCATCTCGACCCGGTCCACTTAAGAACGCCCAACCCATAGGTCCGCCCGATCCAATCCTCCCCGACCCTGCGTTCGCGGGCTCTTGATTACGCCGGGCTACGTCGTAATCGCCGGGCCGCTGCCCTTCATGAAATCCTTGTTCTTGTCGCCCACCCAGTAGCGCTCGCCGGCGATGCACCAGATGAACTCCAGCGGGTCCTCCTGTGAGAACACCGGGTGGTAATTCAGGAACGGAATGGTCACCAGGTCGCCCTCGTTGAGCGAGTGCACAAACGTCATATTCTCGGGCGTGTCGTAGACTTCCATGGCGCCGTGGCCCTTGATGAAGATGTAGGTTTCTTCCTGGTCGGTGTGATTGTGCGGCGGCCAGGCGCGCGTGTGGGCCTCGTAGAACGTGTAGCCGGCCACCAGTTTGTCGGCGGCCTCGCCCACGTCGAACATCATGTAAACTTCTTTGCCCTTCAAGTGGCGGATACGGTCCTCGCGTTTCGAGAATTCGGCGAATTTCGAGTGAAACACCGGGTGGACGTTGGTTGCCGGAGCCGAGGTCTGGATGATGCGCGCGGGCTCGCCCGATCCGTTGCGCAGGCGGAAAGCCGCGCCCAGCGGGACGTAGAGCGTATCGTACGGGGCGAGATCGAAAGATTTGTCCTTCATCTCCACGCGCACCGCGCCTTTCCACATAAACAGCAGGCTCTCGCGGCCGGGCGCGCCGAACCAGGAGGAATGGCCTCCGGTGGGAATGTCGTATTCACCGCAATCGAGGAACAGCAGATTGGCGCGGTCGTGCACGAACCTTTCGCGGAACGTGACCCCCGTCGCGTTAGCCCGGAAAACCAGGCCCGGCTTGGCCGCGGCGGCGCCCTGCTCCGCCTGTTCCCGAGTCGTATTCATAGTCGTTGCCATGGTTGTCTCCTTACGCTACCAACTCTTTCCAAGTGACGCGCGCCTGTTTCAAATATGCCAGACGCGCCAGCCCAAAATCATGTTCCCCACGTCCCGGCGATTCATGCCTTGCCTCCAAAGACGCGGAACAGCGCGTCCCGGGCGGGCTTGATTGCTTCGTCCCCCGGCTTGCCGCCCACGCGTTCCTCCTCGTTGATCACCCAGCCGCTCCAGCCCGTCTCGCGAATCGCCGCGGCCACGCCTTCGAGCGGAAACTCGCCGGTGCCGAGCGGCGTCTCCTTGCCGTCCTTGGTATCGCGGATGTGCAGCCCGGTCAGCCGACGGTAATGCTTCCGGATGAAGCCGGGAATATCGGCGCCGGCGCGAAAGGCGTGCCCCGCGTCCACCAGGAACCACACCCGTGCCGGGTCGGTTTCACGCAACAGAAACTCGATCTCCTCGCCGTGGTTTGCAAATTCGGGACCGTGGTTATGGTAGGCCAGCTTGAGCCCCAGCTTTTGCGCGAATGCGCCGGCGCGGTTGAGCGCGCCGGCCTTGCGCTTGCGCCCGGCCTGGTCCTCCGGCGGCGTGCCGCTCAGGATCAGCCGTTCCGCCCCCAGCTTCGCGCCGCCGGTTGCCACACGCTCGTACAGCTCCGCCGGCGCGACGTGGGTGGCTGCATCGTACTGGTTGAGGAATATGTGCACACCGATGAACTTCAGGCCGATCGCGTCCAGCTTGGCCTTGGCCCCGGCCGGGTCGTCGAATCGGCCCTGCACATTGGCAAAGCCCGTCTCAAAGCCTTCGTAACCGTAGTCCTTCACCTTCCGGATGATCTCGAGCACGTTGGAAAAATCGCGCGGGTCGATGGCCCACGCATTGGTCTGGCACCCCAGGTGTACTTTCATCGCCTTGGCAGCCCGCAGAACGCCCCCGGCCGCGAGCCCGGCGGCCGCTCGCAGAACCTCTCTTCGCGAAGTCATGCGTCACACCTTCCAGCAGATCAGCTTCATCTCGGTCATCTCTTCGATGGCGTAGCGCGGGCCTTCCCGGCCCGTTCCGCTTTCCTTCACGCCGCCGTACGGCATGTGATCGGCGCGGTACATGGGGATATCGTTGATCATCACGCCGCCCACCTCCAGCCGCCGTGCGGCACGGAAGGCGCGCTGGATATCGTTCGTGAAGATGCCGGCCTGCAGGCCGTATGGCGTGGCGTTGGCGCGCTCGATGGCTTCGTCCAGGTTTTCGTAGCTGTAGACCGCCACCACCGGGCCGAACGCTTCCTGGCAGGAGATGTGGCAGGCAGCCGGAACATCGACCAGCACCGCCGGCGCCACCGTGGCGAATTGGCGCTTCCCGCCCGTCACCACCATGGCTCCTCCCTTCACCGCTTCGGCGATCCACTGTTCGATGCGGATGGCTTCAGCTTCGTCGATCAGCGACGAAATGTCGGTCGATTCCTCGTAGGGGTGGCCGATCTTCAGCGCCTCCGTGGACGCCTTCAGCCGCTCCACGAATTCGCCCGCGATGGCACGCTGCACGAACACCCGCTGTACTGAGATACACACCTGGCCGCTGTGCGAGAAAGCCCCCTGCGTGGTGCGCGCCACCGCCGTGGCGAGGTCGGCTTCCGGCTCGATGATTACGGCCGAGTTGTTGCCGAGTTCCAGCGTCACCTTCTTGAATCCGGCCCGGGATTTGATGGTGCGGCCCACCTCCGGGCTGCCGGTGAAGGTCAGCATGGCGATGCCCGGGTGCTCCGCCAAGGCCATGCCGATGCGGGCGCCGCTGCCGGTGATCAGGTTGTAAGCGCCTTTAGGCGCGCCGGCCTCTTCCATGGTGCGGGCCAGTCGCGCCGCGCTGAGTGGCGTCTTGGTGGCGGGCTTGTGGATCACCGCGTTGCCCGCGGCCAGAGCCGGCGCCACTTTGTGGAGCGCCAGGTTCAGCGGCACGTTGAAAGGCGTGATGCAGCCGATCACGCCCAGCGGTTCGCGCACCGTCATCGCCATGCGGCCTTTGCCCATGGCGGCGAAGTCCATGGGAACCACCTCGCCGTGCAACTGCCGCGCCTCGTGCGCCGCGGCGAACAGCGTCGCGAGCGAGCGCTCCGCCTCCACGCGCGCTTCCTTGATCGGCTTGCCCGTCTCGTCACAGATGAGCTGCGCGTACTCGGCGTTGTCGCGCTTGATCAGCTCGGCGATTCGCAGCAGCAGGTCGGCGCGGTCGCAGTTGCCCATCTCGCGCATCGGGACCAGCGCCTTGCGCGCGGCGGCCACGGCTTTCTCCACCACTTCGACCTCGGCGCGTGGCACCTGGCCCACGGGAGTGCCGTCGTAAGGCAGCTTCACGACTTCGTGGGCCGCGGCATCGACCCATTCGCCGCCGATATAGTTCAGACTCGTCTCTTGCGCTTTCACGGTACTCATAGGGATGCAACCTCGCTAAGTTTTCGTTGGACGGGCAGCGTGAAGCCCGAGTAAGGAATCACCGCAACGCGCGCTTCCGGGCCGGCCTTTTCCAGCAGGCGCCGCAGCGCGGCGATGTGTTCCGCGGGCGCGACCGGTTGAAAATGGCAGCGCCGCACAAATTCGGGATCGAGCGCGGAAACCAGGTGGACATCGTACAGCCGGCCCAACCGCGCCACCCAATACGCCTTGTGTCCGCCCACCGCGAACTCGCGTTCGAGCGCCGCCCGCATCTCGAACTCGTCGCCGTAGCGGAGCACGTAATCTTCGAACGCCTGGATGCCGGCGCCGCTCGCGCATTCGGCATAGAACAGGATGGATCCTCCCGGCCGCAGCGCATGGCAGGCGTTCTCCAGCCCCTTGTGCGCCTGGCGCAGATCGATATCCAGCGGAAAGCCCCCGGCGGAAGCCACCACCACGTCGTATGGGCGATCGATTTCCACCGCCAGCATGCGGTCAACCTCACGGCAGCCCTCGCGGTGCGCCAGGTCGTAATGGCCGGCCACTACGCGGATCAGCCCGCCCTCCGGGTTCAGCACCAGGTTCACGAGGAAATCCGGCTCCGCCAGACGGCAGGCCTCCAGCAGGTCTTCGTGCGCCGGGTTGCCGTCCAGTTTGCCCACGCGGCAATTCGGATCGAAGATCATGCGGTGGTTGAAGGTTGTCGTGCGGAAGCCGGCCACCCCCGGCACCAGGCTCTTGCGCCCTCCCGAATAGCCGGCGATCAGGTGGTAAATGATCTCCCCGGTGAGGATGATGCGGTCGGCCTCCCACACTTCCCGGTTGATCTCCACGCGGTTGCCGAAACTGGTGGTGCCGATGTCCACCAGGCTGCTGTCATCGGTCGAAATGTGGTCGAACGAGCGGATGCGATGGAAAATGCGGTCGCCCACGATCATGCGACGCTCTTGATCGGTCTGCCGGCGATGAATGCCCAGCGCGAACACGATGAAGATGTCGGCATCCGGCACGCCGGCCGCGTTCAGCGTATCGACGATCGGGGGCAGCAGCAGGTCTGTCCGGGCCAGGCGCGTGATGTCGTTCACCACGATGGCGACGCGCTCGCCGGGCCGCGCGATTTCGAGGAGCGGCCGCGCGCCGATGGGATTTTCCAGGGCGTCCAACACGGCGCGAGTCTCGTCGGCGACGGGCCGGCCCGCGCGCGGCGCCAGCACGTCGCCCGCGGCCTGAACCGGCAGGCGCCCCTTGCCGTAGGCCAGATCGATAGATTTCGCCGCGCTCACAGCTACACTCCGAATACCGCTTTCATGGTACGCCGAGAGGGGCCGGTGGCGCGCTTGCCGGGCTTATCGGGCTCGTCCGGGCGTTCCTCTTCGTCGATCAGCCAGCCGTGCCAGCCCGTCTTGCGGATGGCATCCGCCAGCTTGCGCAGCGGGAACTCGCCCTCGCCGAGCGGGACGGATACACGGTTGTGGAAGTCCCGGACGTGCAACCCGTAGACGCGGGCGTGATGAGCTTCGAAGAACGCCACGGCGTCGGGGTACGCCAGCCAGGCGTGCCCGATATCGAACATGAGCGAAACCAGTTTGGGGTCTGTGCGTTGCACCAGGGCGGATTCTTCGGCCGCCTGGTTGCGGAATTCCGGCTGATGGTTGTGGTACACCAGCACCAGTCCGGCATCGGCCGCGCGTCTTCCCGCAAGCTCCAGCGCCCGCACCTTGGCAGCCAGGGCCTGCTCGGAAAACTCGCCCGTTGGAGAGAGGCCCGCATGGCTCACCACCAGGGCGCGCGCGCCGAATTGCTTCGCCTCGGCGGCCAGTTTGGTGACTGCGGCAGCGGCGCTCTCAGGCCCGGCTATTACATACTCGGGGAGGTTGGTATGGGCAGCTATGAACTCCAGCCCGAAGGCCTCCAGCCGCGCTCGCGCCTCGGCGGCATGTTCCAGTTGCGGCTGGACGAAACGGATATTGGTCTCGAAGCCCTGGAATTCCAGCTCCTTCATTTCGCGAAGGGCTGTGAGCAGCAAGTCGAAGCGTGCAGGGTCCAGGTTCCAGGCGTTGGTTTGGCATCCAGGGCGGGGCGATGGGGCGTCGGCGGCGTGCGCGACGGCCATGGCCCCGGCGCATGCCAGAAACGTTCTACGGCGTAGGGTGGGCATGGCGAAAAAAACTCCCAATTCGAACCAGAAGGCTCTGATCCGGCTCCATAATATATTATATGTCAGAATCGCGTGAAGGGGGAAAGCCTCTCATCGGCACCGCTCGCAAACCGGCGATTCGGCAGCCGCGGCGATAGATTCGCCCCCGCCGGCGGCCAAGCTACACTACGCACATGAGCTACATGGTGAATCTCGCCGTTGAGGGCAGGCTGGCCGTAGTGATTGGTGGTGGCCCAGTGGCGGCCCGCAAGGTTCAGGATCTTCTGGCCGCCGGGGCCCGAGTGATGGTCTTCGCCCCCCGCGCCTGCGACCGCGTCGCGGCACTCGCGGAAGAACACCGCATCCAGCTCCACTCAAGGCCTTACGCCACAGCCGACCTCGCCGGAGCTTTCGTGGCCGTTTGCGCGACCGACAGCGAAGAGGTCAATGCCCGGGTCGCCGGCGATGCGGCGTCGGTGGGTGTGCTCGTCAATGTCGTCGATCGTCCGGCATTGTGCACCTTCACCGTTCCCGCCACCGTCAGCCGCGGCGACCTGACCCTGGCCGTCGCCACCGAGGGACGCTGTCCCGCCCTGGCAGGAATCCTGCGCGAAGAACTGGATCAGCGATATGGAGAGGAATACTCCGCGCTCGTCGACTTATTTGCGGATTTGCGAAAGACCATGATCGCCCTGGCCTGGGACGGCGGCCGCATTCGGGAGACCTTAAGCGAGCTATATCGGAACGGAGCGGCCGGGTTCATCGCCCGTGGCGCGCGTCAGCCGCTGGACGATTTTCTCCGTTCCCGCCTGGGACCTGCGTTCCCTCTGCCCACGGAAACCACCGCGTAACGCCGGCCTAGCGTGGCTTACCGCACCAGCAGGCGCGTCAGAAGGAACCCACCGCCCACCAGACCGGCGAACAGCACCGCCGCCAGCAGCAGCGGGCGCGTTCCGGCCCGCGACAACTGATTCCATCGCGTGCCCACGCCGAGCGCGAACATCGCACCGCCCAGTATTACCGTATCCAATTCGATCAGTGCGGAACGCACTCCGCCCGGCGGCGCCCACAGCGACTGCATGGCAATCACCGCGCCGAACCAGAGAACGAACCACGGAAACGCGATCTGGCGCGAGGACTCACCCGCTGGTCCGCGGCGGATCCGGCCGATCAGCAGCAGGGCCGGCGCCAGCAGTAATACCCGCAGCATCTTGGTGATGACTGCGGTATCGCCGGTCACCTGACTCACGGCCCTGCCGGCCGCCACCACTTGAGCGACTTCATGCACGGTCGCGCCGGTATAGATGCCGAACTGGTGCTCGGTGAATCCGGTCAGTGGGTACAGCAGGGGATACACGAACATGGCGACCGTTCCGAAAACCACCACGGTCGCCACGGCGATGCTGGCTTTGTGCGACTCGCTTTCAATGACCCGGTCAGTGGCCAGGACGGCCGCCGCGCCGCAGATGCCGCTGCCGGCACTGACCAGCAACGCGGTATCGGCATCCAGCCCGAACACGCGCGTTCCCAGCCAGTAGCCCGCAATCAGGACACAACTGATGACCGTCATGTCCAGTGCGAGGGCGCGCGGTCCCAGTTGGAAAACATCGTGCAACGTCAATCTAAGCCCGTACAGGACGATGCCGGCGCGCAAGAGCTTCTGCTGTGAGAAACGCAAGCCTGGGTGCAGCCTCTCGACCAAGCGGGTGGGGACGGTGTTTCCCACCA
>JBEKQS010000257.1:0-7373 GCA_049519475.1 Bryobacteraceae bacterium | reverse complement strand
GGACAAGCCGCCGCCACGCCGTGATGGAAACAAAAGACTGCCCGCGTGTTCCGGCGAGCAACGCGCCTCATAGAGGCATCAAAAAAGCCCCGGGGCTCCTTGGACTGCGGAAGCTGGGTTAGGAATGGCCGGCAAAAAACCTAACGTCGCAGGACACCAATCAGAGCTGCGGCACCCGCCCTCGGAGATCAAGCGCTCCCTAACGGTCGCGGCTCTGATTGGTGCACTTCTGTGACGCACACCGGGTGACAGGATTGCTACAACGGCAGCGTCCGAATGATACAGTGGCAGTCATGCAAAGACTTCTCTGCGTGTTGCTGCTGACGGCTATTCCGGGCGCAACGCTCTTACCGGCTGCCAAGAAAGTGATCCTGCCGCCGGAGTTTGTGCCGGCGCGCGGGGTCACGGCGCCGCCTTACAGCCCCGGAATCCTGGTGGATGGAACGTTGTACATCTCTGGCCAGATCGGCCAAAACCTGCGGACCAGGGAGGTTCCGGCGGATTTCGAAACCGAAGTCAAGATGTGCCTGGAAAACGTCGGGCTGGTGCTGCGCGGCGCGGGCATGACATACAAGGACGTGGTTTCGGTGCAGATCTATCTCACGGACATGGACCTGTTCGCCAATATGAATGCCGTCTACACCAAGTACTTTGCCGAGCCGCGGCCGGCGCGCACGACGGTCGGGGTGACGAAGTTGCCCTCGCCGGCGGCGCACATCGAGATTACGGTGACCGCGCGGAAGTGAGGAGCGGCAATGCCGTTCTCAGGCGCACCGGGCTGCCGCTCTGGAAAGACGAGTCGTACGATCATTGGGCGCGTGGGCCGGGTCCCGCGAGGTGTTTCCATGTATCGCGCACGGCGGCGGGGTCGAGTACCTGGTCGATCGCTTGCCAAATGGGGGGAAGATTTCCTGGGCTGAGGGCAGCCGCAGCCGCATCGCCGGCAGAGGCTCGGGATCTTCCGCGCGCGCGGCCGGACCTAGCGTAGTGCGGCAAGCAACCGTTTTTCGATCACCGAAGAGCGCCGGCTGCCGGCGGCAGGCAGGATTGGCTGCCCCACAAAACAGGCATGATCGGCCGCACCGCACTAGCGGCCGCAGGGGTGCGGCATGCGGCAGCCGGCCAGTCTGGGCCGGCAACGGGCGGGAACTCATCATCGGCGTGGCGCGGGCCCGCCGGCGTGGTCGCGCGCTCCGGCGGCGGTCCTCTGAAAATGCTCCATCATCGAGGACCAGACTGCCACTTGTGGCGCTTTGGCCGCCGCCAGGTTCTCTTCCTTCACCAATTTGATTTCGCGCATCACCACCGGCATTTCACGCGGCGCGCGGATTCCCACTTTGACGCGCGAGCCGTGGATGCCGGCAATCACGATTTCGATGTCGTCGCCAATGCGGATGGTTTCACCCTGGCGGCGCGACATCATGAGCATGCTCTAGCCTCTTTGGGCAACAGCGCGTGCCGGTGCGAATAGTCCGATTCCGGAGCCACTGCCTGCACGCCTTTGCGGTTGGCCAGGTTGACCACCAGCGGCGCCAGCAGATTAGCTGTGGGCCCGCTTTCCCGGACGGCCAGCACCGCCAGGCACAGCACCTCATGGCCGATGCGCGGCTGGCGTTCCGCCGGCAAATCCACCAGAACCAAGTCTTCCGGAATCACCTGCAAATGGTAGTCCGGATCCACCGACTGTACCGGCATGGTGGTGAAGCACAGCGAGGCTTGTTCCAGGCTCTGCAGGAACACCAGGGGTGCAGTTTGCGGAATCTGTACTAAGACAAACCGCCGGCACTCTTCAAACCCGGGCACGCCCCGGGGGAATTCGAGAACCGACTCCTGCTCGAAGGCAATAGGTCCGAAGTTTTGGGTTTCTAAAACGGGCATTCCGGTCACTCTGAGTAGTGATCGGCTGGCACGGCGAATACTTTAACGCCTTCGCGCGCCGGCTCCAGTGTCGGCTCCAGAACCCAGCCGCGCGTAAGCCTGATAGAATCGGAGTCTCATGTCATCCCGCAGAATGGCTTGCCTGCTCCTCGGTTTGTGGCTGGGCGCCGGGGTTTTGATGGCTTGGGTGGCCACCCAGGACCTTGGCTCTGCCGACCGCCTGGCTGCCCACCACGATCTGGCGGCCGCCTTGCAACTCAAGAGTCTCGGCGCCAACCAGACCCTGCCGCTCTTGCGATACCTGGCGGCCGAACAGACCCGCAACAACCTGGAAACCTGGGGCAGCGTCCAGCTTTTTGTAGGCTCTTTCTTCTTCTTCTTCCTGCTGTTCGGTACCAACCAGGGCAAGTTCTCCCTGGCGCTGGCCTTGCTGATGACGCTGATTGCGTTCGGCCAGCGGCTGGCCCTCATCCCGGAAATCCTCAGCCGCGGGCGCGCCATGGATTTCATGGCGCAGATCCCCGTCTACCAACAGACGCAGTTGAGCGTGCTGCACTATGCCTATAGTCTGACGGAAGTGGTGAAGGGCGGCCTGGGATTGATTCTGGCGGGCATCCTGATCTGGCGGACGGGCGGGCGGTCACTCGACGCCGGGCAAGAGGTCCACATGGTCGATAAAGCCGATCACCGCCATGTCAATCGGTGATTGAGGGCGGCCCACGGCGGTCATGGCGCTGAACCCTTCGGTGGCCACCAGCACGCGGTCGCCGACGCCGGCATCCACCGCATCGAGCGCCACCACCGGGTCGCCGCGATCGCTTCCATTCAAATTCAGCGGCTGCACCAGGAGCAACTTACGGCCTTCGTGGCTGGGGTGCTTCTGAGTCGCCACGAGTTCGCCGACCACGCGGGCAATCAGCATCAGCGCCCTTTCCGCGCGGCGCTGGCGCGGCTGGGGCGCGGCGATCTGGCGGGTGCTGCTGCAACGGGCGCCGCGGCCTTGGCCAGGTGAATCGAATCGACAATCCCCACCACGGTGGTATCGGCGGCCACTTCGGAGGGTAGAAACGGGAAGCTGGCTTCTTTGCCTTTCACCCAGTAGATGGTTTCGCCGGCGCCGGCGCCGGTCGCATCGAGGCAGATAAGCTGCTTGCCGTTGTCGCGCAAATTGGGGGTCATGGGTTGGATCACCAGCAGCCGCTGACCGACGAGGCTGGGGTCCTTGACGGTCGACCACACGCAACCCACCACGCGGCCCAGGTACATCGCTTAATCCAGACTGACTTCGTCGACAATTCCGACGATCGCGCTATCCACCGGTTGGTCTTTGCAGCCTTCCGCCATGCGGGCGGAACTGCCGGCCACGACAATCACGCGCTCGCCCGTGCCAGCGCCCACCGTATCCACGGAGACCACGTAGCCGGATTCATCCTTGCCGTCCGGAGCAACCGGTTTGACGACAAGGAGCTTCTTGCCTTCCAGGCGCGGGTCCTTCCGTGTGGCAACCACGGTGCCCACCACGCGGGCCAGAATCATGGCGGTACCGGTTACTTCCCGGCGCTCTGCGCCTGCGACTTGCCGATCGGCAGGATGTCTTCCAGGCTCTGGTGCGGCCGCGGAATCACGTGCACGGCAATCAGTTCGCCCACGCGGCGGGCCGCGGCGGCGCCGGCATCGGTAGCGGCGCGAACCGCCGCCACATCGCCGCGCACCATGGCCGTCACGTAGCCGGATCCAATTTTTTCCCAGCCCACCAGGTTCACCTTGGCGGCCTTCACCATCGCGTCGGCGGCTTCAATCATCGCCACCAGCCCGCGTGTTTCGATCATTCCTAACGCTTCACCCATCTCTGGTCTCCCAACTCTTGTTTATGCCACACCGCGCGCTTTGAGCGCTTCATCCACCAGGCCGATCAACTCCGAACGCGTCACGTAAAACCGGTCTTCTCCGCCCGCATCCTCGGCGGCCACCGGACACCCCGGCTCGCCGGCCGACTTCGCCTTCACGCCATAGCGCGTGCGCGAATCCAACAATTTGTCCACTTCGGTCCGCGGCAGCACCTGCGGGCCGCCCAGCAGTTCCGCCACCAGTTGGATGCGTGCGAAATGCTCCATGGTTTCCATGCGGAAGTAGGCTTTGTATACGTCCTCGCCGTAGCAGACTGCGCCATGGTTGGCCATCAGCAGCGCATCATATTTAGGGATGAGGGGCAGCATCGGCTCGGTGAGCGCGGTCGTTCCGGGCAGGCCGTAGGCGGCCAGCGGCACGCAGCCGAGGCTAATCACCACTTCCGGCAGCAGCGCCAGGTTGAGCGGCTTGCCGGCGGTGGCGAAGCCGGTAGCTACCGGCGGATGCGCGTGCACTATGGCTTTGATGTCCGGACGCATTTCGTACACCGTGAGGTGCATGGCGATTTCGCTGGTGCGTTCGGCACGGCCGGAAATCTTATTGCCCTTCATGTCCACGATGATCAGATCGTCGACGTGCATCATGCCCTTGCACACACCTGTGGGAGTGGCCAGAATCCGTTCGGCATCCATGCGGACGGTGATATTGCCGTCGTTGGCGGCTACCCAGCCTTTCTGGAACACCAGTTGGCCGATGCGGACGATGTCTTCGCGATGCTCACGCTCGGTTTTCACCATGGGCGGGACCTTCGATTGTAGCAAAGTGAGCAGAGGAGGCAGAAATCAGAAGACAGGACGGTACAGGACGGTCAGGCGCTCGTCGGCAAAACGGCTCAAGGCTGGGCAGTGTGCGAAATGCGGCTTTTCCCAGCCAAGAGCCGGGGAGTATCGCCGGCCTCCAACAGTGGAAGGCCACAACGGTGTAACAGCGATTGGAATGAAGGCTGGCCGCGAAGCGGGTCCCACTTGGGCTCGACTGTGAGGAACACCATATGGACATCCCGGCTGAGACGCCCCTTTTCGAGCCATTCGTGAGCGGCGTCTGAATCACCCAGGCCGGCGTAGAGCAACGCCACGTTATACGGCGGCACAAATCGGGTTCGGGCGGTTTCGAGCAATGTTCGCATGACCTGCTCCGCTTCCCTGCGCCGGCCCATTACCGCCATGGTGTAACCTTTGAGCGACAACGCCTCGGTGTTGCCTTCCGAGAGCTGAAAAGCAGTATCGAATTCGGTCAGGGCTGCCGCGGCTCGTTGTGTCCGCTCGTATACTTTCCCAAGAACCAGATGCCCCAGCCAGAAATCGGAGTGAAGTGCGAGAGCGTGCCCGGCCTGGTTCTCTGCGTGCTCGAACTGCCTGGCCTGGAAAGACAATTGCCCCGAGACCGCACACAAGGCCGGCGACAGAGGATCCAGCCGGCGTGCATTGCCCATGATCGCGAGAGCTTCGGTGTGGCGTCCGAGGTTAGATAGAACATGTGCCAGATAACGGTGCGCCGAGGCATAGCTCGGATTCAGCATGACCGCGCGCCTCAAGTCCCGCTCTGCGCGGCGCCAATCCCAGTCCAGCCAAAAGCCAACCGCACCCGAGGACGTGCAGGATTCGGCTAACCCACCTTGCAGGCGGACCGCTTCATCAGCCGCGTGCCGTGCCTTTGGCCAGAGTTCCGCCGGATCGGCATCGCTCGTGACGGGGAGCACCGAGTAGGTATCGGCCAGCCCCGACCAGGCGAGCGCAAAGCCGGGGTCTTTCGATACCGCTGCTTCGAAACACTCGATGGCGCGGCGAAGGGCCGTTGAGCGGATCTGGTTCCAGTAGTGCTTTCCGCGCAGATACAGGTCGTAGGCGTCGGGATCGGCGGTCGTTTGGCGCCGGTGAGCGATTGCGGGTTCGGGTGTGAATCCAGTCTGTACGTGTTGCGCAATGGCCCTTCCCAGCTCTTCCTGCACCTGCAGAACAGATCGCCAGTCCCGATCGTACTTTTCGCTCCATAGTTGCGCTTGATCGCGTGCGCGAACCAATCTTGCTGTGACGCGAACCGCCTGTCCATCGCGCCGGACGGTGCATTCGAGAAGATAATCGGCTCCGAGTTCTCTAGCGATTTGCCGCACCGCTTTCCTGGTGCGCTTATATCGCATCACGGAAGTCCGGGCGATGACCGTTAACCTCCCGGGCATCAGGTTGCCCAACGCGGCAATCGTCTCCTCGGTCAGACCATCGCTCAAATACTCCTGATCCGGGTCGCCGGTCAGATTGTCGAATGGCAGAACAGCCAGAGAGACGCACTGGTTCGCTATGGCGGGCGAGTGGCCGTCCGCCATGGTGACGGGAGCCACGAAGCGATAGCCCTTGCCTGAAACAGTCTGAACAAACACCGGCCGCCCGGGGGAGTCATTGAGGGCCTGGCGAACCTTTCGAATCGCAGTGTGTACCCCGTTATCGATGTCGTGGAAAACGTCCTTGTCCCAGAGCCGCGCGGCGATCTCCTCCCGCGCGACCAGATTGCCGCGCCGCTCCACAAGCAGCAACAACAATTCCATGGGCAGCCGCTCCAGCCGGATTGGCCGGCCGCGCCGGCGCAGTTCGTAGGCGGCCGGATCGAGCTCGTAGGGGCCGAACTTCAGAACCACAACAGGCCATTTTACTACACGCGACCACCTCAAACCACCTCTGGATCAACTCCATAGTGCTACAGGAAACCTCCAGAATTTCTGCGGACCGGCTCTATTGGCATAATTGGCGAAAAAGGCGATCATCTGCCCAGGAGGGTAACAATGAAGACCAGGATTACGATACTGTTTTTGGCGGCAACTGCCGTCTGGGCACAAGGCGGTGTTTTTCAGACAACTTGTTCGAACGCCACACTCGAGGGAGGTTATGGGTTCATCATGACGGGGACGAGGCCGACCCCAAGTCCAGTCGTGCCCGTCGAGACGGTCGTCGGAGTCGCCATGACTAACTTCGACGGCAATGGCAATTTGACGCAGACGGACAACATCCACGGGTCGGTTACGGGTTTCACGGCTCCCGATCGCAAAGGTACAGGCACATACACGATCAACGCCGACTGCACTGGCACGATGACGCTCTCGGATCCGGGTTCGCCGATCCTCACGCTGCGCATCGTGGTTGTCGATAACGGCAACGAAGTTCGGGCCGCTGTCGTAGACCCGACCGCCACTGTAGCTGTGGGAACATCCCCGCCGCAGGTAATGGTGACGAGCAACGGGCGGCGAGTTGTGACGCGTACCCAAGGTGGCGAAATCATCGTGCTTCCATTCGCCGCGCAATCCGGGCCCGCGAAATAGTTTCCCGCACGTTGGCCGGAGCGGCATGATCCGGCAGGGCCAAATGGGGACGCCATCCAATTCCAAAGGCGGGAATTGGCAGCAGTCCCCGTTTTGCGGCGGCGTGTGCCCGCGGGCCGGGTAGTGTCCTAATGGGTGCGTTGCTACGGAAAGGAGAATCGTCATTCTCCCGTCCGAAAAGCCCAGAGTAGTTTTTGAGCCATCAAGCGGCTTTACTTCCAGGCCGTCGCTTGGAAGGGTGAAGCTCCCGTTGATCTTTGCCAACTACAGAGCGTTGATA
>JBEKQS010000256.1:0-9531 GCA_049519475.1 Bryobacteraceae bacterium | reverse complement strand
AGCCCGGATTTCCGCCGGCTTCCCTCATTTCGCCTCCGCCGCCCCCCGCTCACGTTGACTTCCGGCCTGCCGTTACATAACATTCTCGATATCCGTTATGAAATCAGTCACAAAAGTCCAATTTCTGCTGCTCGCGGCGGTGGTGGTGCTATTCGGCGCCGACACGTACCAGAAGCCGCCCAAGGTAGTTGAGGACATCCTCAACTCGGCGGCCACTCCCACCATTCAGCTCAGTCCGACGCATGCGTATGCCATGCAAGGGCGGCCGGTGCGCTATCCACCGATCGCCGAACTGGCGCAGCCCATGCGGCGGCTGGCCGGCATCCGCATCAACCCGATGACCAACGGGCTGCACAACGCCACGTTCAACAGCGCTCTGACTCTGCGCAAGGTGCCGGAGGGAACCGAGATCAAGGTGGCGCTGCCCCCGAATCCAAAGTTGAGCACGGGCCGCTGGAGCCCCGACGGGAACCACTTCGCCTTTACCAACACCACCGATAAGGGCATTGAGATCTGGATCGGCGACGCCGTTACCGGCAAGACGCACCGCATCGAATCGATTCGAGTCAACGACGTGTTCGGCAGCGCCGGCGGGGGACGCGGTGGCGCGGCAAGCGGTGGGAGCGTGCAGTGGATGAGCGACAGCAAGACGCTGCTGGTTCACGCGGTGAAACCCAATCGCGGGACGGAACCGCCCGTGCCGCTGGTTCCACCCGGACCGGATATCCAGGAAAGCCTGGGCGGCGGCCGCGGCGTGGTGACTCACGAGGACATGTTGCAGAATGTCCACGACGAAGACGATTTTGAATACTTCGCCACCTCGCAACTCGCGCTCGTGGATTCCGTCACGGGCAAGATGACGCCTGTGGGGAAGCCGGCTCTGATCGAATCGGCGCGGCCCTCGCCGGACGGAAACTATTTCATCGTTACCAGCATCCACCGGCCGTTCTCGTATTTGTATCCGGCGCGGCAGTTCCCGTCGGAAATAGACGTCTGGGATCGCACCGGCAAGATTGTGCACCACATCGCCAGCACGCCGATGGGCGGCGGCGGGCGCGGGGCTTTCGCTCCCGGGCCCGTGACCGACCCGCCGACGGGAACCGACGATCCCCAGGCGGCGCCCCCGGCCGCGGGCACACGCAACCTGCAATGGCGCATCAACGAGCCGGCCACGCTGCTGTGGGTGGATTCGATCGGCGGCGCTCCCGCCGGGCGTGGAGGCCGTGGCGGACGCGGCGGCGGCGGACGCGGCAACGGAGCGGCACGGGGCGGAGAGAATGCGGATGCGACGCCACCCCCGCCGCGGCCCGAGCACATTATGGCGATGAAAGCGCCGTTCACCGGCGAAGCGCAGGAAATCTATAAATCCGAACAGGCCATTGGGAACTTTACGTTCTTCGAAAACGGCCGCTGGCTGATGTTCGGCGGCGGCGGGCGGGGCGGCCGCGGCGGTGGAGGCGGTGGAGGCGCGGCCGCGGGAGGCGCCGGCGGTGCGAACCGGATCACCAAGACCACGCTGGTGGATCTCGACAAGCCCAACGATCCGCCGCGCGAGCTATGGACCACCAACTCGGCCGACCGCTATGCCGATCACGGCACCCCGCAGCAGCGCGCGCTGCCCAACGGCGAGCGCGGCATCCTGCTCGACGGCGACAACATTTATCTGACCGGTAACGGCCCGTCGCCCGAAGGCGACCATCCCTTCCTCGATCGCTTCAACCTCACCACCCTCAAGAGCGAGCGTCTCTTTACGTGCGACAACGATCACTATGAAGTGGTGGAAGGACTGCTGGACGATCACGGCGCGAAGTTCTTCACGCGCCGCGAAAGCCCTGCCGAGCCGCCCAACTACTATATCCACACGGCCGATGGCAAAGTGACGGCCTACACCAACTATCCCGACCCGCAGCCTATCATGCGGCAGGTGGAGAAGCGCCTGATCACGTACAAGCGGCCCGACGGCGTGGAGATGTCGTTCACGCTCTACCTGCCGCCAGGCTACAAAGAAGGCACGCGTCTGCCGACGGTTTTGTGGGCTTACCCGCGCGAATACGATGATGCGGCCGCGGCCGATGCGGTGGCGGTGACGGGGTCGCGCCTGCGCTTCACCGAAATCGGCGGCTATTCGGAAGTCTTCTTCGCGCTCAACGGCTACGCCGTGCTCGACAATGCTTCCATGCCGATTGTGGGCCCGCGCGCGACGGTCAACGACAAGTTCGTAGAACAGACCGTGATGGACGCCAAGGCGGCCATCGATAAAGCCGTGGAGATCGGCGTCACCGACCCGGCGCGCGTGGGCGTGGGCGGCCACAGTTACGGCGCGTTCATGACCGATACCCTGTTGGCCCATTGCGATTATTTCAAGGCGGGCATCGCCGAAAGCGGAGCTCCCAACCGCACGCTGACGCCGTTCGGCTTCCAGAGCGAGCGGCGCACGTTGTGGCAGGCGCCCAAACTGTACGAAGACATCTCGCCCTTTATGTTTGCGGACAAGATCAAGGCGCCGCTGTTGCTGATCCACGGCGAGGCCGACGATAACGACGGCACGTTCCCGATTCAGTCCGAGCGCATGTATGAAGCCGTGCGCGGCAACGGCGGAACGACGCGGCTGGTTTTCCTTCCCTTTGAAGCGCACGGGTACCGCGGGAAGGAAACCATCGAGCATGTGTTGTGGGAAAAGTTCGCCTGGTTCGATAAGTACGTGAAGAACGCAGGCCAGCCGGCGCCGACCAACGCCAACAACAACCGGTAACTAAAGAGGTCGGGCCGGATGCGCGCGCATCCGGCCCGAATCTGGAGGGCGGACCCCCTGGTCCGCGCGGGACGCCCTCGTCCCGCTCCATCTAGACCACGCGAGCAGGCCGACGGGGGCGTCGGCCGCGGACCCGGGGGTCCGCCCTCCAATTACTTGTTCCCCAGCCGCTCCGCCAGCACGCGGTTCGATTCCTTGAGGAGACCCGCGGCTTTCGGCATGCTGTCGATGGCCTTCAGAACTTCCGGATCCACCTGTATGGAAAGCTGAGTGGCGGTCTTGCGATCGAAGGCGCGGAAGATCATCTCGTACCGAAGGTTGGTGCGAATCCAATCCGTGTTGGCGGTGAATTCCGCATCGGTGAAAGCGATCTGCTTGGATTGCAGAAACTCCTTGAAGCGTTGAACGGTGTCGGCATCCGGCTGCCAGTTTTCGGGCAGGTGCGGCTTCTTGGCGCCGAAATAGGCGTCGGCGAAATGGTAGAACGCGCCCGGGCCGTCGACATAGGGCTGCAGGCGGCGCTGGAAAACATTGGTGCGGGGGTTGGGGTATTTCTCGTCGGGCGTGATGCCTCCGCCGCCGTAGACTTTACGGCCGCCATCGGTGGACTTCACGTCATCGGTAGGCGCCGGCGCACCGGCCTTGGGGCGCGCGGAGTAATAATCGTAGAGCGACTTGTGCGAATAGTCGCGCTGGATCAAGCGGCCGCTGGGCGTATAGTAATGCGCGATGGTGAGCAGCAGGGCGCCTTCATCGACCGGGAATTGCGCCTGCACGAGGCCCTTGCCGAAAGTGGTTTCACCGAGCACCCAGGCGCGATCGTGATCCTGCAGGGCGCCCGACACGATCTCCGACGCCGAAGCCGAACTCGCATTGACCAGCACGACCAGGGGGTACTTCTGCGCCGCCGAAATCGCCTTGGCGCGATAGACCTGTTCGGCTTCGACGCGGCCGCGCTGCGAGACCACGGTCTGACCATTGCGCAGGAAGCGGCCCGCCAGGAACACCGCCTCATTCACCAGGCCGCCCAGGTTGTCGCGCAGATCGAGGATAAATCCCGTGGCCTTGGATTCGTCCAGCTTGCTCAATTGCTCGTTGACCTCGGTCTCGATGTTGGAGGCTTCGAAGGTGCTGACCCCGAGATACAGGGTGCCGGGCTTCACCCAGAACGCATCCACCACGCTGGTTTGGATGGAGCCGCGGGTCACGGTGGTGGTGTAGGGCTCGGTGGAACCTTCACGCCGCACGGTCACGCGCACCTGCGTGCCGGGCGTTCCGCGGAGCAGGTCGGCCACGCCGGCGGATGGCATTTGCAGAGTGTCTTTGCCATCGACGGACGCGATCACGTCGCCGCGACGCAGGTCGGCGTTCCAGGCCGGCGAATTGACGAACGGCTCCATCACCACGACATGGTTGCCATCCGTGACAATCAGCATGCCGACACCGGCGTAATGGGCTTGCTGCTTTTCCATCATTTTCTTATATTCCACGGGGCCGATGAAGCTCGAATGCGGATCGAGCGCGTGCAGCATGCCCGGAATGACGCCTTGATAGAACACGCGCTCGGAAGGAACGGGATCGGCGGCATTTTGTTCCACCAGCGCGTAAGCGGCGGAGATGGCCTTGAGGCTGGGATCGAGGTCGTCACCCGCGGGGGTGGCGGCGCGCGCCAGGATTCCCGGACCGTACAGCGGTGCGAGCAGAGCCGCGATTCCAACGATCAGTGCGGCGAGTAATGGCTTTTGGATCTTCATAATGTTGCCGGCCGGCGAAGGACGATTCCCTTCCTTGATTTCATGATACCGCAGCGGCCAAAGAGGCTGAGGGGCGGGGACTTCCCTAACGGCCTCCGGCCCGTTCGATTATCCTTACTATTATGAAAATTGGTTTCATCGGACTTGGTCGCATGGGTTCCGGCATGGCGCGCAACTTGCTTCGCGCCGGCCATGAGGTGGTGGTTTTCAATCGCAGCCGGGATAAGGCGGAGGCCCTGGTCGCCGATGGCGCCCGCCTTGCCGATTCCCCGGCGGACGCCTGTCGCGCGTCTGAGGCGGTCATCACCATGCTCGCCGACGACCACGCGGTGGAACAAATGGTGTTCGGCGAAAGCGCCATCGCCTCCGCGCTTGCGGGCGGCGGCATTCACATTTCGTCGAGCACCATCAGCATCGCACTGGCCACGCGCCTGGCGGCCGAACACCGCCGGCGCAGCCAGAGGTATTTGAGCGCCCCGGTTTTCGGCCGGCCGGAAGCCGCCGAAAGCAAGAACCTCCTGGTGGTTGCCGCTGGCCCGCCGGAGCTCATCGAGCACTGCCGGCCCCTGTTCGACGCCATCGGACGACAGACATTCGTGGTCGGGTCCGATCCTTCGCAGGCCAATGCCGCCAAGCTGTGCGGCAATTTCATGATCGCCGCCATGCTCGAAGCATTCGGCGAGGCCTTCGCCACCTTGCGCAAGGCGGACGTCTCGCCGCACGCGTACCTCGAAATCATGAGCACGCTGTTCGGGTCGCCGGTGTATGCCAATTACGGACGCTTGATTGCCGACAAGAAGTTCGAGCCGGCCGGATTTGCGTTGCGGTTGGGACTCAAGGACGTACGCCTGGTGCTCGAAGCGGCCGAGGAGTTGGCTGCGCCGATGCCGCTCGCCAGCCTCATCCGCGATCGTCTCCTTTCTGCCATGGCACACGGACAAGCCGATCTGGACTGGTCGAGCGTCACCCGGGTTGCCGCCCGCGATGCCGGCATCGAGTAAGCGCGTCACTTACAGCGTTTCGTCCTCGAATTCGGAGAGCCGCGCCCCGTCTGTTATAGAATTGTCAAAGGGGTCCCGGATTGGTGAAAGGGAGTACTGGTGCAAGAGGTTTGGTCTTTATCGGCTGAACAGAAGCGCAGCGCACTCCAGGCAGTGCTCGACAGCGAGACGCTTGCCCGTTCCGACCAGCTCCGCAGTTTCATGCGCTACGTCGGTGAGATGGCCATCGCCGGCCGCGCACGGGAGATCACCGAGTACCTGATCGCGGTGGAGGCCCTGGGACGTCCTTCCGATTTCTCCCCAGCCGACGATTCCTCCGTTCGCGGGCGCGCCCATGAATTGCGCCGCAAGCTCCAGAAATACTACGAAACGGAGAATCCCAACGCGGAAGTCCGCATCGTGCTTCCCAAAGGTCTCTACTTTCCCCGATTCGTGCCTCGCGAGGAGCCTGCCATAGCCGCGCCGCCGGGGCTTACCGAACATCCCGCGGTCTCTGACCCACTTGCCGCTCCCCTGCCGGATTTGGGCCAGGAGCCAGGTCCGGAGCTGGCTCCCGCAGTGCCGCTGCCTCAGAGGAAAGTTCACCGTTTTTCCCGCCTGGAGGTGGTACTGGCAAGCACCCTTTCGCTCAGCCTCCTCGGCGCCGGACTGCTGGCTTACAATCTGCGCCAGGAGAGCTCTTCCGCTCGTTTCGATCCAATCATCGCCAGCGCCTGGGGGCCGCTCACCAAGCCGGATGCCGATGTCTTGCTTTGTGTGGCGACTTTGCTGCACATGGTGGTCCGCCCGTATATGGCGGTGGTCCCGGAAGGCTTTCCGAAGTATCCCGCTCCTCCCGAGTTGTACGCCATGTTCCGCGAGCACCGGCCGCTGCCCAATGGCACGGAGCTCGACATGCACCCCGTCGATAATTCCGTTCAAATGGGCCACGTCTCCAGTGTCGTGACCCTGGCCAACGTGCTCCACGAGGGCCACGTGCGTTATCAGGTCCTGCCGGAGAGAGTCGCCCGCGTCACCACCATGCGCGGGCGAAATGTCATTCTCATCGGCGACCCTCAGGACAGCGAAGCCGCCGCGCTCTATTTGGAGAAAGCGCCCATCACGTTAGACTACGATCCGGCTGCCGGGGACGTCGTCATTCGCGACCGGCGCCCCGGCCAGGCGCGCGTCTACGTTCCCAAACGCGGGCCCGATAAACGCTACACCGAAGTCTACGGTCTCATCACCGTGATCCCTACGCCGGGAGCCGCCGGCGACCAAAGAAGCGTCGTCATCTCCGGCCTCACTTCCGTGGGATCGCAGGGCGCCGCGGAGTTCTTCAGCTCCTCCAAGGTTATGAAAGCGCTCCTGGATCGCCTTCGCAAAGAGGGCTATTCCGGCTTTCCCTCCGCTTACCAGGTGGTGGTCCACTGCAACAGCAGCGACACCCTGCTCTTATCCACCGAGTACCAGGCCCACGCGGTGTTTCGGCCGTAGGATGCCATCAACATTCCCCTAACACTCACCTGACAGTATAAGAACGTTCTTGTGCTTCACAGAGTTAGCGCCACGGCCTATCATGAGCTTTCGCAAATTGCTATGCCCTGTAGATCATGGCGTCGTCTAGTATGCTCATGGACCGGGAGTTCCCTGCTGGCCCTGCTGGCGGTCTTTTCAGTCGAGGCGGCTCCGCGGGTCAAGGTGATCAAGCTGGCGGTCACCAACCTCGGTGCGCTGCCGCGTCCCTCCGAAAACGTCGTGATCCCGGTCAGCACTTTGCGGGCCATGCCCTCGCAGGCCGACGATCTCGATGGCGACGGCAAGTGGGATGAACTAGCCTTCCAGATCGATCTGAAACCGCACCAGACCCGCATCGTCACTCTGGCATACGGTGACGCTCCCACCATCCAGCGCATCCGCTCGCAATATCCCAGGCGCACCGATGCCAGGTTCGCCGTGCACTACGAAGGTCCGGGCTGGGAATCGGAAGAAACTGCCTGGCGCATTTATTTTGATAAGCGCAATGCCATCGATCTCTATGGCAAGCGCCGGCCCGGTCTGTACCTCGATCTGTTCGCTTCGCCGGAGTATGTGTACCACCGGGAGAGTCCCTTCGGCCGCGATATCTACGGCATTGGAAAAGCCCTCGGCGTGGCCGGCATCGGCGCCATGGTGGATGGTAAAGTGACGCCCGTCGCCGAAGTCACGGACCGCAAATGGCGCGTCATCTCCGCCGGTCCCGTGCGCGCCATGCTGGAGTTCGAATATACCGGTTGGAAGATCGGCACGCATACGGTGGACCTGGTGAGCCGCATCACCCAGTGGGCCGGTGAGCACGGTTTCGAGCATCGCATCACGGTGAAGAATGGCGACGGCGTGACATTCGTGACCGGAATCCCCAACAAGCCGGGCACGGAAAATCTGGACGCAGCCGTGGCGCCGGCAGGCGTCCTGGCCACCTGGGGGCACCAGGTGGTGGTGTCGGGCGCCAAGGCCCAACCCAACGATCTGCCGGACGAAAACCTGGGCGTCGCCGTGCTGGCGCCACGCGACGAAGCAGGCGCCGCCAGTTCCGATGAGGCCAATCGCCTGCTGGCCCTCCGGCCTCGCAACGGCGTGGCCCATCTGTATGGCGCCGCCATGTGGGACCAGGAAAATACCGAGCGTCTGGTGGTGAACGCCGCCACGCCCGATAAGCGCATGAACGGCGGCACCCTCTCGCTGCCGGCCGAACGGCCCACGCGCGACAGCTTTGTGGCGTACATGAAGGCCGTCGGCAGCCGCATCGACGCGCCCGTAAGAGTCGAGATTCTCTCCCAAGTGGCGGCTCCGGAAAGCGCGCCCGCGGACACGTTGCGCGCAAACGTCGTCCATCGCACCTACCGGGACGCCATCGCGCTCATGCAGCAGGCAGCGGATCGCACCGCCGCGAAATTCGGATCGCTTCTCACGGCCACTCCCGTTGGAGGCGAAGACAAAAGCACCGGCGGCGGCTTTTTCACCGAAGGCAATGATCAGACCGGCCAGTGGAAACTCCAGAAGGGTTATTTCTGGACCGGCGGCTTCTGGGCTGGAGAACTCTGGAAGCTTTTCGGATTCACCCACGATCCCCGCTACCGGCAGTGGGCGGAACTCTGGACTTCGCGAATCATGGGGATGCAAGACAAGCAGAATCACGATACCGGCTTCTTGAATTTCTATTCGTCGGTCTTGGGTTACGAAGCCACAAAGGACCAGAAAAATCGCGCCGAAGCGCTCGCGGCGGCCCAACGGCTAAAGCAACTTTACAATCCGCTCACCCGCCTGGTGGCCTCGTGGGACGTCAACGGCGACGACACCATCATCGACACCATGATGAACCTGCAGATCTGGTGGTGGGCATCGCGCGAAACCGGCGACCCCCAGTGGGCCGATCTGGGCCACCAGCACGCCCTTCAGTCGGCGGCTTGGCTGGTGCGTCCCGACGGGTCTACCTTTCAGTCCGTGCACTACAATCCGGGCGACAACCGGCAGGAATTCCGGTCCAGCGGGCAGGTCCTTGAGTTCGCGAATCATGCGACGCCCGGCGCCATGGTTTTTACCCATACCCACCAGGGGCTGCAGGCCGATTCCGTCTGGTCGCGCGGCCAGGCGTGGGCGGTCTACGGCTTCACGGAAGCCGCCGACGCCACGAAGGATGCGGAATTGCTGGCAACCGCCGAGAAGATCGCCGAGTTTGCGCTGGATCGTCTGCCCGAAGATGGCGTGCCTTGGTACGACTTCTCCGATGAAGGAGTCTTTTTCCGCAATCGCGATTCCTCGGCGGCCGCCATCCTGGCGGCGGGATTATTACGACTTTCGGAATTGACCAAAGATCAAACCCGCTCGGCTCGGTACCGGCGCCAGGCGGAACGGATTGTACAGTCGCTGATCGACCGGTATCTGACTCCGGTCGGTCCGGAAGACAGGACGCCGCCGGGCGTTCTTCGTCACGGGAGCGGCACGCGCCCGAACGATGGAATGCTCGTCTACGGCGATTACTATTTGTTGGAAACTCTATTGCGGC
>JBEKQS010000255.1:0-7409 GCA_049519475.1 Bryobacteraceae bacterium | reverse complement strand
ATCCGGAAGCCGCCCACATGGTGCTGCACGCGCATTGGCCGCGCATCGACGTCACCACCGTGGATGTCTCCATCAAAGCCAGCTTCACCCAGCCGATGCTCGACGCCATTGCGCGTTCGCCCCATCCGGCGGCGCAATACGTGGCCAGGTACTCGACAGAGCGCGGATATCTCTGGGACGAGCTGGCCGCCTGCGCGTGGCTCGACCCGGCAATCATCACCAAGGAGCGCGCTCTCTACATGGATGTCGATCTCAGCCGCGGCCCCGGCTATGGCGACACGCTCACCTGGGACGAGAAGTCGAAGCCCTCGAGCGACCCGCAACTGGTGCACGCACAGGTGGACCTGGACCTTCCGCGTTTCACCAGGATGTTTGTCGAGCTGATGTCGGCGCCGCCGCGCCGGGAGCGGTAGCCCTTTTTTGTCACAGACACTGGGTGTTGACGTGGCGCACGCACTCGTGCCGCAGCAGCCTTCAGGCGGCTTCTTCGAGCTGAAAGAGATCGCTCGCACCCGGCAAGCGCCGGCTGAAAAGCCGGCGGCAGCCAGGATTGGCTGCCCCACAGCGCAGATGTTCAGTATTGGGAAACATAGGTGGCATTGCGCACTCGTGCAGGCCGGCTATTGTTTGCTGAACTTGCTGGCGGCGAACTTCGGATTGAGCCGGACCTTCTTGATGTCGAATCGCTCGGTTTCATTCCCGTTCAGCATCCAGCTCAGCAAGTGCGGCATCAACACGCCGCCCTCATCTTTGTATTTCGAAATCCAGAGTTGCGTGATGTTGTTGGCGGTGGGATAGGCCATCATACGCGGCAGGTGGGTTTTCTGGTCGATGAACAAGCGGATCTTGAAGTCGCCCGGGCCGGCTCCGTCGAGCGCGTCGGCCAGGCCGCCTTCGGGCTCCGGCATCTCGCCAAAGTAAGTAAACTCGAGACGGAAATCGGGCCGGTCAGCCAGCAAGAGCGCCAACAGAAAGCGCGTGAACGTGCGCTTGAAATCTTTCTGCCGCGCTTCGAGTTGCGACTGCACGCCGCGCCCCAGAGACGCGATGTCCACTTGGGAATCGGGCGACATGCGCAGCGCCGACCATTGCTCCTCGCCGTTGAGCCCATCCACCGCGGTAGGCCGTCCGATGGCAGCCATGGCCTCCGGATTCATGTTCGCCATCCCGGGCACCGCGCCGCTCATCATGGTGAGGGTCTGTTCGCGAAGAAACTTGTCGGGAAGCTGGATGCTCAGCGTCAGGTCGGTGAGCAGCGGTCCGTTGGCCGATTCGCCCGAAACCACCAGGCTCTCAATGGCGGCGAGCTTGCCGCCGCCCAGCGCCTCTCGCGCGGCCTTGAGCACATCGCCGGCGGATGGTTGGGCGAACAGCGCGGAACTGCAAACGGTCATAGTCAATAACCAACTTGACGGGAGGTGCATAGGCTGAATATAACGCGTGGCGACGCGGCGGCGGCCGATGCCCGGCCGCCGCCTGCGAATGGCATGGAGCGAACAATGGTCCTATGCTTGCTGTGTACTTTACGATTGCTTAGTATAGCCTGCGGGTGTACTATAATGGCGCCGCGAGGAAGATTTTGGTTTTTCGCAGCGGAAACCCTGCGCGGGCAAGCGGAGGAAAATGCGACACAGATTGATTTGGTTGGTGATGGCCGTAGCGGCTTCTGTGCCCGCTTTTGGAGGCACGATTTCCGTGAATCTGGGCAGTGCCAGCTCTTTCGGGATGCTCGGCAGCACGATTTCGAATACCGGGATCTCTCATATCCTGGGCAATGTAGGGGCCACGACTACGATTACGGACTCCGGTCCGTGGGTCGTAACCGGTACCGTTTTTCCGTTTCCAAGCGACCCGACCGTTACAGCGGCATACAACGACTTCGAAAGCGCGTACAACACGGCCCTCGCCATGGGGCCCACTCAGCCGACGTTAAGTAGTCTGCCGTTGACCCAAACGTTCACCGGCAACAATGTGTACAGGTTCACGACCGACATCTCAACGACCACAAGCACTGTTTTGACATTCGACGCCCAATATGACCCCAATGAAGTCTTCGTTATGCAAGTTGACGGGGCCTTCACCGTGAACGGTGCTTTGCAATTCGATTTGGTAAACGGAGCACAAGCGACTAACATCTTCTGGATCGTTGAGGACGCCGCCACGATCAGCGTCGATGGCTCCACGCCTCAGATCTTTGACGGAAGCATCCTGGCGGGAACGAGCTTCACGATGTCCGCCATAGCGGGAGGAAGCGGGGATCTTGCGGGCACAATCGACGGCTGTGTGTTCGCGGAGACCGCGAACACCTTGGCCGGCCAAACGAACGTAAACGGCTGCGTCGGCGGCGGCCTCCCAGGCGGTGGCTCCGGCACCCCCGAGCCGGGGTCCGCGGAACTGATGAGCCTCGGTTGTTTGCTGGGCATCGTGGCGTGGCGAAAATTCCGGGTCAGCCGCTAACAGCGCTGGCTTCAGCCTCTAGCGTAAGCAGGATCGGCTTGGCCGCCCGCGTCTGAGAACCAGGGTTGGCGCCGCTCGGAAACGTCACTGAGCGCTCGCCCTAATCTTATACGGGTGGCGTAAGGCCGCCGGCGCGTAAGCCGGGCGGGAGGCCGCAAGCAAAGCCGCACTTTCCGTGGCAGAACCTGCATTTGCTGTAGCTGCCTGGCTCTTCTGCCGGCGCTGGTAGTGGCCTGACGGTTGCCGAAGTCCACCGCTCGCTTTGCCTGCACGGTTGCGGCGTTGTCCCTGGCTGGGCGCGGCGGCGGCATTGTGCTGGGCAGCACGGGCTTCGCGATGGATGACGAACGCCTGAAGCAGGCCGGCGGCGCCCCGGATGGGACAGCCCTCAAGCCGACCGCCGGCAATCAGTTTGCCGGAGTTACCTTTCGATGCCCAGGGAATCGGAGATCCGTATCAGGGTGGCGATGAGGCGCTCGACGTGGGCCTCGGTGTGTGCGGCTGTGCAGGAAATGCGCAACAGGTTTTGGGCGGCCGCGGGACGAAGCACCGGATTGATGTAGATGCCTTCTTCGAGCAGCGCCTTGCAGAGGCGGCAGAGATCGATCTCCTGCTCGATGACCACCGGAACGATGGGGGTCTCACCGGGGAGAACGGCAAAGCCACGCGCGCGGAGTTCCTCGCGGAGCAGGCCGGCGATGCGCAGCAGGCGCTGGCGGCGCTCCGGCTCTTTCTTCATGATCTGCAGCGCGGCGCCGACGGCGGCGGTGGAAGCGGCGGGCAGGCTGGCGGAGAAAACGAACGGGCGGGCGGTGTGCTTCAGGTAATCGATTACGGCGCGCTCGGCGGCGACGAAACCGCCGACGGAGGCCAGGGATTTCGAGAAAGTGCCCATGACGATATCGATTTCGTCGAGAACGCCCAGGTGCTCGGCTGCGCCGGCGCCGGTGGGCCCGAGCACGCCGATGCCGTGGGCTTCGTCGACGTAGGTCCGGGCGCCATAGGGCTTGGCGAGTTTGAGGATGCCGCGCAGGTCGGCGATATCGCCTTCCATGCTGAAGACGCCTTCCGACACGATGAAGATTTTTTCTTCGGGCGGGCAATTTTCCAGACAGCGCTCGAAGTGATCGAGGTCGTTGTGGCGGAAGCGAACGGTGCGGGCCGACGAACGGAGAGCGCCTTCCACGAGCGAAGCGTGGAGGTTATGATCGCAGATCATGACGTCGCCCTTTTCGGTGAGAGCCGAGAGGGTGCCGTAGTTAGCCTGGAAACCGGTTCCGAAAATAATGGCAGCTTCTTTATGAACGAAGGCGGCAAGTTCCGCTTCGAGTTTGACGTGGATATCCAGGGTGCCGTTGAGGAGACGCGAGCCAGAGCAGCCGGAGCCGTATTTCTTGATGGCCTGGACGGCGGATTCTTTGACTTTAGGGTGGGTAATGAGGTCGAGGTAGTCGTTCGACCCGAACATCAGGACCTTGCGCTTGCCGATGCGGACTTCGCCGGCGCCGCAGCCTTCGCGATCGCCGAACACCTCGAAATACATGTACAGTCCAGCATGTTGCAGATCACTCGGACGAGTGAAATTGCGGCATTTTTCGAAAATGTCGTTCGATGCGCTGCCCTTCTTCTTGCCGGTGATGTCGCTAGTCGATAAGCGCATAGTGCTCAGTTCCATTCATAAATTCGGTAAGTCTTGTACCGCTTTGCCCCCATCACCTCAAGGGAGCGATTCATCAGTACATTATCTTCCAATATCCAGGACATTTCGCATGCTTCGTAGCCCAGTTTCCTGGCATTGCGGACGAGCGTGGCATAAAACCCCGCCGCCAGACCGGAGGCACGGTACTCCTCCACCACCCCGAGCGCCAGTACACGTACACTCTTGATCAAACGTTGATAATACAAGATTTTGAGGAGGCCCGTGGGGAGCAGGTTTCCGCGGGCGTGTTTGAGAGCCTGATTCACGTCGGGTAAAGCCAGCGCAAAGCCCACGACTTTGCCCGCCGCTTCGCCGATGAGGACGAGTTCGGGCTTGACGATCATCTTCATTTCCTTGCCCATCGCGGCGAATTCCGCTTGGGACATCGGAACGAATCCCCAGTTGTGGGCCCAAGCGCCGGTGGCGGCCCCGTAAACCTCCCAGACGCGGGCCACCTCGGCGTCGAAATTTTTCATGTTGATGGGACGGATGGTGACGCCGCTGTTTCGCACGACGCGATCGGCGATGCGGTTGATTTTGGGGGAATCGATATTGCGGGCGTCGTGGCTGTAAGCGAAAAGGTCCTTGGCCTTGCGGAGCCCAGCCTGATCCATCAGGGCCGGGTAGTAGGGCGGATTGTACGTCATCATGACCATGGGGTCGTACTCGAAGCCATCAATCAGCAAGGCACATTCATAGTTCGTGGAGGGATTCACGGGGCCCCGCAGAAACCGGGCGCCGCGCGCGAAAACCCATTGGCGTGCCTGACTGAGAAGGGCGCCGGCGACGACGGGGTCGTTAACACACTCGAAAAAACCGAAGAACCCGGCATTTTCCCCGTGAAAACGATTATGCGCCTTATCGACGATGGCCGCCACCCTTCCCACCACATTTTCGCCCCGGCGGGCCAGGAAAAACTCGGCCTCGGCGTCGAGGTAGAACGGATGCTTCTTGCGATCGAGCAATTCCTTGACGGCGATGCGCAACGGGGGCACCCAATGGGGGTCGTCGCAGTGAAGCGAGAACGGTAGTTCTACGAACTGCTTCAACGCTTTCTTGCTGTCAACCGCAACGACTTCAACGCCTTCCAAATCTTAAGCCCCTTTAGACAACTTCCGGTAAGCTGCCGGAGTAGCCAGAATCAACACAAGTGCCGCAGTGGCGCCCGCCAGCAGATCGACCGAGTAGTGGTATCGAAGATAAACTGTAGCAAAAATGAGGAACGGAGTGTAAGCGAAATAGATGGCGAACCAGCGTTTTGATACCAACCGGCTGCCCCACCACGCGAGGATGGTGAGTTCGGTATGGCCGCTGGGGAAGCAATCGTAGTGGTAGGATTCGAGCTTGTCGAGCCCACTCTGCAAATACTTGGTGAGCCACAATCCCTGTAAAGGTATGTGCTGTAAGTCTTTTAGCAGGTAACGCGGTCCGCGGGCCGGAACCAGGATGTAGCCAAGGTATGAAACCATGTATCCGCAAGCGATTAAAAAAGCATAATATTGGAACTCTTGGAAACGGCCCTTGTGCCAGAGCAAAATGGCCACCAGGATGACCGCCGGAATGAAGAGCGCATAGGCAATTTGTTCGAACTCGGTGAGGGCGGGTGTCTGGATGCGTTCCAGCCAGACGCAGGGGTTGGCGTGCCAAAAGCGGAAATCGAGGTTGGCCAGCCAGCGGTCGGAAATTTGCCGCGAGATGTCGCTGTGCCGCACGGCCGGAATGAGCACGGCCATTTCCCTGTAAAAATAGCCGACGTAGGGGAGGGGGTACCAGTTGCGGAAGAACCAGGTGGTTCGGTTGGGCCGCTTGATCTGGTAAACGATGAGGGCGGGACCGAGGATGTGCCAGAGCAGCAGGCCAAGGGCTTCGGGAAGCGTAGACCACCAGCCGAGGATGAAAATGCCCGTAAGGACGAAATAGCCGAGGATCACCTTGTCCACGGGACAGAAGTGGGTGGTTTTCATCCGCCCAGGCGCCACCGTCAGAATTTCAACCAACCGGCCTCCTTGTACCATGCAAGCGCCTGGGCCAAGCCGGCTTCGAGCGGCGTCGGCGCAACAAAGCCGAGTTCGGCGGCGGCGCGCCGGGTGTCGCAAATCCAAGCCCGGCAACTGGCTTCCGACACCTTCTCACGCGAGATGATACCAGGATTACGAGTCAGATGCGACCACAGTTCCGCGCCAAAACCAATGGCGTGGGCGATGGGAACGGAAACGCGAACCAGGCGGGGCCGGCAGCCCATGATGCGGGCGGCGGCGCCGCTCAGCTCAGACCAGGAAAACGGCGTGGCAAAGGACAGGAAATAGTCGCGGCCCGGGGCGTTCGGATGGCGGGCGGCGATGAGCAGGCCGTCGACCAGGTCGTGGACGTAAATGGCGGAGAAGAAGCGCTCGCCGCCGGAGATTTCGAGAACCATGCCGCGGGCGATGGATTTGAAAATCTGGAAAAGGCCGGTATCGCGGGGGCCGTAGACCACGGGAGGACGCACAACCACGCAATCGGGAATTAGCGCGCGCGCGATGCGCTCGCCTTCCAGCTTGGATCGGCCGTAATTGGTGAAGGGGTGCGGGATGGCCTCTTCGGAGACCGGAGCGCCATCCAGGCTGGGCCCTATGGCGGCGAGGCTGCTGACATGCACAAAGCGAACAGAACGCCCCTGAAGGGCATTGGCGAGGGTCTGTGTGGCCTGGGCGTTGCCCTGGAAGTAGGCCGCGCGGGAAAGGGCCTTGGTGACGCCCGCGAGATGGATGACCGTATCGACGCCATCGAGCGCTCGATCGAGTCCCTGGCCGGTGATGAGATTGCCGGGTGCGGCTTCAATACCGGGCGGGAGGCGGCGCGGAACGGGAGTGGGACGGAGCAGGCAGCGGGCCGGCTGACCGCGGGCGGAGAGCGAATCGAGAAGATGGCTTCCCACGAAGCCGGTGCCGCCAGTGACGAGGATCATCGGGGAGCACTGCGGAAGGCAACCTCGCCGAAGTAGCTTTCGGCGACGGTGCCGGTGTGTTGGGAGTTGATCTGGATGCGGAGCCCGTTGACGCGAGGGGCGGGCTTGCCGAAGGCTCGCTGATAATCGGCGGCGAGATTGCGGCTTTCCGAAACCCATTGGCCGGTTTCGGCCGTACCCGATTCACAGACTACGGCGAAGATGTGGACCAGGGGGATGGCGCTGGCGCTTTGGACAGTACCCTGCGGAGCGGAGGTATCCCAGATGTAGGTGAGGATGCGGCGGTCGGCGAAGGCCACCAGCACC
>JBEKQS010000254.1:0-7456 GCA_049519475.1 Bryobacteraceae bacterium | reverse complement strand
CCTCGGCACCATGACCTTCACTGGAAATGGTAATTATTCGTACAGTGCGCAGCAGGTTGTTGGAGCCGCGGCCGCCACCTCCCAAACCGGTTCCGGTACCTATTCAGTGGACCCCGCCGGCTTCGTTTCGCTCGACAGCCCCCTGCGCAGCGGAGACAAAATCAATGCCCGCTTCGGCCCGTCCATGGTGGTGGGATCGACCACCGAATCCTCCGACAACACTTACGATCTGTTCGCCGCCATCCAGGCGCCCACCACTTCCGTGGCCGCGACGCTGCCCGGAGCTTATTGGGCTGTCTCCCTGGAACTGCCAGGCGGCGTCTACACCAACGCGCGCAGCACCCAATTCAACCTCACCTCGACCGTGCAGGGCCAGTTCTCGGCCGTCACCGTGAACGGCCACGCCGCCAACCTTTCGAGCGGCCTACCCACTACCCAGCAGGTGAGCAACGCCACGTACACCATGGGCCCCGACGGAACCGGCAGTTTCTCCTTCGGCGCGGCTTCCAATGCCCAACTCCTCAGCGGCGGCCGGACGGTCTACGTTTCGGCCGACGGCAACATTCTGCTGGGCGGCAACACGGCCGCCGGCTCCCACGATTTTCTCTTCGCTGTGAAGTCGCTCTCCGGCGCCACCAACGCGACCTGGAACGCCGACTATTTCGGCGCCGGCCTGCGCGTCGATCCCAACGATCCGGGCCAGCCCGTGGCGCTCGGATACGCCGCCGCCGTCTCCGCGCGCGGTGTCACCTACCTCACCTGGACGAAGCGCTTCAAAGAGGTGGGCGCCGGGGCGTACGACTTTACCGGGTGCAACGACTACTCTCTCACTGCCGATGGCTCGGGCGCCGCTAACCTCAGCTCCGATTCCGTCGCGCTCGGCGCCGGCGGTAAGGCATTCGATGGCGTGGTGCTCAGCTCCAGCGACCCGGGCTTCGAAATCTTTTTCGGCGTGCAGATGGCATCGCTCAGCGGCACCGGCGTCTTCCTCAACCCGCAGCGCGTCTTGAATGGCGCCGGCTACGCGCCCGCCGGCAATCCGATTGCGCCGGGCGAGTTTGTGTCGCTTTTCGGCACCGGTTTGGCGCCGAGCCCAAAGGCGGGACTGGCGCCGTACCCGTTTACGTTGAATGGTGTCACCGTGCTGATCAACGGGAAGCAGGCTCCGATCCAGTTCGTCAGCACCACGCAGATCAACGCGCTGGTGCCCTATTCCACGCAGGGACCGACGGCGACCATCGTGGTGCAAAACGGCACAGCCAGTTCGAACACGGTGACTGTGCCGGTGGCCGTCACCGCGCCCGGCGTCTTCGCGCTCGATCAGAGCGGCACCGGTGCGGGCGCCGTGCTGCACCTTAACGGCTCGGTGGTTAACGCCAGCAGCCCGGCGACCCCCGGCGAAATTGTGGAAGTCTTCCTCACCGGAATGGGGGCTGTAACTCCATCCGTGGCGGATGGCGCCATCCCCGGCGCCAGTAACATCAATGCGACTCCGCTTTCCGTCTACGTGGCCGATGTCTCCGTGACCCCCTCCTACGCCGGAATGGCCCCGGGGTATCCCGGCCTCTACCAGATGAATATCACGATCCCCCTGACGATTTCGACAACCGGCCCCGTTCCGCTGGCCATCAACGCGCCCAACGCGTTCCACGATCAGGTCTCCGTGGCGGTTCAATAGGTCAAGCGGCATGGTTTTTGGCCAGGAGGGCGGGTCCGGGGGGACCCGCGCAGACCAGGGGGTCTGCCCCACAATAGCCGGACTTCGCGCGCAGCCCGGGCTATGCTAGAAAGTATCCAATGACCCGCGTCATCCTCTTTTTTCTTTTTTCCGCCGCGGCGTATGCCGCCGCGCCCTGCGTCTCAGCAACGCCTGCCTGCACCGAATTCGTCACGCTGGGCGAAGGCGCGTCGCGCGGGCTCGTTTACCGCACCTTCTCCCTCGCCGTGAAGAATGACAAGATCACCCGCGCGCTGGTGGTGATCCACGGCGCCAATCGCGATGCCGACAACTACTTCCGCTCCTCGTTGGCCGCGGCCTTTTTGGCCGACGCGCTGGAAGACACCATGGTGATTTCGCCGCGCCTGGCCTCGGCCGCCGGCGGCTGCCACGACGCGCTCGCCGCGGACGAAGTGAGCTGGAACTGCAATCTGTGGCGATCCGGAGGCGTGGCCGCCAGCGATCCAAAACTGACATCCTTCGATTTCATCGACCAGATCCTCCGCCAGCTCGCCAACAAGGAAATCTTCCCCAACCTGAAGGCCATCGTGGTGGCCGGCCATTCCGCCGGCGGCCAGTTCGTCACCCGCTACGAAATGGCCAATCGCGTTCACGAATCTCTCGGCGTGCCGGTTACCTACGTGGTGTCGAACCCGTCCAGCTACGCCTGGCTCGATTCCACCCGCCCGATCGGCGAAGTCACGAACTGCGCCAACTACGACCGCTGGCCCTACGGCATGCAGAACATTTCCGGCTACGCTTCCAAGCAGACGGCGGAGGAACTGATCAAGCAACTTGCTTCGCGCCCCACCACGCTTCTGCTGGGTGAAATCGATATCCTTCCTCTTGGCGGCTTCGATTCCTCCTGCTCCGCCATGGCCCAAGGCCCCACGCGGCTGGCCCGCGGCCAGGCCTTCGGCAAGCTGGTCAACGAGAAGTTCGGCGCGAAGCACGAAGTGACCATCGTCCCGCTGTGCGGCCACAACGCCCGGTGCATGTTCACCGCCGAAGTGGCTTTGCCGATTTTGTTTCCGAAGCAGTAGGGGAAACTACCCAACCCGTGCCCCCAAAACCGTTTTCGAAGCGCCCGAAGCCCGTTGCAATTCGTGACAAGAGCCCCCATATCCTTTACGCTGGGAAGAGCGGAAATCAATCACGGGAGAGAGCGTGGCCATGCATATCGAAATCCAAGACACGAATCTGGAAGCCAGAATCCAAAAACAGATGCAGGCTACCGGCGCCGCCAACGCCGAGGAGGCGTTGCTCCGGCTTCTCGAGACCCAGGAAGAACAGGACCGCTGGCTGCTGGAGAACCGGGACGCCATCAATACGAAAATTCGGCGCGGCATAGAGCAACTCGACCGCGGCGAGGGAATCCCCGAAGACCAGCTCGACGAATACCTGGCTAACCTGAAAGCCCAGCCTGAGTGAAGCGTCGCTACATTCTCGCGCCAGAGGCCGCGCTCGATCTTGTCCAAATCTGGCGGTACATCAAAAAGAAGTGCGGCACTGACATGGCGGACCGCGTTGAATCGGTCATCCGCGACAAGATCATTTTTCTGGCAGGAGCTCCTGGCGGCGGACATTGGCGGAAAGATCTGACCGGTGAACCCGTGAAGTTTTTTTCAGTTTACTCCTATCTGATCGTCTACCGCCCTGAATCAAGTCCGTTGCAAGTTGTCGCCATTCTCCACGGCCACCGGGACGTGGAGCGACTTCTCAGGGACCGCATATGAACGCCCGCGCGGCTTGCCTTTTTGCGAACATAGGCCGCACCCGCCCTAACGTCATCTCCGGTTGCTTCTTTGTGACGGAAGATTCATAATAGGCCCCATCGCTGTTTTTTGTCGGTCGCCAGACCGCGTGGGTAATGTGTTCCCTGGTGGCCGGGAGGCCTCATGTCCCGCATCGTTCGCTGTTCGCTGATCCAGGCTACTAACGCCGCTCCACCGGACTCCTCGCTCGAGATCACCAAGAAGGCCATGATCGATAAGCACGTGGCCTACATCCGGCAGGCCGCTGCCGCCGGCGCGCAGGTGGTCTGTCTTCAGGAAATCTTTTTCGGGCCTTATTTCTGCGCGGAACAGACCACCCGCTGGTACGATCTCACCGAGCCCATTCCGGATGGCCCTACCATCCGGCTGATGCAGGATCTGGCGCGCGAGCTGCACGTCGCCCTGGTCGTTCCCATTTACGAAGTGGAACAGGAAGGCGTCTATTACAACACCGCCGCTGTCATCCACAACGACGGCTCTTTCCTCGGCAAGTACCGCAAGACTCACATCCCGCACGTGGCCCCCGGCTTCTGGGAGAAATTTTATTTCCGCCCCGGCAACCTCGGCTTTCCCGTTTTCGACCTCGGCTTCGTCAAGATCGGCGTCTACATCTGCTACGACCGTCATTTCCCGGAGGGGGCGCGCGCGCTGGGCCTGAACGGCGCTGAGATCGTCTTCAATCCATCGGCCACCGTCGCCGGATTGAGCGAGTACCTCTGGAAGCTGGAACAACCCGCGCACGCCGTGGCCAACGGTTACTTCATCGCCGCCATCAACCGGGTGGGCGTCGAGGCTCCCTGGAACATCGGCGAATTCTATGGTTCCAGCTACTTCTGCGATCCCCGCGGCCGCATCTTCGCGCAGGCTTCGCGCGATAAGGACGAAGTGCTTACCGCGGACGTCGATCTCGACATGATCTCCGAAGTCCGCAAGACCTGGCAGTTCTTCCGCGACCGCCGTCCCGACATGTACGCATCCCTGGTAAAGGCCTGATCCATGACAAAAGACGAAATCATTCTCGCTAACAAGGAATATCTGTTTCCGGCGGTTTTTCATTACTTCAAGGAGCCGCTGGTGGTAGCGCGCGCCAAGGATCAATACGTCTGGGACGCCGACGGCAATCAGTACCTGGATTTCCTGGGCGGCATCGTCACGGTCAGCGTGGGCCACTGCAACCAGGAGGTCAACGCCAAGGTCCACCGCCAGATGGACACGCTGCAGCACGTCTCCACGGTCTACGCCAATGAACCGCAGGCGGCGCTTGCCAAGAAGATCGCGTCGCTCACGCCCGAAGGCAAGCTGACCAAATCGTTCTTCACCAACAGCGGCACCGAGGCCAACGAGACCGCCATTCTGACGGCGCGCTGCTATACCGGCAGCACGGAGATCGTGGCGCTGCGCCACTCCTATCACGGCCGTTCCGCGCAGACCATGACGCTCACCGGCCAGGGAGCCTGGCGCATCGGGCCCACCAACGCCGGAGTGGTTCACGCCCACAACGCCTACTGCTACCGCTGTCCCTTCGGCTTGAAGTATCCGGATTGCGAGGTGCGCTGCGCCGAGGACATGGAGGACCTGATCCGCAGCTCCACCACCGGCCGCATCGCCGGCTTCATCGGCGAACCGATTCAGGGCGTGGCGGGCTTCATCACGCCGCCCAAGGAATATTTCCCGATTGTCGAACGCATCGTGCGCAACCACGGCGGCATCTTCATCAGCGACGAAGTGCAGACCGCCTGGGGCCGCACCGGCAACAAGTGGTTCGGCATTGAGCACTGGGGCGTGACGCCCGACATCATGACGGGCGCCAAGGGCCTCGGCAACGGCAGCCCCATCGGCGTCACCGTCGCGCGGCCGGCGGTCGCCGATTCCGTCAAGGGCCTCACCATCTCCACCTTCGGTGGCAACCCGGTCACCTGCACCGCCGCAAAGGCCGTGATCGATTACATCGAGGACCACCGCCTGCCCGCCAACTGCGCCGAGACGGGCGCCTACCTTCGCGGCCGCCTGGTTGAGCTGCAGGAGAAGCACGAGATCATCGGTGAAGTGCGCGGCATGGGCCTGTTGCAGGCCATCGAGCTGGTGGAAGACCGCCAAACCAAAGCGCCCGCCACCGCGGCCACGGTGCAGGCCATGGAAGCCGCGCGCGCGAACGGCCTGCTGCTGGGCAGAGGCGGCATGTACGGCAACGTGCTGCGCTTTTCGCCGCCCATGAACATCGGCCGTTCCGACGTGGACCAGTTCATCGGGATGCTCGACAAGGCCCTGGCTACGGTCGGCGCGGTGATGGCTGGAGGCCGCAAATGAGCCATCCGGCATCGCCGGTTCCCGATAACCGGGAGCGCTTTCCGGAATTGCATCCGGCGCTCGACGCCAAGGCCGCGCTGGCAGAAGCCAACCGCTGCCTGTTCTGCTTCGACGCGCCCTGCATGGCCGCCTGCCCCACCCACATCGACGTGCCGCGCTTCATCAAGAAAATATCGAGCGGCAACCTGCGGGGCTCCGCGCTCACCATTCTGGATGCCAACATGCTCGGCCTGAGCTGTTCCCGCGTCTGCCCGGTGGCGGTGCTCTGCGAAGGCGCCTGCGTGATGCATGGCTACAACCAGAAGCCCATTGAAATCGGCCGGCTGCAGCGCCACGCCATGGATCATTTTTATGCGCACGGGGCAGTCCTCCCGGCCTGTCCAGCACCGGCGGCAAGAGCCGTCGCGTGTGTGGGCGGTGGTCCCGCTTCGCTCGCCTGCGCCGCCGAACTCCGCCGCCGCGGCTACCCCGTCACGATCTTCGATAACCGCCCGCTGCCCGGCGGCCTCAACACGTACGGCATCGCCGACTACAAGCTCCGGCCAGCCGACAGCCTGCGCGAAGTCGAGCTGGTGCGCTCGCTCGGGGTGGAATTCCGCCAGGGGGAAGTGGGCGGCCCCGAGGCAGGCGGCACTGTCTCGCTCGACCAACTGGAAAAGGAATTCGATTTCATCTTCCTGGGCGCGGGCCTGGGCGCCATGGAGCGTCTGGGCATTCCCGGCGAACAGTTGCCCGGCGTCATCGGCGCGCTCCACTTCATCGAACGCTATAAGACCTTCCCCGGTTTCCCCGTGGGTCGCCGCGTGGTGGTGATCGGCGGCGGCAACACCGCCATCGACGCTGCCAACGCCGCCCGGCGTCTGGGCGCCGAAGAAGTCCACCTGTTCTATCGCCGCACCGAAAAGGAAATGCCCGCGTTCCCCTTCGAGTACCACAATTCCAAGGTCGAAGGCGTGCGCTTCCACTGGCTGGCGCAACCTCTCGAAATCCTCGCGCGGGACGGCCACGCCGCGGCCGTCAAGTTCGCCGAGACGCGCCTCGAGGAACCCGATGCCAGCGGCCGCCGCCGGGCCACACTGGTTCCGGGCTCTTATTTCGAAGTCGCCTGTGACATGGTGATTCCGGCGCTCGGGCAATCGCGCTTTATCGCCGTCCTTCACGAATCCCGCGGCATCGAGCTCGAAGGCGGCTCCATCGCGGTCGATCGTCCCACCGGCCGCACCACCAACCCGCGTTATTATGCCGGCGGCGATTGCGTCAACGGCGGACGAGAAGTCGTCGACGCGGTGGCCGACGGCAAACGCGCCGCCCAGGCCATGGCACGCCAACTCGAAGGAGCTACCAATGGCTGACCTCACCACCAATTTCGCCGGCATTCGCTCGCCCAACCCGTTCTGGCTGGCTTCCGGGCCCCCCACCAACTGCGGCGAGCAGATCATGCGCGCCTTCGACAAAGGGTGGGGCGGCGCCGTATGGAAGACCATCGGCGAGCCGATCGTCAACACCGCTTCACGCTATTCTTCGATCGATTGGAACGGCCAGCGCATGATGGGCCTGAACAATATCGAGCTCATCACCGACCGCCCCATCGCCGTCAACCTGCGCGAAATCACCGAGGTCAAGAAGCGCTATCCGGCGCACGCCATCGTTGCCTCCC
>JBEKQS010000253.1:0-10875 GCA_049519475.1 Bryobacteraceae bacterium | reverse complement strand
ACATCGACACGCCGATGAAATCATCCGAGTCCCGCACGCCCTGCATCCTGATCGCGGACGACCAGACCGATGTACTCGAAGCCCTGCGCTTCCTGGTCAAGGGCGAAGGCTATCAGGCCGAGGCCGCCACTTCGCCGGCCGCCGCCATCGAAGCCGTCGAATCCCGCGACTTCGACGCCGTCCTGATGGACCTTAATTACACCCGCGACACTACCTCCGGCCAAGAGGGCCTGGATCTGCTCAACCGCATTCAGAGCCTCGATTCCACGCTGCCCGTGATCGTGATGACGGCGTGGGGATCGGTCGAGCTGGCGGTGGAGGCGATGCGGCGCGGCGCCCGCGACTTCATTCAGAAACCCTGGGACAACACCCGGTTCTCGGCCATCCTCAAGACCCAGATTGAGCTGGGACGCGCGCTCCGGCGGGGCCAGCGCCTCGAAGCTGAGAACCGCGTGCTGCGCGCGGAGCGGTTCCCGCAACTGATCGCGCACTCCGCCGCCATGCGGCCGGTGCTCGACGTCATCTCGCGCGTCGGTCCGTCGGACGCCAACGTCATGATCACCGGCGAAAACGGAACCGGCAAGGGACTGGTCGCGCAAACCCTGCATTCGGTTTCGTTGCGCGCCACCCGGCCGCTGGTCACCGTCAATACCGGCGGCCTCGCCGAGGGCGTTTTCGAAAGCGAGTTGTTCGGCCACGTGAAGGGCGCATTCACCGACGCCAAAGTGGATCGCGTCGGCCGCTTCGAAATGGCCGATGGCGGAACGCTGTTTCTGGATGAAATCGCCAACATCTCGCAGGGCCTGCAATCGAAGCTGCTGCGCACGCTCGAAACCGGGGAATTCGAACGCGTCGGTTCTTCCAAAACGCGCCGTGTGGATGTGCGCGTCTTCTCCGCCACCAATGCCGATCTGAGCGCGCAGGTGGCCGAAGGCCGCTTCCGCCAGGACCTGCTGTTCCGCCTGAACACCATCGAGCTCCGCCTTCCCCCGCTGCGCGACCGCCGTGAGGACATCCCGCTGCTGGCCGCTCACTTTTTGCGCCAGCACGCCGGGCACTACCGCAAAGCGCTCGTCGCCTTCGATGAGAGCGCCATCAAGGCCTTGCTGGCGCACGCCTGGCCGGGCAATGTGCGGGAGCTCGATCACGCCGTCGAACGCGCCGTATTGATGGCGCAGGGCGAGACCATCCGCGCGGCCGATCTCGGTCTGCGCGCCGGCCGCGAAAGCCCCCCGCGTCTCGAAGAGATGAGTCTGGAAGATGTCGAAGCGCTGCTCATTCGCAAAGCGCTGGCACGCTTCAGCGGTAACGTCAGCCATGCCGCCAGCGCCTTGGGCCTGAGCCGCAGCGCCCTCTACCGCCGGCTGCAACGCTACGGATTGTGAGGCTGTCCCATGTCGCAATCCTCCAAACCGGCACGCATCAGCCATGAAGGCCGCATCGTCCTGCTGGCCTTCCTGGCCGGCCTGCCTGGTTCCGCCATCGCACTCTACATGCTCTGGACCGGGGGTTACAGGGCGCAATACGAACTGACCTTCACCACCCTGATTGTGTGCGCGTGGCTGGGCTTTGCCTTCGCCGTGCGCGAGCGCGTGGTCTTTCCCCTGCAGACGCTCTCCAACCTGCTGGGTGCGCTGCGCGAAGGCGATTTCTCCGTGCGCGGCCGTTCGCCCTGTCCCGACGATGCGCTGGGCGAAGTCATGCGCGAGGTCAACACGCTCGGCAGCACCCTGCGCGAGCAGCGCCTCGGCGCCATGGAGGCCACCACTCTGCTGCGCACCGTGATGCGCGAGATCGATGTCGCCATCTTCGCCTTTGACGAACACCATCGCCTCCGCCTGGTGAACCGCGCCGCGGAGCGGCTGATGGCTGCCCTGCCCGAAGGGCTGCTCGGCCAGACCGCCCAGGCATTGAACCTGGAAACCTGTCTGGACGGCCCCGAGCGGACCACCTTGCAAGCCTCGTTTCCCGGCGGCGCCGGCCGCTTTGGAGTGCGGCGCACGCGCGTCCGCGAGCGCGGGCTGCCGCTTGAGCTGGTGGTGATCTCCGATCTCACCCAGGCTCTCGGCGAGCAGGAACTGCAAGCCTGGCAGCGCCTGGTTCGCGTGCTGGGCCACGAGCTCAACAATTCGCTCACGCCCATCAAATCGATTGCCGGCAGCCTGGAGAGTATCATCGCGCGCGAGAGTCTCCCCGGCGATTGGCGCGACGACATGCGCCGGGGCCTGCACGTCATCACCGCCCGTTCGGAGAGTCTCAGCCGCTTCATCGGGGCCTATGCCCGCCTGGCCAAGCTGCCGCGGCCGCAGTTGCAACCGCTGGCGGTGGCCGAAGCCGTGCAGCGCGCCGCCAGTCTGGAAACGCGGCTCACGGTCTCAATCGAGCCGGGTCCAACCGTCACGGTGCCGGGCGACCCCGATCAGTTGGAGCAGGTGCTGATCAATGTCATGCGGAATGCCGCCGACGCCTCTCTCCCCAGCAACGGCCGTGTGTGGGCCGGATGGCGCCGCGACGGCACCATGTTGGAGATTTGGGTAAAAGACGAAGGCCCGGGCCTTTCCAGCACCGCCAACCTGTTTGTCCCGTTCTTCACTACCAAGCCGGGTGGTTCGGGCATCGGCCTGGTTCTCAGCCGGCAGATTGCCGAGAGCCACGGCGGCGCGCTCACCCTGGAAAACCGCCCGGACGCTCCAGGTTGTATCGCCCGCCTCCGGCTTCCCGTGTGACTGGCTGCCGGCGTCACTCCGGCGCACACAGAACACCCACTTACCGTGGAATTGATGTCCACGACTTCCTTCGGGCTCCGAATCCCAACAAACTCAAAAATCCGGCTCCCACCAGCGCCCAACTAGCGGGTTCCGGGGTGGAACTGCCGTTCGTCTCCATAGTCCAAGTGCCGAGACAGCCGGCAGTGGACACCGAACCGTAGGTAAGCCGTGTTGATGGCGCTGGATCTGGAGGGACTTAAGCAACGCTAACCCGGTTTCGATCAGAATAAGGTAGGCGGCACTTGGCGTCTGCTTCGCGCCACCACTAAGAGACCCAATAGGCCAATGCCGAGCAGGAGGAAGCTGGACGGTTCCGGAGTCGTTGTACTACCGCCGGAGATCTGAAGCGTCCCGACTGCGCTGTTTCCGCCGAAGTTTGCGGCGTAACCAATCTCGCCGTAGCCGTAGCCGCTCACGTAATCGGCCGATACGTCGTTAAAAAAACCACTACCGCAAGGGGCGTAGTACGTGCTCGTTTCCGTGCAGGCGAAGAGAGTAGGGCTCGACGGATTGGTGAAACCACTGGCGGTCACCAGCCATGCCGTAGGAGTTCCGCTCCCGTTCGTTGTGAGATCCACGATAAGGTTAACATCGTCGGCTGGGGTAATATCCATGCCTGGGTAACCATCGGTGAAGCTGTAGGATGTGTCTCACCCGCCCGCAGTGAGCCCGGCACCAAGAGGCACAGTAGGCCCAGGAGGCCAATCGAGGTCGCGGATCTTGTAGCGCGTTGTAGTTTCAAGAGTTCCTCCGAGAGTTTTTGAGGGCGTTATCCCCACTTGTAGTGCCAATACGATCCCACTTTCTGGACCACGGCACCGGCTCAGCCCTTCGGCTCAGATAGCAAGCATTGCGAAACCGAGTCTGGTTGTCATATACTGATACCCGCCGTAACGAGATTGTTGACCGGGTTTGAGCCAATTTGCCCGGAGAACTTACGGATATATTTCGGAAGATTTTCTAACGGTGCTGTATGTCATTGAAAACGCAAGCACCCGTAAAATTCGGCGACTTTGAGTTGAACGCCGCTGAACGAACTCTGACACGCGCCGGGGTTCCCGTGGCAATCTCCCCCAAAGCCTTCGATCTGCTCGCGTTGCTCGTGGAGCAGTCGGGAAAACTGCGCACCAAACAGGAATTGCTCGACGCCATCTGGCCCGATACTGCGGTTGAGGAAGCCACCCTGGGGCGTCATATCTCGGATCTGCGCCGTGTTCTGGGCAGCGACCAGGAGTACATTCAGACCGTCACGCGGCACGGCTACCGGTTCCTGGCCGGGACGCAGCCGCAACAGACCAGCGAAACGCTACCAGTTCCAACTCCAACTGCCAAGCGAAGCCTGGCGCCGGCGCTGCTGGCGATCGCCGCCACGTGCCTGGTCGCCTATATAGGATTTCGCCTGGTTCCCAAGGTGAGTGCTACGGCGAAACTTCCGGCGGATCCAAATCTGGTTCGCCTTACCAACAATGTGGCGTCGGATGGCCAGCCGGACTGGTCTCCGGACGGATCGAAAATCGTGTTCGTGAGCAACCGGGACGGCCTTCCGGCGATCTGGGTGATGAGCCCCGGCGGCTCGAATCCGCACAACCTTACCGGAAGTCTGGGCGCAAGCGACAGTCCGGCCTGGTCTCCGGATGGGACGCGAATCGCGTTTCAACGGAAGCGGGGCGGCACGCCGGAGATCTTCGTCATGAACTCCGACGGAAGTGATCCGCGGCCGCTGGGGGTATTCGGAGCGTGAGCCGCGTGGTCGCCGGACGCGGCTCGGATCGCATTTCAGTGCTGGGACGGAGCACAGGAGCAAGTCTGCGTGGTCGGAGCCGATGGCACGAATTTCCGCGTGCTGACGCATTTCCGCGATTTCTCGGGCGATCCCAACTGGTCGCCGGACGGCACGTCGATCGCCTTCGCTCATTTTGCGGAGGGCCACCTGGCTATCTGGCGGATGGATGCCGGCGGCGCCAATGCCACGCCGCTTCTCGCCGGTCCGGAAAACAACTCGCTTCCCGCCTGGTCGCCCGACGGCGCCCGGATTGCTTTTATGAGCGACCGGCCGGGTGAAGACAGAGAGCAGATTTACGTGATGGATGCGAACGGCAGCAATGTGCGCGCGGTCACCGCCGGCCCCGGCCGCGCCGGCGAGCCGGCCTGGTCGCCCGATGGCTCGCGGATCGTTTTTGAAACCAATCGCGACGGCAACTATGAGATTTACGCTACGGCCCTCGACGCCGAGATCCCGGTGCGCTGGACCAATAATGTAGCCGAGGACAGTCGGCCGGTCTGGTCGCCCGACGGCTCGCGGATCGCGTTTGAAAGCAATCGCACCGGCAAGCGCGATTTTCTTGTGCTCGACCAGCCAGGCGGAACGCCGCGCAACCTGACCGCAAATCCGGCCGACGATTTTGATGCGGCCTGGTCGCCTGATGGCACGAGGATCGCCTTCGTCAGCGATCGCGGCGGGCGGCGCGATATCTACGTCATGTCTGCTACCGGCGGCCCAGCCGCTCGATTGACCCAGTCCGCCGGGGACTGCTCCGGGCCATCCTGGTCTCCCGACGGGCGTTGGCTCGCGTTTTCAAGCCAACGGGAAGACGGGCGACATATCTGGATCATAGGCCCGGGCGGAACCGGCCTGCGCCAAGTCACCTCCGGTCCTGGCAAGGACGAGGCGCCCGCCTGGTCTCCAGACGGAAAGCGAATCGCCTTCACGACCGACCGCGAGGGCCCCCACCAGATTTACCTGATGGACGCCGATGGCTCGAATCTTGTGAATCTCACGCCCATCCCCGGTGGCAACGGGAACCCCTCCTGGTCGCCCGACGGCCGGCGTATCGCCTTCACCAGCAGACGCGACGGCAACACGGAAATCTACGTCATGGACGCCGACGGCAGCCATCCTGGAAATATATCGCGCCATCCGGCCGAGGATCTGCACCCTTCCTGGTCGCCGGACGGGCGCCGTATCGCGTTTTCGAGCGATCGCGACGGGAATCTGGAGATCTATACGCTTCGCGTGCCGTCTTCCTGAGGGGAAGCGGGCCAGAGAGACGCACTTCTCACACGGGGCCCGATGGAGTGGCGGCCCGGCACGGGTGCCTGCGCCTCACTAATCCCATGACCGCGAGATTTGATGCTATTGGAAGACCGCTAATAAGCGCGGCTCGTATCAAAGGCGCGAACTAATCCGAGCCGCGAACGTAAGAGAGCGCTTGCCGGAACGACTTCTACCGGTCAAACACCAGCCTATTTCGACCTCAGCTTGCGTTCCTGCTTTTGCGCCAGGCGGCTCCAGCGCGCCGTAACAGGCCGCCGGACGCGCGGCGGGGTGGGGGCCGCTCCCACCGCGGGGGCTTAAGCTCCGCGCGCTTCCGCGGGCCGTTTGGCGCTTTCCAGCGCCTGGCCGAAGTAATACAACCCTTCCGGATCGTACGGGCGCCGTTCCACGTAGACTTCCAGATAGCGAAGGCCGTCCTCGCTGCGGCCGGCCTCCAGGCACGCCGCGCCGGTCTCGCGGAGAATCTCGCTCAGGTTATGTTTCGGGTCCTGCGCCAGCACGGTCTCGAAAGACGCCAGCGCCTCGGCCGTGCGGCCCTGCTGCCGGGCGATGCGGCCCAACTGAAAGTGGGCGTCGGTTTCGCCCGCGTCGATCTTGACGGCGGCCTGAAAGTGTTGGATGGCATCGGTGTAGTTGCGGCGCTGTTGGTAGATGAGGCCGAGCTGGTATTGCGCTTCGCCGTCATGGGGATTGACTGCGGCGGCATCCAGCATGCGCCGGAAGTGCTGGCGATTGCGCATGCCGGCGCCCAGACTGGAAAACTCGCCGGCCAGGAAATACCACGCAAAGAAGATAAAGAAAGGCGACGCGATCCAACGCATCAGGAAGAGCGCGGGCACCCACAAGAAGGCGGCCGCCGCCAGGGGAATCCAGGAAAGCGAGACCACGCCCGCGGCCGCGCCGTTGCCGGCGCCGAATACCGTGCGGACCGCGAAAAACATCAACACTCCGAAATACAGGCCGCAGAGCGCTGCGATCACCAGGAAAACCGGTAGGGGAGCGGTCCACGCGGCCAGGATCAGCGGAAGGCAGACCGCGGCCAGGGCCATCGCGCCGCAAGTAAGCAGCGGAGAATAATCGCGCTGGAATGAGGCGCTGAAGCCCCCGAACCTTCCGAACACGGCAGACAGCAGCAGCACTCCCGGAATGTAGGCGACGGCCAGCACCAGCAGGGGAGCATAGATGGGGAATCGCATCCACGGATTGGAACCGGCCAGCGGCAGCGACACCCCCAGCACGCAAAGGCTCGCGATCAGCAGGCTGCCGCGGTCCAGAATCGCGCTCATGGCGGAGACCGGCCGGTAGAACAGGCGGAGCAGCAGCGTCAGGCTTTCGGCCATGGATATTGGGAGGATAACATGCAGCTTCGCCGCTTCAGCAAAGCCCGCAGGGCGAAAGATCATAGCCCACGGCGTGAGCCGTGCGGAATCAAGTTGTGGTGATACGAGCCCACGGACGATCTGTTCCCGGGGCTTGCACCGTGGGCTACGAGTGTTTTGCCCTGCCGGGCTAAATCCAATACGGTGTAGTTCGAATGGGCGGGCATCCGGGCACGCTTCAGGGATCGTCCTGGAGCGAACTCAGAAGCGAATCGGGCCAATTCCGCGTGTTGGCGATACGGCCAGGTGATTCTCATCCCATCAGCCGTATACTGGTTAGAGGCTATGGAAATGCAATTGGATCCGCGCGAAGCATCGCTGGTGGAGGTCTTCCGCCGGCTTCCGCCCGATACGGCTGCTGAGCTGTCGGCTCTGGCCGAACGATTAGCCTCGATCTCACCGCACCGTAGAATTGACTGGTCCGATTCCTGGACCGACGAAGATCTGCAGGATTTCAGGACCGCTTCCCTGAGGCGGCTTGAAACGGAGGAGGCAGAGGAATCGCATTGACGCCTGGCGATGTGGTGGTTGGCGTGCTTGCTGGCGCCCTGGAAACTAAAGTCCGCCCGGCGGTGGTGATCTCAAGCGGCGCATACCTCGTAGAACGCCCCGACGTTCTCGTCGGCATCCTCACGACAAAGCTGCCCAAGACGATCACATCCACGGACTGAGTTCTCATGGACTGGCAATTAGCCGGTCTTCGCGCCGAGTCCTGTTTCAGAGCCTACGTACCGACAACACACCGATCGGAGCTGACTGTGATCGGCCATCTCAGTGCCCGCGACTGGACCCGCGTGAAGGCCTGCGTGCGCGCCGCCTTCGCGATTTGAAGCAGGGCTGGTGCGACGAGGCGTCGAGACCTGGCGCCGGATATTGCCTAAAGAAACGACCGAAGGCTTCAGGGAAAAACGGGGGATGCCTCTTGCCCCTCTCGCCCCCCCATTCCCAACCTTACCGGCAAATTCCGTTCACAACTATTTTCAACTTTTTTTCGCTGATTCCAAACCGCTTCCCGTTCCCACCCGCCATTCCCTTCCGCCAGCCATGCTACCTCTGAATCGAAAGGCAGCCCCGCATGGCCACCCAAAAACAAAACGCCGCTAACCGCATCAACGCTCAGAAATCCACCGGCCCCCGCTCCGCCGCCGGTAAGATGAAGTCCGCCCTCAACGCCCGCAAACATGGCTTTGCCGGCAACGCCTTCACCGTTGTCCGCCTCGAAGAGCTGGACGAAATCTACCAACTACGCCAGGACTCGCTTGATCTCTATCGCCCCGTCAACTCCCAGGAGCTTTTCGCCGTCGAGCGCATCGCCGCCTGCCAACTGTCCCTCATTCGCGCCGCCCGCCTCGAAGCCGGCCTCTTCACCACCTGCCTCGACCAGGCCCTCGACCCCGAAGGCGAACCCATGCACCTGATGTCCCGTGAGCTCGCCGGCAATGGCGATGTCGAAATCACTCGCGTCCAGAATCGAAATTTCGTCCTCGGCGAAGGCTTCCGCCGCGCCACTCAGCAGCCCCATACCTGGGCCCTCTTCCTGCGCTACCAGGCCCAGGCCGAGCGTCAATATCGCCGTGCCATCCAGGATTTCGACCATCTCCGCGCCCTGCGCCCCGAGTTCGAAAAAGAAGAAATAGAAGAAATCCCGAACGAACCCATTCCCCCCACCCAACCCGAATCGCCTCAACCAGATCCCGCCTCCCAAACGAACCCGATTCCCCCCGACGTGGGGCGGACGCCCCCGTCCGCGCGCGACCCCCTGGTCGCGCTGCCCGACGCCGCCGCAACTCCGGCGCCCCAAACGCTCCCAATCCAGCCCGCCAGCCGGTTCGATCCCGATGCCTTCCGTTCCATCATGGACCGCCCGACCCTTCCTGACGACCCTCAAATCGTATGGCCATCCGAATGATCCGTCCGACCACGCCCGCTTTGGTGGGGCATGCTTTACTGCGCATTTCTCACCGGTGGCTCGTGCGTGCCGTGTCGAGACTCTTCTCGACACCCTGGTTGGGGACGGACCGTTCTAGCTCGCCCCAGTGCGTCCCGTCAATTCCCCGGGCTGCGGTAAACCCTGCCGTGTTTCATGACGAAGACTACGTGGCGCACCGCCGTGATGTCCTCCAGCGGGTTGCCTTGGACGGCCACCAGATCGGCTTCCATTCCTTCCGCGATGGCGCCGATCTTATCGGCCATGCCCAGCGATTCAGCCGCCACCGAGGTCCCCGTCATCAGCGCGTCCATGGGCGCATCGCCGCCGTCCTTGACGCGATAGATGAACTCTTCGGCGTTGTGGCCGTGAGCGCCGGCCACCGCGTCGGTGCCGAGGACAATCTTGACGTTGGCCTTGCGGGCCCGCTTGTACACGTCGGCCACCAGCGGCAAGCCTTTTTCCATGGCGGCGAAACCTTCCTCGGTGTAGTTGCCGATGCCCAGAAACTTCGGCTTGTTGTCGAGATAGTTGTGCAGCACCAGAAAATTGGGATCGAAATAGACGCCGCGCGCGGCCATCAGGCGGAGAGTCTCGTCATCCAAAAAAGTGCCGTGTTCGATGGACGTGCAGCCCGCCAGAATCGCGGCGCGCGCGCCTTCCGTCGCATGCGCGTGGACGATGGTTCGCAGGCCCTGGGCTTTGGCTTCGCCGCAGGCCGCGTTGATCTGCTCCACCGTGGCCGTCATCTTTCCGCCGTCGCGGATGCTGGCGGTGGCAAACAGCTTCACCAGATCGGCGCCGGCCGCCTTCTCCCTTTGCACGGTGGCGCGGATCTGTTCGGGCGTGCCGCTGCGTTCGGTGATCTGCACCAGAGAAGTCAGGATGCGCGGGCCGGGAAGCACGCCGGAGGCCGTGAGGTCGCGGATCTGGCCGTCCAGTTGCGCCCCGACGCTCTGCACGGTGGTGAATCCGCCCATCAGCGTGGCAGTGGCATTGGCCACCGCCGCCCAGTACGCCTGCTGAGCGGTTGACGTGCGGCTGGGGCCGCTTTCGAGGCGTCCATCCTGATTGAAGAACCAGGTGATGTGAACGTGCGTATCGATCCAGCCGGGCATGACGGTGTAACCGCTGAGGTCCAGCGTAGGCCGGTGGGTGGCGTCGGCGATGCCGGTGATGCGGCCGCCTTCGATCACGATTTCCTTGTTCGCGAGGACGTGCCCCTTGCCGTCGATGAGCGTCGAAGTCTTGACAATGATAGGCTGGGCCATGGCGAGGGCCGCGAGGAACGGAAGCGCGATACTGGTGCGGATTAATGACGGCATAATCAAGGTGTACACCGTTTTCGGACCGGGTACAAATTGCCCCCTTGCAAAACGGGGACTGCTACCAATTCCCGTTCTTGGAATTGGATAGCTGTCCCCGCTTTGCAGGGGAAGGGAGAGCAACATGCGGAAGATTTTCATCGGGATCCTGGCCATCGCGCTGGAGCTGTTGACGGGATGCGTCGGGGTGGTTTCCCTGCATCCCCTGGTGACGGACTCGGACAAGGACGCGTTCCTCGACCCGGGGCTGGTTGGATCGTGGCGGCAGGCTTCTCCCGATGACAGCCAAATCTGGGTCGTGACGCGCTATGGGCCAAACGGCTATAAAGCCTCCGCTACCGAGGATGGCGCCGAGAAAGCGTGGGTCTTCCACATCTTGAAACTGCCGGACCGGTACCTGCTGGACGTGCTCGACGATCTG
>JBEKQS010000252.1:0-7469 GCA_049519475.1 Bryobacteraceae bacterium | reverse complement strand
GAACTCGATGATGTGCGCAGGGCGAATGGCGTCGGCATCGGCGAACACGATCAGGACGGGTGCTTTGATCTTGGACACCTGGCTTGACCAGTCATAGTCCTGCCGTTGCAAATCGCCGAGCTTGGCGAACAGCTTCGGCCAATCAACTCCCGGATAGAGCCTGTAGAGGGGACTGTGCTTCATGAAACTTCCCGTCTCCGGCCCCATTTGATCGAAGTTCCTCAGCACCTCCGGGTAAAATCCATCCCGCCTGAAGGGTGTCGAAACCAGTACAAGCTTGCGTACAATCTTGGGGGGTCTGATGGCGAGCTGCAACGCTACACCACCGCCGAGGGAAAAGCCCATGACACCCGTCTTCTTGAGACGAAGATGCGCAATAAGAGCGGCAATATCGTCTGCCAACAATTCGAAGTGCAGCGGCCGATCGATGTCGGCAGTTCGGCCATGCGCCTGCAGATCGACGGCGATGACGCGGCGAGTCTTTGCGAGCGCCGCAAGATTCGGGCCAAACATCACCATCCCCCCGACACCACCGTGAAGCAGAATCAGCGGTTCTCCAGTGCCGTGGACCTCGTAATAAAGTTTCAGTCCGTTGACATCCGCGTAATTGTGCTGAGAGTCCTTCATAGCATTATCAATGGTCCTTCGTTCGAAAACGTCTGTGCAGTCATCATGTGTCCTTTCAATGTGGGCCGCCCGACGCTTTACCGGGCGCTTAAGACAGCTCGGTGAGACTCAATGTGTTTTTTAAAGTTGTTCAGAATAGCTTGCCAGCCGCCGCGCTGCTGTTCGACCGAATGCGTTGACTCAGCGTCAAAGGTTTCCCGTACAGTGACGCCATCGTGGCCCGGAATGAATTCCACCACCAGCGTCCTGTCGCCGAAGGCGCTCTCGATCAGCTTGTGCTCAACCACCTTCGTGTACGTTCCAGCGAAATCAAAGCCCATGCTGCCATCTTTGGCTTCCATGCGCGACGAAAAAGTGCCTCCGACGCGTAAATCCACAGCGGATTTTGTTGTGTGCCAATCGTCGGATGCGGCATTCCACTGCTTAATGTCTTCCGGCGTGTTCCAGGCACGCCAGACCTGCTCGATAGCCGCGGCGACTGTCGTTTCAACCGTGATCTTGTTCGTCATGGTTTTTCCTTTCGTTTGCTGTTTTTGGGTTGAATGAATAGAGCTTCGAGATAGCGCCGCAGATGTGCCAAGCTCTCGCGCACCACATCCGGGCTTTGCTTTGCCTTCGCAAAGATGAATGAGCCCTGAAGCACCGCTTGGATGAAGTAGCCAACACTTTCCGCGCTCCAGGTCGCCTTCGGTGCGTAGAGTGTTTTGGCAGCTTCGACATCGCGCGTCAGCTCCGCTATATGCGAGGCCATACCCTGAGCGCAGGCGGCACGAATGTCCGGGTGCGTCGCGTAGGTTTCCTGAACCAGAGTGCCGAGCAGGCACGTGTAATCCGGTAAGTCACCTTGCAGAATTTCCCCGCGAAAATCCACATAGCCGAGCAGCCGCTCCAGCGGGTCTTTCAGCTTGTGGTATGGCGCTGCCGCGAAAAACCCGCCGGTCATCGTTCCCCAATACGAGGCGGCGGCGACTGCCAGCTCGTCCTTGCTCTTGAAGTGATGGAAGAAACTGCCCTTGGTTACTCCGGCTTCGCTGCAGATGTCATCGATCGTCGTAGCCGCGTAGCCCTTGGCCCGAATGACATGCAGGGCCGCATCAAGAAGCTTGGTCTTCGATGCGTGTTGTATTTCAGTTGCCATCAATCGCTCCATACCAACTAATTGGTATCATACCGATTAGTTGGTATTGTGTCAAGAAAAAAACGCATCGGGCAAAGGCCCCGGGCCGCCGCTTCACGCGCCTTCCTTGGCAAAGCTTTCGAGAAGGCCCGTAGAGCCGCCGGGCGAGTCAAATGCCTCAGCCGTTCCTGGACCCGCGAACGCCCGAAGAAGGAGCAAACGTCGTCAGCCACATCCGGCAAGCCTGCGAATCAGTTTGTGCTCTTTTGAGAATGGCTGAAGGAGGTCAGAGGAAACCAGGAAAATCGCGCAGTTCTGAACTGCGCCGTTTTGCTGAGACTTCTGCGGTCGCTCCCACACTCCTTCAGCATATGCCACGTCGCGCGGCTCCGAATCGGAGCCGCGCCCAGAGGGCACCCCGTGAGGGAGCGGTCTTCGCGGAATATGAGAGTGCATTGATGAAATGGCGTGCTTAGGGCACCGTTTCATAAATACACTCTCGTATTCCGAAAAAACCAGGCGTCTTTGTGGGACCGGCCTCCTGGCCGGTCAGGCTGCGGAGCGCGCCTCCGGCGCGTCGACCGGCCAGGAGGCCGGTCCCACTTGGCTTCCCATCAAGAATACGTGAGCGAACTTGCGAAATAGTGGACATAGTCACTCCGCCGGCGCCCCTTTTTCGTGGTAATCGGCTTCTGTGTTCAGCTCCCACAGCGCGGCCCGGTCTACTTTGCCCGCGACGATTCCGTCCACCACCATCATGGCGGTCAACATGGAGTGGTCCTGGTTGTTGTAACGGTGCATGCCGTTACGGCCGATCAGAAAGAGGTTCTCGTAGCGGTCCACATACTCGCGGATCTCGGCGAAACGGTCATACGTGCCGAAGTAGGCGGGGTAAGTCTTCTCCATGCGCACAACCGTGGCATCCAGCACTTCCCCGGCGTCGATGATTCCGATGCGGCTGAGTTCCTCCGTGGCCAGCGCGATCATTCGCTGGTCGGAGAGACTCCAGATCTCGTCGGACTGGTTGCAGAAATATTCCAGGCCCAGCCAGACCGTCGCCGGGTCCGCCACCATGGCGGGACTCCAGTTGTTGAAGATCTGCAGTCTGCCCAGACGGACGTCGGGCTCCTGGACGTAGATCCAGTTGTCGCCGATCAGCTTCCTGCCTTGGGGCGTATCGTCGTGGATGCGCAGCGAACCGACCAGCAGGCCGACCGTAACGAAATCCCGGTAAACCAGGCCTTCCGACACCTCCCGCACGTTTTGCGGAGGCGGCACGTCAAAGGCTCTCATGAGTTCGCGCACCGGCGCGCTGGAGAAGAAGTAGTCGCCCGTGAAGGTCTCGCTTTGTCCCGTCGCGGTATTGGTCGCCGCCACGGCCTCGACGCGCCAGCCATTTGTAACGATCCGGTCCACCCGATACCCGGTGTGGATCTCGCCGCCTTGGCGAACGCGCCGCGCCACTTCTTCCCACATCTGCCCCGGCCCGAACTTCGGGTAGAGAAACTGTTCGATCAACGAGGTCTCGGTGCCCTTCTGAGCGACATCGCCCGCGCTTCCCTGGAAGGCTTTTTTCAGGGCGTGGCGCAACGCCGACCGAATCGACAGACCTTTGATTCGCTGGGCGCCCCATTCGGCGCTGATCCGATCGCAGGGCACGCCCCACACCTTTTCCGTGTAGGACTTGAAGAAGGTGAGATACAGCTCCCGTCCAAAGCGGTTGATCAGGAACTCCTCCAGGCTCTTCTCGGACTTCAGCGGAACGAGGGCGCGGCGGAGGTAGCTTGCCGCGATCCTGAATGTGCGCCACAAACCGAGCTTGCGGACGGTGTCCAGGGTGAGCGCGATGGGATAGGCGAACAGGCGGCGCAGGAAGTAAATCCGGGATCGGCGGGGCCGCAATAGCATCACGCCGTCTCCCTGCGGCGCCGGCTCGGGTTGGCCGACGGGAACGGAATGCTGCGCGCCCTGGTAGCCGATCATCGGTTGAGTGGCGCCGACAGTTTCGAGCGGCAGCACGTTCAGCCACCACTCGATCACACGGTCCGACTTGGAGAAGAAACGATGCCCACCGATGTCCATTCGGTTGCCTTTGTAATTCACGGTTCGGGAGATACCTCCCATGAATTCGCTCATCTCCAGAACGACCGGTTTGATGGCGGTCCGGGCAAGCAACTCGCTGGCCGCCGTCAACCCGGCGGGACCGGCGCCGATGATGATTGCGCGCTGTTGATCCATTGACCTGTAAAAGCTGCAATTGAGAAGCTGATTCTAGTGTAGTGCGGCATGCAAAATTACGCGCCCCACAGAGCAGCAGCCGCAACCAAACGACCGAAGAAAAGACTTCAACGAGGAGGCGCGGAGGAGCGGAAAAAAGCAAAGAACAAAACCAAAACAGGGAGTGAGCAGGATGCAGCACTTGCGCCTGCCTGCGGAGGAAGCGGAGGACGCGGAGCTCAAGAGGCGAGCCACTTGCGGATTTGCCGATAGACCGCGGGATGACTGAGCAGGTCCCAGTGGCTCATGCCGTGACCGACCGATTGGCGGGACTTCGAAAACAACAGGGTCTGGCTGGGATGTGCGTGGCGGCCCAAGGCGCTATCGACGCTAACCAGTCCGTCTCCGAAGTCTTGACCAAGCTTGCCGGGGTTCCTGCCCTGGTTGGCGGCCATGGCGAAGCATCGCACGTGTTTGGGCAATGGCACCGGGCGGCGGCGGTCTCCGGCATGGTGGAAACGATCGGTTCCCTGCCAGTCTTCATCGAGAAGGTTGCCGTAGCGCAGGTCGGTGATGCCGGCGCTGCGAATGCGGGCGATACGCGCGAGGGGCGAGCTGTACGGGGTCAAGCCGAGAAGGACATTCACCCAGTTGCCGGCGCGTTCGAGCGCGGAGCCGTGGTGCGGCGTGCCGAGAAAAATGAGCCGCCGTAAACGTTTCGGCCAGCGGTGGCCCGCGAGGGTGCCGTAATGATAAGCGCTGCGGGCCAGCAGTCCGCCGGTACTGTGGCCGATGATCGCCAACTCAGCGACCGGCACCGGCCATTGACCGACGAGAGTCTCGAGCAAAGCGGCGAAAGCCCGTCCATTCGTGGAGACGTGCAAACCAGTGTTGTAGTGCAGATGGACGGGTGTCCATCCCAGGTCGGCGGCCAGGGCAGTGCCGTGGTTGTGTCCGTGCCGGGTCCACTGCAGGTCATTCATGCAAAGGCCATGCACCAGCACCAGCAACTTGCGGCCGGGTTGGGGGATGGCGGCGGCCAGATGCCGCCGTTCGAGCCGCAGAGGCCGGCCGTGCCAGCGCAGACTCAGGGGAATGGCGAGCGGGTTTTGGGTGGCGGCCAGGTGGTCGCCGACGATGCCGTTGACCGCGGCCAGCATGGCTTCCCGTTCCGGCGTCGAGCGAATCCCGGCCGGCGTGGAGCTGAGCGGGGGGAATATGGCATCGATGCCGCCGCCCACCAATCCGGTGATGGCGCGTACGGCGCCATAGGCAGCAGCCGCCGTGCCGGCGATGAGCGCTTGCGCGGGCGTTCCGGGCAGGATGTGACCGGCGATGGTGCGATGCATCGCCTCCACCAGCCCAACCATGCCCGAGGTGGCGTCAACCGCCAGGTGGCTGAACCCCAGTACGTCGGCGGGATGAAGACGAGTTGGACTGCTCATGAGAGCCAGATGCCAAGGTCCGCCTGCGGCCTTGCGTTCTGTCATTGTACCTGACAAGGGCTGTGGACGCGAACCGCATTCAAACCCAAATGCTCAGCGCAGGGGACGGTTGCCCTGCCGTGCGCCGGCGCCGCGTGGCGTCGCACCCGCTCAGGGTTCAGTCTTTGATGCCGAGACTCTGCAGCGCAGCCTGGGCGTGTTCATTCCCGGCGGCGGCAGCCTTGCGATACCAAACGATGGCCTGGTCGCGGTTCTGGGTGATGCCGAGTCCACCCTCCCACAGCACACCGATGTTGTACATGGCCGTATGATTGCCCGCGTCGGCTGCTTTTAGATACCAGCGCATGGACTCGGCGTAATCCACGGAGACGCCGAGACCCTGCTGGTACAACACGCCGATGGCGTTGGCGGCGATGTTATCCCCTTCGCCGGCTGCCCTTCGGAACCATCTCATGGCCTCGGCATAGTTCACGGGCACTCCCAGCCCATCGCGGTATTGCACGCCAATGTTGAACATCGCTTCGGTGTTGCCGGAATTCGCGGCTTTGCGGAACCAGCCCAAGGCGTCGCGGTAGCTTTTCGGCTGGCCTAGCCCCTGAAAGTACAAAAGACCGATGTTGCACATGGCCTGACTGTTGCCGGCATCGGCCGCCTGGCGGAACCAGGTCATAGCTGCGGCGTGGTCCACGTCCACACCGCGGCCGGTGCCATACATCACGCCGAGGTACATCATGGCATCCACGTCACCGATTGCCGCGGCCCGGCGGAAAATGACCAATGCAGCGGAATCGTTCCCGGCATCGTACTGCTCCGCACCGCGATCCACCATGGCTTTGGCGCTGGCCGCGGTTTCGGATTGAACCGTGGAGGCGCCAGATTGAGCCCTGGCCGGTGAGCCGCAGAGCAACCCGAGCGCGACCGTGGTGGCCCACAGAGGTCCGGCCGACCACGAGCGGCGGCCTCGATGCGCGGCGAAACCCATGTAACCATTATGACGTTCCGCCGGCTGGCCGGGTTGCGGGCTTCACTTTTTGATCTTGATATCCTGGTCCTTTTAGACGCACAATGCAGGCATGAGATCGCTCTGTAGTCTGCTTGGCGCCTCCGTTCTCCTGCTTGGCGCAGCCGGCAAGAATCCTTTTGCGGGCCGATGGGACCTGACCGTGAAGACACCCAGCGCGACGTTTCCCGCGTGGGTCGAGGTGGTCGACAAGGACGGCAAGCCCGAAGCCCGCGTCCAGCCGCGGGGCGGCAGCGTAAGGCCCGCCCATGAGGTCAAGCTGGAAGGCAACCAACTGATTCTCACGATTTCTCCGGCCGCGGAGGATCGTCCGGCCTTCACATGGGAACTGAACGTGAAGGGCGGCGTGCTCACCGGCGCCGTCAAGCGCGGGCAGGAAGTGCAGGGGCAGATCGGCGGGCAGCGCGCGCCGGAGCTGAAAAACAAGCCGCCCAAGAATTGGACGAACCCCGAGGCCCTGTTCAACGGGAAAGATCTCACGTGGTGGGAGCCCGGCAATCCGGCGGAGAATCACTGGGTGGCGCAGAACGGCGAACTGGTGAACCAGCAGCCCGGCTCGAACTTGCGCACTACGGGCAAATTCGACGATTTCAAGCTGCACCTGGAATTCAACTGCCCGGATGGGGCCAACAGCGGCATCTTCCTGCGCGGGCGGTATCAGGTCCAGATCGAGTACGCGTCCGAGGGGCAGGAAGACAAGATCCACGGCATGGGCTCGATCTACGGTTACGTCGCCCCATCCCAGGATCTGCCGAAAAAGGCGGGCGAGTGGGAAGCCATGGACATCACGCTTCTGGGCAGGTGGGTGACGGTGGTTCGCAACGGTGTGACCATCATCGAGAACCAGGAGATTCCCGGCATCACGGGAGGCGCCTTGGACAGCAATGAGGACGCTCCGGGACCGTTTAACCTGCAAGGCACTCACGCGGCCGGCATCCGGTTCCGGAACCTCACGATTTCGGTGCCCAAACGGTAGTAGCGTAACTGACATGAACAGACCGCAGCTTCTTTGGCCGGCCGCGGAGCCGCTTTCAGGAAAACC
>JBEKQS010000251.1:0-7574 GCA_049519475.1 Bryobacteraceae bacterium | reverse complement strand
AGAAGGGCGCATGCCGGACCTGAGTACCAAGGTGAAGTTTGGCTAAGCACACGGTTTCATCACTACGATTTTGTCTTTCGCGAAGACCGGCCGGGCTGCGCCCGGCTGCACCGATTGACAATCGGTGCGCAGGATACCATCCTGCCCCACATCAGGGCCAAAGATCGCTCCCTTACGGTCGCGGCTCCGATCGTAGTGCTAAGGAACTCCTATGAAAAAGATCACCATCGACCCGGTCACGCGCATCGAGGGCCATGCCAAGATCGATATCTACCTGGATGACGACGGCCGTGTCGCCGATACGCATTTTCATGTCACGCAGGTGCGCGGATTCGAAAAATTCACCGAGGGCCGCCCGTATTACGAGATGCCGTCCATCACCGCGCGCATCTGCGGCATCTGTCCGGTGAGCCACCTGCTGGCTTCCGCCAAGGCCTGCGACGCCATCATGACAGTGGCGCCGCCGGAGGCCGGCACAAGACTGCGCGAACTGGTTCACTGCGCGCAGTTTGTGCAATCCCACGCCCTTAGTTTTTTCTATTTATCGGCGCCCGATTTCCTGTTGGGCTTCGACTCCGACCCGGCGCGGCGCAACGTCTTCGGGTTGATCGAGGAAAATCCCGACGCTGCCAGAAGCGGCGTGGCGCTTCGCAAGTTCGGACAGGAAATCATCGAGGGCCTCGCCAAGGAGCGCATCCACGCGTCGTGGATCGTTCCCGGCGGCGTCAACGCGCCGCTGGCCGCGGAAGTGCGCGATCGCATTCTGGCCGGCTTGCCGGCCGCGCGCTCCATGGCTTTGCGCACACTGGAGTTCTTCAAAGGCATCCTGGACCTCTTCGCCGAAGAAGTCGCCAGCTTCGGCACCACCCCCACGATGTACGCGGGTATGGTGGACGATGGCGGCGGCCTCCAGTGGTACGACGGTCTCCTGCAATTCAAGGACGCCGAAGGCAAGACGGTGGCCACCGACATCCGCGCGCGCGATTACGCTCAGTTTATTGGCGAAGCCGCGCTCAAGGATTCCTACCTCAAAGCGCCTTACTTCAAGCCTATCGGTTACCCCGCCGGCGTCTACCGCGTGGGGCCGCTGGCCCGCCTCAACGTGGCGGATGGGTGCAACACTCCCGAGGCCGACCGCGAACTGGTCGAGTTCCGCCAGCGCTGCGGCGCGCCGGCGCACAGCGCGTTCCACTACCACTACGCGCGCCTGATCGAGCTGCTGCACGCGCTGGAAAAGATCGAGCTGCTGCTGAACGACGCGGACATCCTCAATCCACACGTTCGCTCTCACGCCGCCGTAAATTGCCTGGAAGGCGCCGGAATGATCGAAGCGCCGCGCGGGGTGCTGATCCACCATTACAAGGTGGACGAAACCGGCGCCATCAAATGGGTCAACCTGATTGTCGCCACCGGTCACAACAGCCTGGCCATCAATCGCAGCGTGGCGCAAGTGGCCAAACGCTTCGTGGACGGCACGCAACTCAAAGAGGGCATGCTGAATCGCGTCTCGGCGGTGGTGCGCGCGTACGATCCGTGCCTGAGCTGCTCGACCCACGGCGACGGCACGCTCGACATAGTGGTGAGACTGATCGGGCCGGATGGCAGCCTGCTGGATCAGATAGCCGGATAAGATAGAGAGTTGACTCCGCCTATCCCGCTCATCGATTTCCAAAACGTCACCGTGCAGCGCGGCGGGCGCGTGGTGCTGGACGGCGTCACGCTCACCATCGCGCAGGGCGAGCACGCCGCCATTCTTGGTCCCAACGGCTCCGGCAAATCCACTTTCATTAAACTGATTACGCGCGAGCTGTACCCCGCCATCAAAGCCGAGCCGTGGCGGCTGCGCATCCTGGGCCGCGACCGCTGGCACATTTTCGACCTCCGCCATCACCTGGGCATCGTCTCCAACGACTGGGTGCAGATGTGCACGCGCGATTATTCCGGCTACGAGATCGTACTTTCGGGCTTTTTCGGCAGCGTCGGCATCTGGCCCAACCACGAGGTGACGCCGCAGATGGAAGAGAAGGCGCGCGCCATCCTGGATCTGCTCGAGATCTCCCACCTTGCCGCGCGGAACACGAATGAGATGTCGAGCGGCGAAGCGCGGCGCATCCTGATCGGCCGCGCGCTGGTCCACGACCCCCAAGCCCTGATCCTGGACGAGCCGACTTCCAGCCTGGACCTCCACGCCACCCACGAACTGCGCGAGGTTCTGCGCAAACTGGCGCGCGCCGGAATCAGCCTTCTGATGGTGACGCACCACCTGCCCGACATCATTCCGGAGATCGGGCGGGTGGTGGGGATCCGCGACGGCCGCATTTATCGCGACGGGCCGAAGGAGCAGGTGCTGGACGCCGCCACGCTGTCAGCGGTCTTCGGGCTGCCCGTGGAAGTGCTGCTGCGCGCGGGCTACTACCACGTGTTATGACTCCCACAGATGGCGGTACTCGTCCGGATCCAGCCCAAACTGCTCCATCTGGCGCGGCAGATCGGACCGCAGCGTCTCCGGCGTATTGCGGACCCAGGCCGCGATCACGGTCTCCACGCCGACGCGGTTCTTTCCATCTTCTTCCGCCAGCGCCTCCGCCAATCCGCGCAGTTGCGCTTCGGCTGACTCGCGCACCGGCCGGGGAGTTTGCGCCAGCACCTGGTTGAGGAGATCTTCGGCAGCATCGTTCCAATTCATGCATTCACCATGATATCCGTAAGGGACTCGAAGTGGCCGCGCGGCCATTGATCCGCGCAAGTACGCTAAACTGAGTTTTTCGAAGGCGGATTTCGTTGCATCGGTTAGTTCTTCCAGCCATTCTGGCGATAGCCCTGTCGGCTCGTGCCACCCCCGCCGAACAGGGACAGCTCGACGCCAGCCAGTCGCTTTTCACGGTGATGGCCGCCATCAACGCCGCCGGATACAACGCCGGCCTGGCTTCCCCCAACAACAACCCGCTTCGCGCCGCCATTCGCACCTCGCTCGCCAAACGCAATATTCCCTCGCTGGCCGCCCTGAAGGTTTTTTTTGAGCAGCACCGTCGGACAGACGATACCGCCGAACTCAGCCAGTACATCTCCTTCGCGCTCACCGCCGGCGGGCCGCCGGATTTCGCCGTCAAAGTGCGCGTAGTGGACATCCCGCCGGATGTCACTCCACTGCTCGCGCTCTCGCCCCTGCTGGCGGCGTTCTATAAGGAAGCCGGCATCGAAGAACTGTGGGCCGGCGCGCAGCCCGCCATCGATCAGATGATCGCGCCTTATCACGCGCCCGTCAGCGAAGCCGTTTTGCAGATCAACGCTTACCTGCGCCAGCAGACTTCCGGTTTCCGCGGCCGACACTTTCAGATCTTCGTGGAGCCGCTGGCTGCGCCCAACCAGGTTCATTCGCGCAGCTACGGCAACGAATACACCATCGTGGTGACGCCATCGGCCGAGCCGCGCCTCGCCGAAATCCGCCAGGCCTACCTGTATTACCTGCTGGATCCGCTGGCAACGCGCAATGCGGAGATCTTGAACCGCAAGAAGCCGCTGGCGGAACACGCGCAGCGCGCCCGCATGCTCGGCGACGCGTACAAACAGGATTTTCTGCTGCTCACCACGGGATCGCTGGTGCGCGCGGTCGAAGCCCGCATGGACCACAAACCGCAGGCCGTCCAGGACGCATTGAAGGAAGGCTATATTCTGGCTCCCTACTTCTACGAAGCCCTGCCGGCTTACGAAAAGCAGGAGCTGACCATGGCGCTCTACTACACCAGCATGGTGCAGGCCATCGACCTTTATAAAGAGGACGCGCGCCTGACCTCGGTGCAGTTCAACAAGCCCGAAGCAGCCCCGCCTGTCGCGCCCGCGACACCGCCTCCGCCCGCCAAGCCGCCGGTGTTCGAAACACTCCAGAGCGCGGAGCAATTGCTCAGAGACAAGGAACTGGAAAAAGCCGAGAAGCTCTTCCAGCAGGCCATTCAGCAGGCCATGAAAAAGTCGGAGCAGGCCGCCGGGTATTACGGACTGGCGCGCATCGCGCTGGCGCAGGACAATCCGGACGACGCCGAAACGCTGCTGGAACAGACGCTGGAACTGGAACCCGAGGCGACCATCCATGCCTGGGCTTTGGTTTACCTGGGAAAACTGAGATTGGAAGTGGGTGAGCGCGAAAAGGCGGCCATCTGCTTCCAGGATGCTTTGAAAGTGGAAGGCGCCACCGAACTGGCGCGCACCGAAGCGCAAAAAGGCTTGCAACAGATTTCGAAATAAATAGGAAACTTCAAGGAGTTTTGCAATGAAACGTATAATTCTCACCGGTATCCTGGCATTGGCGACCGGTTTCGCGGCCCTGGCTGCTCCCCAGGCAGCACCGGCCCAGGCAGCACCGGCCCAGCCGAAGGTGCCCTCACCGAAGTCGCCGGCGGAAGGCAAGGCGGTCATGGCATTGCAGACGGCCGGGCAAAGCAACGACCCCGATGCGATGATCAAAGCCGCCAACGAACTGCTCACGAAATTCACCGATACCGATTACAAGGAATGGGCCCTCAGCATGGAAGCCAAGGCCTATCAGATGAAGGGCGACGCCGAACACGCCCAGGTTTACGGCCAGCAGGCGCTCCAGATCAATCCCAAGTCCTACTCGATGATGTTGCTGTTGGGTGAAGTCATCGCCCTCCACATCGGCGACCACGACCTCGATCGCCAAGACAAGCTTACGAGTGCCGCCAAGTATCTCAACGACACCATCGAGACCGTGAAAACCGCCCCTAAGCCGAATCCCCAACTCACCGACGATCAGTGGGCCGAGTACAGGAAATACACGACCGCCGAGGCTCACAACGGCCTCGGCCTGCTCGCCATGGTGCGTAAGGACTGGGATGCCGCCATCGTCGAATTCAAAACCGCCGTGGATGGCGACCCGCAAGACGCCTATAATACGCGCCTGGCCTCGGTTTACATGTCGGCCGGCAGGTACGACGAATCGATCGCCATCTGCGACAAGCTGCTGGCCAATCCCTCCCTGCATCCGCAGATCAAGAATGTGGTCAACGGCATTAAGAACGCCGCCGTCGCGGCCAAGAACAAGAAGTAGAACCGCCCCCTTTCATGCGCGCGGAGCTCGAATCGCTGGAATCCCGGATCAATTACCGGTTCTCAGATCCGGAATTGCTGCGCCGCGCGCTGACTCACAGCTCCGCCGCCAACGAAGCGCACGGGGGGACGGGCTCTCCGCAAGACGATAACGAACAGTTGGAATTCCTGGGCGATTCGATCCTCGGGTTTCTCATTTCCGAAGCTCTGGTCCGCCGCTACCCGGAGTCTCGCGAAGGCGAACTCTCACAGCTCAAAGCCCACCTGGTGAGCGCCGCGCACCTCCACGGAGTAGCGCGGCGGCTAGACCTCGGCAGCTATCTCGAGTTGGGCCGCAGCGAGGAAATGAGCGGCGGCCGCGCCAAGAAAACACTGCTGGTGGATGGTCTGGAAGCCCTCATCGCGGCCATCTACCTGGACGGCGGCGCGGAAGCCGTCCGCAGTTTCGTGGCCGCGCACGTGCTGGATGCGCCATTCTCCGGCGACGAGGATGCGGGCACCGACATCCAACCCGCCATCACCAACTTCAAGAGCGCACTCCAGGAACTGGCCCAGGCCCGCCAACTTCCCGCGCCGCGTTATACCGTGGTCCGCGAACGCGGCCCCGAGCACTCCAAGACCTTCACCATTGAAGTGCGGGTCGGCAAAGACTGGACCGGCCAGGCCGACGGCCGGACCAAGAAGGTGGCCGCACAACGAGCCGCCCGCGGGGTCTTCGAACGGATGGCGCAGGACGCGCCGCCGGCCCCGGAAGCGGCTGCCGGAGCCGGTCCCGCCGAACCGGCCAGTTTGTGAAGTCCGCCTTTCGGAGTGGGTGCGGCCCATGTGGGGTCAGGCTTTCAGCCTGCCGCCGGCTTTTTAGACGGCGTTCTTCGCGTCGTCGCGAGACGCCGGGCAGAAGCCCGGGGTCAGGCTGAAAGCCTGACCCCACAAGCACGCCGGCGAGTCCGCTATTCTGTCCTGCACCCATTGGAGTTGCGGAACAATGTGCCATGCGTTACAAATAATTCATCGAACGGTCGGGTTTACCAGCGGAGAGGGTGGTCTCCGCGTACAGGAATTCCAGGGTTCTGGTCACCGGAGGGCTGGGTTTCATTGGCAGTAACCTGGCTCTGCGGCTGGCACGGGCTGGCGCCCGCGTCACGGTGGTGGACTCTGCCGTGCCGGGCTGCGGGGCGAATCGGTATAACATCGCGGCCGCCAGCGGTGATGTGCGCGTGATCATAGCCGACATTGCCGACGCCGCTTCCTTCGCCGCTGAAATTCGCGGTTGCTCCGTGATCTTCAACCTTGCCGGCGAGGTCAGCCACATCCACAGCATGCGCCGGCCCTGCCGCGACGCCGCGCTGAACGCGACGGCCCAGCTCCGTTTTCTGGAGGAATGCGCCCGCCAGGCGCCCGGCGTGCGCGTGGTCTACGCCAGCACGCGCCAGATTTACGGCGTACCGAAGTATCTGCCGGTGGACGAACGCCATCCGGTTCAGCCCGTCGATTTCAACGGCGTCCACAAGTACGCCGCCAGTGCCTATCATCTGCTGTGGAGCTCCATGGGCCGCATCGACGGCCGCGTGCTCTGCCTCACGAATGTTTTCGGCCCGCGCATGGCGCTCCATCTCACGTGCCAGGGCTTCCTCGGCAATTTTGTGCGCCGCGCCCTGTTGCGCCAGCCGATCGAGGTATTCGGCGATGGCCGCCAGTTGCGCGACCCCGTGTACGTGGATGACGCGGCCGACGCCTTTCTGCTGGCCGGCGCCTCGCAGGCTCCGCACTCGCGCCTCTGGAACGTGGGCGGCGGGGGCACTCTGCCGCTGGCGCAGATCGCCTCCATTATGAGCGCCGCCGCGGGCATTGCCGGCCCCGTGTTCCGGCCGTTTCCCGAGGAGCAAAAAGGCATCGATATCGGCAGCTACTCGAGCGATTCGACTCTCATCCGCACGGAACTTGGCTGGCGGCCGGCGGTCGACTTCGAGCAGGGAGTTCGCCAGACGCTGGAGTACTTCCAGCGCGAGTTGCTTCACTACCTTCGGGCCGAAGATTGGAAGGCCGAAGGCGCCCTTCAAGAGGTCCCGGGCCTCGGCGAAGCCGTGCCAGCCGCATGAGCGGCTACATGAACCCGGTGGAATTCGCCAATATTCGAAACTGCGAGCGCGACTACTGGTGGTATCGCGGAATGCGCGAGATCTTCTTCCGCTTCCTGGACCGCCAATTGGCCGGCCGCAAAATCGGCCGCGCGCTGGAAGCCGGCTGCGGCACGGGATACCTTTCCTGGCTCATGCAGAACCAGCGCCATTGGCCGGTGGTGCCCATGGACATCAGTTGGGACGGCCTTCGCCACGCCCGCGAAATGGGCGTCGAACGTGCGGTACAGGGCGATACCACCAGGCTCCCCTTCCCCGATGGAATTTTCGACCTGGTGCTTTCGATCGACGTCCTGGCCCACCTGCCGCGCGGAGAAGAAGCGCGCGCCGCCGCCGAAATGGCCCGCGTGCTGGCGCCCGGCGGGACACTGG
>JBEKQS010000250.1:0-8123 GCA_049519475.1 Bryobacteraceae bacterium | reverse complement strand
AACTGGATCTGGGTGTTATTGGCCATCACCAGCTCGATGAAGTTCTTGAGCGAGAGCTCCAGCTTGCCGCCCACCACGAAATCCTTCAGGCGGACGGGATCGCGGAGTTCCACCTTGGTGTTGGTCTGCTTGAACACCTCGCGGAAGTAGCTGGGTTTGGGAAAAGACGCCATTTGCGCAAACGCGCCGGCGGAGAGGAGCAATCCGGTAACAAAAGTTCGCAACAGCATAGTTCTACTCGTAACGAATGGCCTCGATGGGATCCAATTTGGCGGCCTGTACGGCCGGATAAATACCGAACAAAAGTCCGATGAACACGGAGACTCCGAACGCGATGACGATCGAAGAAGTGGTGACGACGGTGGCCCAGCCCGCGGTTGAGGCGATAATCTGCGACAGCGCGAATCCGAACGCGATCCCGATCAAACCGCCGGCGATGGAAATGAGCACGGCCTCCGTGAGGAATTGACGCACGATGTCGGCCTGGCGTGCACCGATGGCGCGGCGGATGCCGATTTCGCGGGTCCGGGACGGTGACCGTGAAATCGCCGGCGTCTTTATGCGTGGCCGCCAGGATGGCGGTGACCACGTTGGACGTTTCGATGGAATCGACGTTGGGTTGAACCTTCATGTAAATCCCGTCGATTTCATCCTTGAGATAGCTGGTCTGATCCTCGAAGCGGCGCATCACGGTGTTCAGCGGCGCGATGATCATGTTGTTGCGGTTGAGCGACTGGACGCCTTCCACTTCAGCATCGCTGCCGGCCTGGGGTCTCAGGATGCCGATGATCTGCAGCCAGGTGTCGTTGACCTTGACGTACTTGCCGAGCGCATCACCGTAGCCGAACAGGCTGACCTTGGCGCCTTCGCCCAGGACGCACACTGGGGCGGAATCGCGGTTTTCGTCGTCCGTGAAGAAGCGGCCCCCGTCGGCCAGCTTCAGGCTGTTGATCTCGACGAAATTGGGGTAGACGCCGATCAGAATGGGCGGTTCCGAATTGGTCTTGGGCAGCAGTTTTTGCGGTTTGAATTTTTTGCGCGGGGTAATGGCCACCAGGTTTTGGACGTTTTCGGAGATGGCGCGATAATCGCGAAAGGTGAGGCCGGGCGAGACCGAGCGGACGGTCTGGAGCTCGTTCCGGTCGACCGCTTCGTGAGCGTCCACGATGATGTTGTTGACGCCGAGCTGATCGATGAAGCTCATCATCTGCTTTTGGGCGCCGGCTGTGATGGAGAGCATGGCGACCACCGCGCCGACGCCGAAGATCATCCCGAGCATGGTCAGCAGGCTGCGCAGTTTGTGCGCGAACAGGCTGGCCATCCCCATTTTCAATTCGGGAAGAACGTGTCCAAACATGTACTTATTTCCCTCCCGGCATCGAAGTCATGGGGTTGCTATCGGATTTCTTGTCGCTTCTTTCCTTCTTGGCGTTCTTGTCGGCGGTGGGATCGGCCAGGGCCACCACTTCGCCGGGTCGAACGCCGCCCGAGAGGACCATCATGGATTCACTCTGTTTGAGGAGCTGGACCTCGCGGGGCACAAATTTGCCGTCCTTCTGCTGGACGAATACGGTGGGCCGGTCGCCTCTCTCGAAGATCGCCTGGGCGGGAAGGTGGAGCGCGTCGGGGATTCTCTCGACCACGATTTCGACATCGGCGAGGAGGCCGGGACGCAAAAGCACCTGAACCTGGGAATCCTTTTCCGGAGGCAGGGGAAGTTTGGCATTGGCGCGGTCTGCGTCCGAGAAAGCATTGCCGGAATGGGCCATCAGCTCCTGAATGGTCTCCCTGCCGCTGCGGCCGCCGGCCCGCACCGAATCGCCGCCCGTTTGGCCCGCGCCGGTTCCGCGCCCCTGGCCCGCGCCCTGGTCTGACGGCCCGCGTCCGCCCGTTTGGCCCGCGCCGGCTCCGCGCCCCTGGCCCGCGCCCTGGTCTGACGGCCCGCGTCCGCCCATCTGGGCTATGAGCTTCTGACGTTCCTCAGGGCTGGCGTTCTGAATTTTCTGGCGATCGGCGTCGGACATGGCGCCCCGTTGGCCGCCTGTGGCATCAGCGGGGCCGCGCCCGCCGCCGCCGCCACGGCGGCCTCCCTGGTCGTCCTGAGCGGGTTGGCCGGATCGTCCCGGCTGCCCGAACATATCGGGCGTGGCGCCCGGAGCGGCCTGCAGGGAGCTAAACAGCGAGCCGGCTACGTTCTTCTTGGCGTTTTCCACCGCGGTGGTCATGATGCGGTCCACTTCGGTGGGCTTCATGCCGAGGCCGGTGAGCAACTGCCGCATGTCGACGGAGAACACCACATCGAACTTCTTGGCCGGATCGCCCGAAAACACGTCGGCCGAGGCGGTTCCCGTTAGTGTCTTGATTCTGCCGTGAAACTGCTTGTCCGGAATGGAGTCCAGTTGCAGCAGGGCTTCCTGCCCTTCCACCAGGTTGGCGCGGTCCAGTTCGCCCACCTTGGCCCAGACCTCCACTTCGGAAAGGTCCAGCAATTGCGCCACCGGCATGCCCGGCGTCAAGGTGTCGCCTTCGCGAATATCCGGCATCACCTGGCCGAAATTGAAGTTGCCGGCGCGATTCTGCTGGATCGATACCAGACCGGTGATGGGCGCCAGGCTCTTGCAATTGGCCAGCCGCTGCTGATCGCGCTGAATATTCAACAGACTCCGGTTGCGCGTCTCCTGCAAGACCGCGAGCTGGGAATCGGCCTGTTGCTGGCGCGACTTGATGTCCTCCTGCAGCTGCTTCAGCGCCTGGTTGGTTTGGGCGACGCTCAATAGGTTCTTCTTGCCGTCGATCGCGTCAATGACGGGGTTCATCTGCACTTGCAACTCGGCCCGCCGCACGTTGTACTGGGCGGCCAGCAGCGACAACTGGTCCTGGCTCTGGGTGATGGCCATATTGGCTTTCTGGCCCTTGATCTGTTCGTCCACCTGCTCGAGGCCCATCTTGTCTTCATCCAGGGTGGCCTGCAGTTCGGAATCGTCGTATTCCACCACCAGATCTTTCTCGTTAGCCAGCGCACCCCCCGGAGCCAGGGTGGTGACCTGCACGGTGCCGTTCAGGTTGGGCGCCGGGAGCATGACCGCCCGCACCGCGCGCAACTCGCCGCGCGTGAAAGCGCGGATCACCACATCCCCCCGCTGCACCTTGGCGGTTGCCACCTGCTCCTGGTGCGACGGCAGCTTCTTATACCATTGGTAGCCATACCAGCCACCACCCGCCAGAATTGCCAGCGCCACTAAACGATAAATTGCCTTTTTCATGAAAACTGTTCCCGCCCGGAACAAACCGCACAAGATGCTGAAAGAGCCAATTCAAGCCGCCGATAAACACAGATCAACGCAGATGGATCATCGGTTTTCGATCTGTGTTCATCGGCGTTCATCGGCGGCCAATCCTTTTTCATCAACTTGCGAAGCTTGCGCCTGCTTACATTTTCCTCTTGGCCCGCTTGGCCGCATCCGCCGGACTCTCCAGGGTGACGATCTCGCCTTCCTTGAGGCCCGAGGTGACGATGATATCGTCGTCATTGCGTTTGCCCACCTGGATGTTTCGCACCTCGAACCGCTTGCCGATCTGCACGTAGACCGCGGGCTTGCCGTTGTTGTCGAAACTGGCCCGCGCCGGAATCAGCAGCATATTCGGCTCGCGCTCGATGATCACCTGGGCGCTCGAGCTCATGCCCGGCCGCAGCCGCTCGTCGAGGTGTTTCAAAGTAGCCCGCGCCGGGAAGGTCTTCTCGGGTGTAGAGCCGCCCTTGTACACCAGCGCCGCGATCGGGCTGATGTAGTCGAGGGTGGCCTCGAAGTCCTTGTCGGGGATGGCATCCACCCGTACTCTGACGTTCTGGCCGATCTGGATTTTCCCGCGATCCACTTCTTCCAGCTTCAGATCGACATACAGGGAAGACAGATCCGGAATCTCCACGATTTCCGCCCCGTTCCAAACGTTGTCTCCCTCTTTGAACGGCGGCGTGGACTGGCCGAAAGTTCCCGAAGAGCGAAAGTTGGGAAGCACGATGGCCACGCCATCGGTCGGCGCCGTGAGTTTCATCATGTTCAGATACGATGCGGCCGTGTCCAGGTCGCGCTGGCCCTTATCCAATCTCTGATCATTGCGCGCCAGATCGGCTTGGTTGCCCACCTGGTGGGCGTTGATGGCGGCCTTTACCTGTTGCATGCTGCCTTCGGCAACGCCCACCGCAATGCGGTTCTTTTCGCCGTCGACTTTCGAGAGCACTTCGGCTTTGCTGGCATCCAGCTTGGCGCTTTCCACCCCATAAACGGCCTGGATCTTGCTCAGGGCGTCGGCGCCATCGGCCATCTTTTGGGTGGCTTGCAACTGCGTGATGTCGCCTTGGATGGAGATCACCTGGGTGGTCTGGCTAATGACGTTCTGCTCCTGTGTCACGGGATCGAATTCCACCACCACCTCACCCTTCTTGACGGGGATGCCGTTTTGCACCAGGTGGGTGATGCGCATTCCGGGCGCCGACGGCGCCTTCAATATGCTCGAGCGCGGGCTCCTGATGTCGCCGCGCACGTTCACGCTGATGACAAAATCGGCCCGGCGCACGCGTTCCACCGCGACTTCCACTTCGGTGGTGGAGGTGAGGTGGTAGGCGGCATAGAGGCCGCCGCCGGTCGCCAGCAGGCCGATCGCCCAGGTGATGATCTTGACTCTGCGCGGATTCGACTTCCCGAGGCGCGTTGTGGGTCTCTGATCTTTGGATGCCATAGTTTTTTCCCGGGTCCCCAGCCGCCTACAAAGGCCGCTGGAGGGCCACCACGTCCCCTTTCTGCAAACCGGACTCGATGGCCACATCGGTGGAGCTGGACAAGCCGGGCTGGACCTGTTTCTTGGTCCAGCCTTCGGGGCCTTGCACGAAGACGAAAGCGCCGCCGTTCTCTTCGAAAAGTGCTGCCCGCGGGATCAGCACCGCGCTGGTCGCCGAGCCCAAGACCACATCCGCGCTCCCCGTAAGATCGGGGATGACGCGCGAATCCATCCTGTCGACCTTCAGCAGAATCGGAATCTCGCCCACGTAACCCGCGCGGAACGTGCTGGTCTTGGACATGGCTCCGATCCCCACCAGGGTTCCGGGGAGGCTCAGTTCCGGATAGGCGTCCAGGTGTATGGTGGCCTTCATGCCGAGCCGCAGCCTCTCCGCGTCCACCTGGTTCACTGTGGCGTTGAGGACCATGGAACTCGGGTCGACGATGCTCAGGAACGGCTGCCCCGCGTTCACCTGGTCGCCTTCGCGAACCTGGCCGTACTCGCCGTTGCGCACAATGCTGGCCATCACGGCAATCCCATCCATGGGGCTCTTGATGGTCATTCGCTTGACGTTGTTTTCGGCGCGCTGCAACTCGATGTCGGACTGCGAGAGGGTCAGCTCGGAGACGCGGATCTGGGCCTGCTGGGAGGTGGCCTGCAAGGGCACTTCGGTGAGCAGTTCTTTGTATTGCGCTTCGGTCTGTTCGACGTTCAGCTTGAACTGCTCTGACTGGATCGCGGAACGGACGGGAATCGTTTGCAGATCGAGGAGCGCCTGCTCCCAGGCTGCTTTGGAGGCGCGGACGGTCTGATCCAAAGTCTCCTTGGAGGCCGCCAGGTTGGCCATCATTTTCCTGACCGTGAGCTGGGTCTGGATGACGGTGTCCTTGTAGTCGTCCAATCGCTGCACCTGGTTGGTCGGGTCGAACTCCGCCACCACGTCATCCTTCTTGACCTGGATGCCGGCCTTGGCGAGGTGCAGCAGGATAAGGTTGAAATCGCTGCCCCCAGGACCGCCGGCCGGCCCCGCGCCCAAGCTGCCGCCCATGCCGCCGCGATTCGTATTGGAGCGGCTGCCCTGAATACGGGGCGCCAGCAGGGCTGCGAAGTTCTTCGCCGCAACGGTACCGGTGATGCGCACTTTGCGGTCGATTTCTCCTACCACCGCAGTGACGGTGGGCACGGTGATGACGGGACCACCGCCGCCGGCAAGCGCCGACTGGCTCTTGAGATAGAAAGCGACACCCCCTGCGATCACCAACAAAACAAGGGAAATCCACAGCACCTTGCGGCGCCGGCCCGGCTCCCGCGGAGGCACAACCGTTGGCCGCGGCACCTGCGGTGGTGGCGCGACTGGCTCCGGGCGCGGATCTGGCGCAGGAACGCTACTCGAATGGGGTTGCATTGTCCAAACCTTCCAGCCCAGAGGGCCCCGCTATAACGAACACAGAGAATTCACCCGAAAAGACGCTTTTCGGCCCGCAAAGGTTATGCCTCAAGGCACGAAAGTTCCATTTTTTCAGGGCGTATGTAACCTGTATTGGAGCGCGCTTGCACCAAGGCTGTCAAGTTGACCCCTAAGCACTAGAAAAGAAAATCGAAATCGGCTGTGAAACGGCGGCCGCGATGACCAAAAAAATAACCGAAAGCGGGGTCGTCGATGTTGGCGTGGACCGCCTCGGGGTTGAAGTGGTTGGTCAGGTTGAAGCTGGACAATGAGAGGCGGACGGAGTACTTGGGGTTGACGCGGATGTCCTTGGAAACCCGGGAATCCAATGAAAAAAAATGGGGAAAGCGGTTCGAATTGGGTATCCCGGCGTAGTCCTGGAACACGTTGAGGGTGGAATAGGGAAACCCGCTGCGATATTCCACAACCGGCGCGATACGGAAGGCCGCCGGCAGGCGCACAACGCCCCAGGCCAGAAAGCGGTCGGGAAGGCTGGCGGGCAGGTTGGCGACCTGGTTCGAGCGGATGATCGGCGCGGGGAAACTACTCAGGTAGTTATTGAAATCGTTGAGGTCGCCGCGGGCGCGGCTGTAAACATACGAGAAGCACAACTGGCTGGACTTCCCCTTCAACTCGTAGCGGGCCGTGGCTTCAACCTGGCGGTAGCGGGCGCTGCCAGTTCCGGAGAGGAGGTAGCCGCCGGTATTGGTGCTGAGGTCGGGGCCTTCGGTGGTGACGGTGACCAGGCCATCGGCATCGTTCTGGGTATAACCGATGCGGAGTTTGAGATCGCGGGCGATGGGCTGTTCGATTTGCAAAGACCAGATATTACTTTGGGGGGAGAAATTGCCGGGCACAGGGCCCTGAAAGATCAGCTCGTGATGGCGAAACACTTCGCCGAGGGTGTTCTTGAAGAGGAACGGTCCGGCGGAAATATCACCCGTGTTGGGGTCGTAGTAGGTGAGGATCTCGCGGGGGTAGCTGGCGAAGCCGTAGATATCCAGGGGGACGCGGTCGTAGAACCAGCCGAAGCCTGCATGCACGATGGTGGCGGCGCCGGGGATGGGGGACCAGGAAATGCCGACGCGCGGAGCAATGCGGAAAGATTCGGTGAGTTCCTGCGATTCGGCGCGAATACCCAGATCCACAGCCAGGCGGGAAGTGAGGACCCAGTGATCATGGGCGAATAAGGCGTAGCCGAAATCGGATATTTCGAACGGGGATCCGGGGGTGAAGGTGATGCTCTCAATCAACTGGCTGGCGGGGTTGAGGATGTCGATGGGGTGTTTCGAGACCGACCCGTCCTCGTTGCTGTCGGCGAAATCGGCTCCGAACTTGAGGTTGTGAGTGCCCAGGTGGTGAATGGGCTTGGGAGAAAAGTTGGAGCCCCCGGCGAAGCGCGAGGCCTGGCGGTTCTGCTGCGCGAAATAGTTGCCGCTATTGCCGGTGGGAGTGAGCACCAGGTCGGCGGGGCCCTGGCCCCAGACGGAGGCGTCGAAGCGCGTCACCGAGAAGATGGTTTCGAGCAGGCCGCCGAAGATGGTGAGGCGGTCGGCGAGGGTGCCGGTGTAGTTGTGGGTACTGGCGTCGGGGGCGGTGGACTCGGGGTTGAAGTAGTCGATGTTGACGAAAGCCAGGCGCTGGGGAGCGACGTGGACGGTAGCGGTGACGAGGTGGCGTTCGGAGACGATCCAGTCGACTTGAGCAAAGGAGTTGATGCCCTCCTGCTTTTTCAGGTTGAACGGAAAAGGCAGAGTGTAGACGGGGGTTTTGCGAACCTCGAAATCGACGCCTTCGGAGAAATAAAATTTGCCGGCGACCAGGGGGCCTTCGAAATTGAAGCGGGGGGTAGCGTCGCGGAGACCGCGCAACTGCCAACTGCGGATGAAGAATTCGGGGA
>JBEKQS010000249.1:0-7614 GCA_049519475.1 Bryobacteraceae bacterium | reverse complement strand
TGCTGGACTTTGAAACTCCCTAATGCTACAATCCAGCAATAAGGAGCTGTTGGCATGGCAGAAGCGACTAGAGAAGAGGTGAAGAAGCGGCACCGGAGTCCCAGCTACCCAACGATCGGCCTGCGCGAGGGTGTGGACCGACTCGGCAAGTTCTATAAGGTCGATGGCAAAGCGGGTGCGCCGCCCCCGATCGCCGTTAAACATATGGGTTACGGTTCGGCGCACGGGGCTGCATATAGCGCTCTGTCAGCACTAAAGAAATTCGGTCTAGTGGCCGAATCAAACGGACGGATAGTCCCCACGCAACGCGCCCTGGAGATCGTCAATCTTCAAGAAACGGACCCGAGGCGGATTCAGGCTATCAAGGATGCGGCGGTTGCTCCGGCGATCTACCGACAACTGATTGATGAGAGCCCCAACGGACTGCCCGGGGACGACTCTATGGAGTCAGAGTTAGTGACGTACAAGGACTTCAATCCAAACGCAGTAAAGGAGTTTGTTAAGGACTTCAAGGACACCTTAGAATTTGCTGGATTATCGGATTTTGCTGTGTTAGGGTTGGAGCTTGGGAAGCAAGAAGCAGTCAATGTGGAAACTACTGCACAATTCTCACGGGGTCCGGATCATCTGCCAAACGAAGCCGCACCGGCGGGAGACGCTACAGGCACTACGACGTTCGCCAAGAAGGTGGCTGAGCGGATTCTGCAAGCCCGCACACGATCCTACTCTTGGGCATTGTCTGGGGACTTTACCGCCAAGCTCGATTTGCTTGGGGAGCCTACCAGCAAAGAAGATCTTGAGTCCCTGCGGGACTACGTGGACATTACAATTAAGGCGCTCACTCGCACGCTGAAAAAGGGAGACGCGGAAGACTAGGGATTGCAGTACCAAAAAGAGAAACGCCCCCACCGTTAGGCGAGGGCGTCAGGCCCAGGATGCTCTCCTGGGTGGTGTTCAAATTCAATGCTAGTCAAAAATGTTGATGTTGTCAAGATGCCTGCTCAGCCTAAACGGGAAAGGGTGATTGCATATATTGACGGATTTAACCTATACTTTGGCATTAAGGAAGCAGGCTGGCGGCAACATCTCTGGCTTAATCTACTAACGCTAGCTAGAAATCTGTCAATGGACTTCCAGGATGTCAACGAAGTCAAGTATTTTACAGCCAGGATTTCTGGCCCTGGAGCGAAGCAACTGCGCCAGTCTGTGTACCTTGACGCACTCACCACACTCGATCCCGCGACTTTTCGGATCTTCTTTGGAAAGTACCTAGCAAAGAGCCAATTGCCGCCGGAGGTGACAAGCCCCACAGGAGCAATTCTTCGCAGGCCAGCCACTTGGGTTGCCCCTGGAGTCATTTGAAAACCTCTGCCGAAGTTCTGGAATTCGAAGCTTTGCGGAAGTTAGTGGGGCGCTATGTCTCGAGCCCGCAGGGCTTCCGTGAATTGGAAAAACTCGCCCCGCACGCCGACCGCGCCCGCCTCACGGAAGACCTGGCCGAAGCCGCCGAGGCGGTGGCCTACCTGCGGCTGGCCCTGCGCCCGCAGCCCGCCGCGCGAGGAGCAGCCATCCGCGTGGATTTCGGCGGCTTGCCCGATACCCAAGCCGCCGTGCAGAAGTTGCGGATCGAAGGCGCCAGCCTCGACCCCAAGGAGCTCTACGATGTGTTCGCGCTGCTGGACCGCGCCGCCGACGCCAAGAGCGTGCTCACGGCGGCCGCCGAGCGTTTTCCGCGACTGGGCCGGCGCGCCCAAACCATCGGCGATTTTCGCGGCCTGCTGAGAGAACTGGACGGCAAGATCCTGCCCGACGGCAGCGTCGCCGACAACGCCAGCGTCGCGCTGGCCCGCCTGCGCCGCGACATCGAGCGCCAGAAAAAATCCATCCAGGAATCGCTCGAGCGCTTCCTGAAGGCGCACCGCGACGACGGCGTGTTGCAGGAAGAGTTCGTCACCATCCGCAATGAGCGATTCGTGGTGCCTCTGATTGCCGGGCAGCGCCGCAAGCTGGAGGGCGTCATCCACGGAACCAGCTCGAGCGGCCACACGCTCTTCGTCGAGCCGCTCGAAACCATCGACCTCAATAACGAGCTGGTGCGCCTCTCCGAGGAAGAAGCGCGCGAGGTGGGCCGCGTCCTGCTTGAAATGACCAACCGCCTGCGCGGCCACAGCGAATCCATCGGACGCACGCTGGTCACCATGGCGGAGCTCGAGTTGATCTTCGCCAAGGGCCGGTTCGCCGTGGATTTCGATTGCGTGGTGCCGCGTTTCGGCGAGCGCCTGCTGCTGAAAGACGCGCGCCATCCGCTGCTCGAAGACGTGCTGCGGCGGCGCCACAAGGCGGTGGTTCCGGTGAGCCTGGAGCTCACCCAGGATCGGCGCACGCTCCTCATCAGCGGCCCCAACACCGGCGGCAAGACCGTCACGCTGAAGACCGTGGGCCTGCTCAGTCTGATGGCGCAATCGGGCTTGCCCGTGTCGGCGGCCGATGCCGAGTTTCCGCTCTTCGCGCAGGTGCTGGCCGACATCGGCGATTACCAATCCATCCAGGAAAACCTCAGCACCTTTTCCGCGCACGTCTCCAACATCCGCGAGATGGCCCTCGACGTCACGCCCGATTCGCTGGTGTTGCTGGACGAGCTGGGCGCGGCCACCGACCCCGAAGAGGGCGGCGCGCTGGGAGTGGCCATCGTGGAGCACTTCCGCGCGGCGGGCGCCTTCACCATGGTATCCACGCACCTGATGGCGCTCAAAATCTACGGCGCCTCGACCGAGGGCGTGGTGAACGGCTCGATGGGTTTCGACGAGCAGACCTTTGAGCCCACCTATCACCTGCAACTCGGGCTGCCCGGGAAATCGGCCGGCCTGGAGATCGCCACGCGGCTCGGCATTCCCGAGGACATCATGCGCCGCGCGCGCCTGGCCATGAGCGACCGCGAACGCGATGTCACCCGCTTCCTGGCCGAACTGCACCGCCGTATCGAAGAGACCCGCGCCACCGAGCAAAGCCTGCGCGAAAAGCGCGCGGAAGTCGAAAAGCGCGAAAAGGAGCTGGCGGCCGAATGGGAGAAGCGCGAGGGAGCCAAGCTCAAGGAGCTGGAACGCCGGACCGACCAGGCCCTGGCGCGCTTTGAAGAGCAGGCTGCGGAGGCCATCGGCAAGATCGCCCAGGGCCTGGACCGGCGCAAGGCCGAACAGGAGGCCCAACGCCGCGTCTCCAAGGCCAAGCGCGAACTCCGCGAGGATTTCCAGACCACCGTGCTGTCCACCCGCGACGATTCCCGCCAGGACCGCATCGCGCCGCTCCGCATTGAAGAGGGCGCGCGCGTGCGGCTACGCGACGTCCGCGAACCGGCGCGCGTGCGGCGCAAGCTGGGGAACGGCCGCATCGAAGTGGAGGCCGGCTTCCTCAAAATGCAGGTTTCCGAGGACGACGTGATCGAAGTGCTGCCCGAAACCGGCGGCGCAGGCATGCGCCTGCCTCAGGGTGTCAGCTATAAACCGGCTCCCGAACTGGCGCCGGCTCACCAGGAGATCAACGTCATCGGCCAGCACGCCGAACAGGCCCGCGACGCCGTGGATGAGTTCCTGGACCGCGCCGTGATGGCTACCGCCAGCCGCGTCCGCATCGTGCATGGCCACGGCATGGGGGTCCTCAAGAAGACCATCGCCGAGTTGCTCAGCAACCACCCGCACGTCGCGAAGTTCTACCCCGCGCCGCAGCAGGAAGGCGGCGCCGGGGCCACCATTGTGGAGTTGCGTGAGTGATGCCTCATCCGGTAAGCCGTCCGGAATTACAGAATTCTTACAAATTGGACCCCAATTCACCTGTTATTGTAGAGATGCACTCCGCACTTAGGGAATATCCGTGAGCGAAGAACCCATCTATCTTTATGACCGTCATGGCCTGAATTGGCCCACCATCGTCGTCCTGGTGCTGCTTCACATCGGCGCCCTTGGCGCGCTGTTTGTCTTTAACTGGAAGGCTTTCGCCGTTGCCGTGTTCCTTTATTGGGTCGCCACCGGCTTGGGTATCAGCATGGGATATCACCGTCTGCATACCCACCGCTCCTACCAGGTTCCGCGCTGGCTGGAACACTTCTTTGCGCTTTGCGGCTCTCTCACGCTCGAGGGCGGACCGATCTTCTGGACCGCGGTGCATCGCATCCACCACCAGAGGTCCGATCAACCTGGCGATCCACATTCCCCGCGCGATGGCGCATGGTGGTCGCACGTCGGCTGGATCCTGGTGGGCGAGACCAAGCACAACAACACCCGCGCCATGGCGAAGTACGCACCGGACCTGGCCAAGGATCGGTTCTACACCTGGCTGAACAACTATCACTGGCTGCCCAATGTGGTGCTCGGCGGGCTGCTGCTGGCGATTGGCGGCCTTCCCGTGTTCCTGTGGGCCGGCTGTTTCCGGATCGTTTTCGGTCTGCACGCCACCTGGCTGGTGAATTCGGCGACGCACATGTGGGGCGGGCGGCGTTTCAACACGCGCGACGATTCCCGCAACAACTGGTGGGTAGCGCTGATTTCCTTCGGCGAAGGCTGGCACAACAACCACCACGCGCATCCGGCCTCGGCGCGTCACGGCCTGGCATGGTACGAATTCGATCCGTCGTGGCTGCAGATCAAGCTGCTGAAAGCCCTGGGGATCGCCAAGCAGATTCGGGTTGCGTCGATCAGCGCAGGGCACGTGGCGGAGCAGGAAGCGGCATAGAGCGGCGAAGTCAATTCTGGCGCGTTGGTGCTGGTGCGGGCATAGCCGTGTTTCACCCCATCCGTGATGAGACAACAGCGCGGAGCGGCGAGGATTCAATCTATCGGTAATTCCACCTCGGTGTAGCTGCCTGGCGTCGCGGCATCCACGGCGGCGGCGATAGCTTCCAGCCGCCGGCGCACCAGCCGCCAGCGTCCCTGACTGAGAACAACCAGCGCGATTTTCCGGCTTGTCAAACTCTGCTGGTACTTGATGCTCTTGTCGCTCGTTACGATCACATCGAAAGCCGCGTCCTCGGCGGCCTGGAGTAAGTCGCCGTTCTTGAACAAGTGCCAGCCGCGTGCACGCGCTTCGACAACGATGTGCGCGTTCAGCGTTCGGGCGAGTCCTCGCGGGATATTGTTATCAAACAGGATCAGCACGATTAGAGAGTAACCGTATCGAGGCTTCGGGCCGCAAACTCGATCACGGCTTTCACCTGCTCCCTCGTCACGTCGTACTGTTCCGTGATCTCATCAATGCTCATGCCGTCTTCCAGATTTTCAAAGACGAGCTGAACGGGCATCCGGGTATCGCGAAAAACCCATGCGCCGCTGACTTTGCCAGGGATGCTCTCCACGGCGGGACATTGCGACCAATCGAGAGTTGCCATGATCGTATCCTCCTGTCATCGTACCTCTTACGACGCTTGAATGCCGACGATCGTTCAATCGTCCGCATTCAAGTCTGCCATCAGGGCTTTTGTACTGGTGAAGCGCTTGCCTTTCCCCGCTTCAAGCTTGGCAATCGCCTTGCGCGTCGTCGCGTTGGGCGCCTTGACCTCGAAAGGCAAACGGCGCTCGTCCACCACACGCAACATCAGCAGGCGGATAGCATCCGAAATAGAAAGTCCCATTGCCGCCAGGGCGTCAGCGGCGCGTTCCTTGGTGGCGCTATCAATGCGAGCGCGAACGTAAGTGTCGGCAGTACTCATGGCGATCCTCTCAAAACACATTGTAGTCCCATTGTGACTACACCACAAACCGCCGCCCCCATTCGGCATAAGCTGGAATCATGGTGATTCCCGGCCGCCGCAAGTCTATCGCGTTTTATATCGCGTTCGGCGTCTGCCTCGTCACCGTCATTCTGGTTTTGTACGTCGGCTGGGTGCTGCTCAACTGGCGGACCGGCATCCTGCTGGTGCTGGGCATCCTGTTGGTGTTGATCATCATCTTCGGCGTGGTCATCAACACCATCTCCATCGTCCGTGAGATCCGGCGCAACGAACAGCACGACGCTTTCATCAACGCCGTCACGCACGAGCTGAAGACCCCCGTCGCTTCCATCCGGCTTTACCTGGAGACCCTGCAATCGCGCGCCGTGGATGAGACCAGGCGCCACGAGTTCTACCAGATCATGCTGGCCGATAGCGACCGGCTGCTGGCCACCATCGAGCAGGTGCTGCGCACCGGACGCCTGGGCGCGGCCAGCCCCAAACCCAATCTGATCCGTACCGATCTTGGCGAACTCATCGAAGAATGTCTGGCGCGCGTGCGCACCATGCACGCGCTGCCGGCCGATTCGCTCGTCTTTCACCCGCACGCACCCGCCGCCATTCTGGCCGATGCCGACGAAGTTCGCGGCGCCATTTTGAACCTCATCGACAACGCCGTGAAATACTCCGGCAGCGGCGTCAAAGTGTCGGTCGAAACCGAAAGGCTCGACGGCCACGTGCTGGTGCGCGTCAAGGACGAAGGCCCCGGCATCCCCAAGACCGAGCTCAAGCGCATCTTCAAACGGTTTCACCGCGTGCCCGGCCAACTGGCCGCGCGCGTCAAAGGGACCGGGCTGGGCCTGTTCATCGTCCGCTCCGTCGCCAAGCGCCACGGCGGCCGCGCGTGGGCGGAAAGCGAGGGTCCGGGCCGCGGCAGCACCTTCGTGCTGCAACTTCCGGTAGCCAAATGACCCGCATTCTGGTGGTGGAAGACGAGCAGCACCTGGCCGGCGGCCTGCGCTTCAATCTGGAGGCGGAAGGCTGGGAAGTGCAGTTGGCGGACACCGGGGAAGCCGCGCTGGCGTTGTTCGAAGCCGAGCCCGCGGCTTTCGACGTGGTGGTCCTCGATATCATGCTGCCCGGCATCGACGGGTTCGCGGTGATGTCCCAATTGCGTCAATCCGGACAGTTCGTTCCCACCTTGATGCTCACCGCGCGCGGCCATCCCGACGATATCCTGCTCGGCTTTTCCGCCGGAGCCGACGATTACCTGACCAAGCCCTTTGATCTCTCCATCCTGATCGCACGCATCCGCGGCCTGCTGCGCCGGCGCGAGTGGCTGCAAGCTTCGCTCAACCACACCGCCGCCGCTCCGCCCTCCAACGACGCGTTTACGTTTGGCGAAAAATCGGTGCAGTTCGACCTGCTGGAGCTGCGCGTGCGCGAGCAGGTCTTTCCGCTGACCCTGATGGAGGCCAACCTGCTTCGCTACCTCATCCGGCATGAGGGCCGGCCGGTATCGCGCAAGGCCATGTTGGAAGAAGTCTGGGGCCTGCACGAAGACACCGACACGCGCGCCATCGACAATTTCATCGTGCGCCTGCGCCGCTACATCGAAGACGATCCCACGCGTCCCCGCCATCTGCTGACGGTGCGCGGCGTCGGCTACCGCTTCGTGGCAGCGCCCTCGGCCAAATAGGCGGGACTAAACTAAAGAGGAAACTGCATATTCAACGCGGAGGCGCGGGGACGCGGAGAAAAGACATGGGAGGAACGGCCGGAGTCTTGGGAATCCGCTAGCTACTTTCCGGCGCAAAAATGAGGGGGCAAGTCCTTTCGGATCTGCGCCTCGGTCGCCGGGACTCGGCAAGATCGTACAAAAAGTCCGCCCCCAAACATTTTTGAAGATGTTTGTC
>JBEKQS010000248.1:0-11703 GCA_049519475.1 Bryobacteraceae bacterium | reverse complement strand
CAGTTCTTCAAAGTTCCGGATCATGGTCTCAATACTCCAACGCAGCCTCTTCGCCGCGCATCACTCGCAGCGCCCCCGCCGCCAGCGCCCCCATCTCGTCTTCCCCCGCATAAACCATCACCGGCGCCAGAAACTCCACCCGCTGCCGGATCCACTCGACCAGCATCGCCGAGGCCGCCAGGCCGCCCGCCAGCACAATCCCGTGCAAGCGCCCTTCCAGCACCGTCGCCATCGCGCCAATCTCTTTCGAGATCTGGTACGCCATGGCTTGGTACACGCCGCGCGCCTGCTGGTCGCCACCCGCGATACGATTCTCCACTTCCACCGCCGAATTCGTGCCCAAGTACGCCACCAGTCCGCCTTGGCCCATCACCAGTGCGCGCATCTCGCGTTCCGAATATTGCTTGGAAAAGCACAGGCTGATGAATGGCTGCAGCGGCAGCCCGCCCGTCCGCTCCGGCGAAAACGGCCCGTCGCTCGAAGCGTCGTTCACGTCGATGATGCGGCCGCCGCGCAAGGGCGCCACCGAAATCCCGCCTCCCAGGTGCGCCACAATCAGCCGGCTCTCCGTCAGCGCCACGCCCAATTCCGCCGCCGCCCGCCGCGCCGCTGCATGCAGGTTCAGCGCGTGCGAAAGACTGCGCCGCTCGATCGCCGGATGTCCCGAATACCCAGCCACCGCGTCGAACTCATCCACCGACACCGGGTCCACCACGTATGCCGGACATCCATACCGCGCCGCCAGCCGCGCCGCCAGCGCGCACCCCAGGTTGGACGCGTGTTCGCCCTGCAGGTTGGCGCGCGCATCCGCCAACATCCGTTCGTTCACCGCGTACGTCCCGCCCGCGAGCGGCCGGAGCATCCCGCCCATCGCCGCCACCGCCGCCACTTCACACGCATTCCGCGAGCTCCATTCCTCCACCGCTTGCCACCGCAGATCGAACTGTTCCCACGGCCCGCCGCACGCCCCGAGGCGCGCCGCATCGTGACGGATGGTCTCGCTCTCGCTCGCCCGCGCGCCCGCGTACAGCGCCAGTTTGGTCGAGGTCGACCCCGGGTTCACCACCAGGATTTCTTGCACAACCAGAGTGTAACTGCCCGCGCGATTTTCGGATACAGTAGTCCCATGCGCCCCGAAATCCAGCCGGCCCGCCGCGCGTTCCTCAAAGGCCTGGCCGCTCTCCCCGCCGTGTCCGCTTTGGTTGCCGAGCCAGCCCCGCCGCGCTTCAATGCCATCCAGATCGGCCCCGTCAGCCTGTTCGACGAGGGCATCGACCGCTGCCTCGATCTGCTCCAGGACACCGCCGCCATCAACTGCCTCATGCTTTACAGCCACACCTACTACGGCGACATGCACAAGCCCCCGCAACTGCTTGCCGCCGACCATGGCGCCGCGCCCAAGCTCAGGCGCGGCCGCAAATTCCCCGCGGTCTGGGTGCGCACACACGAGCAGTTTTACAAGAACACCAGCCTCCGCCACCAGGCCGTCGATTCCACCTTCGAATTCGCCGGCCGCGACCTCTTCGCCGAAGTCCTCGCTCCCGCGCGCCGGCGCGGCATGAAGCTCTACGCCCGCATCCTCGAAGGCACTGGCCTGGGCCAGTCCGTTGCCAATTTTTCCACCATCGTCGCCCGCGATATCTACGGCCGCCCCACCAACATCCCCTGCTGGAATCATCCCGATTACAAAGCCTGGTGGGTCGCTACCGCCGAAGACCTCTTCCGCAGTTATGAACTCGATGGCCTGCAATGGGGCGCCGAACGCATGGGCCCGCTAATGAACGTGATTCTGCCCTGGAACAACGATCCTCCCGCCTGCTTCTGCCAGCATTGCGAAGATCGCGCCCGCAACCACGGCATCGACCCCACTCGCGCCCGTAGGGGTTTTGAAGATCTCTACCTCTACGTGCAGAGCCTCGCATCCGCCAAACCGCCCGAAGGCATATTTACCGGTTTTCTGCGCATCCTTCTGCGCTATCCCGAAATTCTCTCCTGGGAATACCAATACCGCCAGGCGCGCGAAGAGATGCAACAAGCCATCTTCCACGCCGTCAAAGCCGTCAAGCCCGAGGCCGAAGTCGGCTGGCACGTCGATCATCAGCCGTCCAGTTGGGACCTGGTCTATCGCGCCGAAATGACCTTCGCCGAAATGGCCCCCTACTCCGATTTCATCAAGCCCATCCTCTACCACGACGTCCTGGGCCCGCGCATCCGCAACTGGTACCTGGCCCGTTTCCAGCGCACGATCCTCGGCGAGATCCCGCTCCAGCAATCCCTCGATCTCTACTACGATTTGTTCGGCTACGACAAAACCAGGGAACCCGGGCTCGACCAGCTCGACAACAGCGGCTTCAGCCCCGATTACGTCTACCGCGAGACCAAACGCTCGAAAGCCTCCGCCGAAAACAAAACCAAGATTTATTCCGGCATCGGCTTCGACGTCCCCTGGGGCAACAACACCATCCCCGGCGATCCCGGCAAAATTTACGAATGTGTCCGCAAAGCCTTCGAAGCCGGCGCTTCCGGCATCGTAGTCTCGCGCGAATATGAAGAGATGCGCGTTCCCAACCTGCAAGCCGTGGGCCGCGCCATCCGCGACCTCGCCGCCGGCTAACCCGCCAGCCCCGCCACCACGCCCCTCATATAGCCGAACGAATGCAGCATCCCGGGCACGGGGTTGTCGTCGTTGATCTCGTACTCCAGATTCACCGAGCCGCGATACCCGACCTTCCGCAACTGCTTGAAAATCTCGACCACCGGCATGACGCCGTCCCCCACGTCACACTGGCTCTCCTTGACCTTGCCGTCCTTCAGGTCCTTGAAGTGCATGTCCAGCAGACGCGGGCCGGCGTTCACGATCTCCTGAACCACATCCGCGCCCCCGCGCATCGAGTGGCCCACATCCATGCACAACCCCATTCGCGGGTCCATGCCCTTCACCGCATCCAGCACCACTTTCGGAGTCGGGAAATTCTTGTCCTCCGGGCCGTGGGTATGGATCGCGATCTGAATGTCGAATTCCTTCGCGAGCTTCTCGATGGCGGGCAGGTTCTCGTGCAGCGGGGCGGTGACCAGCATCGGCATACCGCAGGCCTTCGCATACAGGAACGGCTTCCTTAACTCGGCCGGATCGTTCGACTTCATATCGGTATTGCCGCCGCTGACAATCGTCAGCCCGGCCTTGTGGAACTCGTCCACCGCCCTGGTGATCTCCGCCGGCGTCGAAGTGTAGGGCAGATGAAAGTCCTTGACGCTGACGTACGTGATGCCCAGTTGCTTGATCATCTTGATCGCCAGCCCGCGCTGGAACTCACGCAGGGAGTACGTGGCGACTCCGATACGGAACCCCAATGGCGCAGCTTCGCTCGCCGCCGACCCGGCTCGCGACCCGGCTGCCGCCAGCACCCCGACACTGGAAATCATTTCGCGACGTGTCATACTTCGCTCTTCCTTTCCTAAGGTCACATAGTATTCCCATGCGCCCCCCGGTACAAGCCATTTTTACGGCGCGGACGGGTGTTATAATCCGGTCGTCTCACAGGGTGGTTTTCTTGAATCACGGAACGGGCAATGGAAGGGTCGTGCCGGCTGGGTCGCACGAACTTTTACAGAGGGCGGCAGCCAGCCCGCAGTTCCAAAAATCAAAGCGCCTCCGGGATCTCCTCCTCTATTTGGGGGAACGCGGGCTGCAGGACCCGAATTGCATTCTTCATGAGCAGGAGATCGGGGTAGACGTCCTGGGGCGTCCGCCCGATTATGACACCAGCCATGACACGCTGGTTCGGGTACTAATCTCGCAGCTTCGCAAGAAGCTCCATGAGCACTTCGCGGAGGATGGCCGCGACGAGCCGGTGATCATCGAGATTCCCAAGGGAAGCTACATTCCGGTGTTCCGGGAGCGGTCGGAAGCATTTCCGGGGATGGCGGCGGTGCTGCTGAAACCCCCATTCGCCGCGCGGCCGCTGCTGGCGGGAATGCTGGCCGGAATGGCGTTGGTGGGACTGGCCTGGGTCGCGTACAGCGCCGTGCAATCGAAGAGAGAACGTAGCGCCGGGGGGCGGCCCAATGTGGAAGCATTCTGGCGACCAACTGGCGGAACAATATCTTCCAGATCCGGCTCAACGGGCGATGGCGAAGAGGTTCATCAACCGGGCGCCGACTGCCCTTCCCGACGCTCTGATGGCGCGGGATCTGGGGGTGATCGGAGCGGCGCAGCACGTGCCGCTGAACGTCATCAGCGCCCGCGACTTATCCTCTTCCGTGGCGGCCTCGCAGAATATCATCCTGCTGGGGAGCTTGCGCGGGAATCCGTGGGTTGGATTATTCGAAGACCAACTGGCTTTCCAGACGGATTACCAGGAAACGCCGGCGAGTGTGCGATTCATCAACCGGTCGCCGTTGCCGGGAGAGCAGGCCTGGTACCGGGCGGAATGGCGGCGGGACGGATATTGCCGCGTGGCGTATCGGCCGAATCCCAAGCGCACCGGGATCACGTTGCTGATTTCGGGTAGCGATGTGATTTCGACCGAAGCCGGAGCGAGGTTCGTGACGTCCGAGGATTGGATGCGGCAACTGAGACAGAAACTGGGGTTGAAAGCGCGCGAGCCGTTTCCGTATTTTGAAGTGCTCTTGCACTCGAGAATCGTCAACAACACCGTTCCGTCGTTCGAACTGGTGGCTTACCGGCCGCATAGGAACTGATTCGTTGAATGCCGGTGGCGGCATTGTGGATCGGATTCGCCCAAATTACGGAAACAGATGGTGTCAACCTGCAACTGCAACCTGGGAACATCACCGAAGGTATCGAAGTGTCAGCCGCGGCCCCGGTGCTGCAAGACGGACCGCACGGACGTCGGCCGCTCGATGGAAACCGTAGTCGTAGCGAATCTGCCGATGGGCGCAAGCCGTGCCGCACCACGCCACGCACTCACGTTGAACCTATATCACCAAGCCGTCCATCCCCCGTCCACGCTCAAAGTATGGCAGTTGACCATGGCGGCTTCTTCGCTGGCCAGAAAGACCGCTGCAGCCGCGACTTCTTCCGCCGTTGCCAATCTGCCGACGGGAATTTTCCCAAGAACAAACTTCAGGAACTCCGGATTCTGGAGTCTTTTCCGGGTCAAATTGGTTTCAACGAACGTTGGGGCAACTGAATTCACCGTGATGCCGTGCCGCGCCCACTCGATGCCCAATGTTCGTACCACCTGTATGATCCCTCCCTTGGTCGAGCAGTAGACTGGCTGGCCTGGGATTCCGACCAGACCCGATTGGCTGGAGACCCAGATGATTCTTCCCCACTGTTGCGCGATCATCTGGGGAGCAACTTTCTGAGCCAGGAAAAACCCGCCCTTGAGGTTCGTGCTAAAGTGATCGTCCCAGTTCTCTTCGGTCACCTCCAGGCCCGATGCAGGACAGTTGATCCCGGCGTTATTGACCAGAATGTCAACACGGCCAAACGCTTCTTTAACGGTAGCGACCCCCGCCGCCAACTGATCCATGAGCCGGACATCCATGCCGAATGCGAACACGCGGCGACCATGGCGTCGTGCCTCTTCGGCGGTCCGATCCAGGTTTTCGCCAGGAATGTCTGAAATGGCCACTGCGGCGCCCTGGCGGGCGAGAGCGCAGGCGATTGCCGCGCCGATACCCGTTGCCGCGCCAGTTATCATCGCGACCCTGCTGTCCAGCCGAAACATTTCTGTTAGTCCTCCTTCAGTAAATGCCAAACAAACAGCCGCCAGAACTGTCCCGTCAGGTAACGCGCTCGCGCCATCCGGGCCCGGTGTTCTTCGAGCCGGGACGGCCGGGACAGGATCCCAATTGCAGTCCCGCTCCTCCGGCCAGCAGTCCTGAGTGCGCTCTGGGCGCTGCTACAGGGCTTGCACAGACAAAACGATCCACACTCGCCGCCAGATCTAAGAATGACCACGAGCCATATTCACCTCCTATTCCACGAACCTCGTGGTCGTCCGTTCTATCAGCGCACCTGGAACCCGCTGGAGAACCGGTTGACTTAGGTCCTTCTGCATCAGCCCGCGCACGAGTTCCATCGTCCGTTCAACCATGAGTCTGAGCGGCTGGCGGACAGTGGTCAGTGCGTAACTGGGCCATGAAGCCATGGATATGTCATCGAATCCTACGATCGACACATCCTCGGGAACGGCCAGACCCAGTTCCCGGCGCGCGGCATCCAGAGCTCCGATTGCAAGAATGTCGTTTGCGCAAAAAATCGCCTCGGGCCGGTCGGGCGTCTTGAGCAGTTTGAGCGCGGCAGCATATCCGTCTTCGTAGCTGAATACCTGCCCTCCCATTACCCGCGGCGGGCTCAGCCCTCGCTCGACACAGCGTGTGCTAAAGCCCCGCCAACGATCCACGTTCGTAGCTGCGTCGGGACGACCCGCTACAAAGGCGAGCTGCCGGTGGCCGCGATCGATCAGATGGTCGGCCACCATTCGTCCGCCGAGTTCGTTGTCGCAGGTAATGCTGAATGAATGCGTGTCGGCGGCCCGGCGGTTGAAGCAGATAACCGGCGTCCCGACTCTTCGGCAAGCATCCGATGCCATCGACAACAATGTCGTGGCGAGAAGGATGACCACATCGGGATGATAGGAAAGAAGTACGCGCACCGCGTCCTCCTGACTGCGCGACTTGTTCGTGACCACAAGCATCACGTTGAAATCGATTGACTGAAGTTGCTCGCTGAGCTGGTTCAGCGCCTCCGGGTAGAAGGGGTTTGTAATATCCGAAGTCACAATCCCCACGATTCGACTGCTTTTGGTAATCAATCCCCGCGCCAGGGGGTTGGGCTGGTAGCCGATTTCGGCGGCGTGGAGCAGGACCTTCTTCCGCGTCTCAGACGCGATCACGGAGTCTTCGTAGAAGGCGCGGGAAACAGTTGAGACCGACATGCCCAGTTGGCGTGCAAGGTCCTTGACCGTAATGCGGCGCCTGCGATAACTATCGGCCGGGACATCGGACATTTTCCTGCTCATTTCAATAATGATAAGCCGATCATCGCCCGGCTGCGGGGTCAAACGTTCTCCGCGATTGCGCCGCATTCGGGACCCCGAAGCGCCGGATGCGAATATTCGCTTGTTGAGCATGGGCGGCAAAGCCCTCCAGCATGCAAAGCCGCGAGCAGTATTCGCCCACCAGCGCACTGGCTTCATCGGTAAGCACCTTTTGATATGTGCAGGTCTTGAGGAACTTTCCGACCCACAGGCCACCTGTGTAACGCGCGGCTTTCCCGGTAGGGAGCGTATGGTTCGTCCCGATTACTTTGTCGCCAAAGGCTACAGTTGTGCGTATTCCCAGGAAAAGTGAGCCGTAATTGGTCATGCGGCTCAGGAAGTAGTCAGGGTCCCGCGTCATTACCTGCACATGTTCAGACGCGATGCGATCGGCCTCCCGCACCATTTCGTCGTCGTCCTCGCAGACAATCACTTGACCATAATCGGCCCAGGCCTTGCCAGCGGTTTCAGCAGTGGGTAGCAGTCTAAGCTGACGATCGACTTCCGATATTGTGGCGTGCGCAAGCTTCTCGGATGTCGTCAGGAGCACTGCTGGAGATGTGGGCCCGTGCTCGGCCTGCCCAAGCAGGTCGGTCGCACAGATTTCGGCGTCCACGCTGTCGTCGGCGATAATCAGGGTCTCGGTAGGTCCGGCGAGAAGATCGATGCCAACCCTCCCGAATAACTGGCGCTTGGCTTCGGCGACGAAGGCATTGCCCGGGCCCACCAACATGTCGACGGGCGCGATCGTTTGTGTACCCAGCGCCATTGCACCAACGGCCTGAATCCCGCCGAGCACGTAGATCTCGGTAGCGCCTCCCAGGTGCATGGCTGCGACGATTGCCGCGTGGGGCCGCCCCTGGAATGGCGGCGCACAGGCGGCGATGCGCGTTACGCCGGCAACGCGCGCCGTTACAACGCTCATGTGAACGGAGGCTACCATTGGGTATTTGCCGACAGGCACATAACAACCCACGGCATTTACCGGAATGTTTCTATGGCCGAGAATTACTCCCGGCAGGGTCTCCACTTCGATATCCTTCAGCGATTCGAGCTGGTGCCGGGCGAAGTTGCGTACCTGCTCTTGGGCGAAGCGTATGTCGTCGAGGTCACTCCTAGCAACCTCCGACAAGGCATTCTCTATGTCCCTGTCGGATAAACGGAAGTTCTGTGGAGACCATTTGTCGAAACGCTCCGACAACTCGCGCACAGCCGCATCTCCTCGTGTTTCGACATCCGCCAGAATACCTTCCACTATAGAGCGTACTTTGGCATCGCCGGCAGCAACAGTGCTCGCGTCGAGTCCCCGCTTCAAGAACCTAACCATTGTTGTTCCTTAATCCCATGGCGGCCTGTCGCCGATCGGAGACGCTACCAATTGAGTGGCAGCAGCTTCCCGGCACAAGTCGTCGTCGCTCTCGCACCTCGGAATGGGATCGGTTTGATGTGGCCAGCATGGCTCGTCCCCCAACCCAAAGAGAACGTTCTCATATTTCGAACCCCGAGTCAAGCCTAGAGTTCAGCCATAGTGCTCAGCAGTGGCACCAGAAGGCCTATGCTCAATATTTTATATATCCCCGAGGTCCCTGGTGCCATTCAAGGGCGTGCTGCCGCAGCCAGGAACTGCTCACCTCAAGTTTCCTCTTGACAAGAGGGCAACCGGGTGTATAATATTTTTGTTCGGCAAGACATGGGAACGTTCCCATTCCATGTTTCACGCCGGCAACGGCTCCAGTCATGGTGCTGGGCGGGGTAATCGAGGGTCGTAGTTTCACCGTGCCATGCAGATTTAAGGTTTAGAGACCGTAATCTCTTGGCTGATGGCGCCGGGCGTGGCTGGCCTGAGCTGCAGATGTTGTCTAGAGGTTTGCGCCAGGTGCTGGCGGGATCTGGCGAGGCATGAACAGACGTATGCGCTGATGAGCGCCTGTACGAAGCTGTAAAGCGATGCAACGAAAGGAAAACGATGAGCAGGTTGATAACGTTAAAGACAAAGACCGCGATTCTCACGCCCGTTCTGATCACGGCAATGATCCTCCTCGGCTCGATGAGCGGATATGCGGCCACTCCTCCCACTTACGCGGCCGGACATTACGGGTACAGTTGGTATGTGGCGTCCAACGATGGTTCCTACCAGCCGTATGGTATCTATGTGCCCACAGGTTACAACAGCAGCGTGCCCGCTGGCTTGGTCTTCTACAGCATGCACGGATCTCACGGGCACTGCACAGACAGCTTCGCTTCTGTTGCGACAAGCTGGGCTAACGCTAACAATGCTCTGCTCGTCAGTCTCGAGGACCGTTACTCCCAGAACTTTGACGGCACTGGCGAGGTGGAGCTCTTCGATGTCCTCGCCGCCTTGAAGGCGAGCTATAGCGTCGATCCGACTCGGCTGTACGCCGAAGGGTCCTCCATGGGTGGACACCCCAATTACCTCTGGCCTTTTCGATTCCCCGGTCTCTTCGCTGCCAATGCGCCCGATGCCGGATGGACCTCTTTCCAAGACTTTTACTTCAAGTGGTACGCCGGGCTGAGTGAAGACGTAGGACATTGGGGCAATGCCTCCGAGGCGCCGAATCTGAATAATCCCGCGCCTGCTCCGGGCAGCTCGCAGGACAATGCCATGGATGCGGATGCCTCGCGCCGGCCGCTGTTGGAGAACGCCTCTGCCTGGTACCATGCTGAAAACGGCGAATATCAACCCATCTTTATTAGCTACACCACGGGCGATCCCACGAATCAGGAGGGGAACGCCCTCTGGATTATTGCCGCGCTCGAAGGTTTTGGTTACAATACCGCGACGGTGCATTCCGTTGTCAGCAACAGCCACGGCGCCTCTTACAACCAGAGTCTGATTTACCCGTTTTTCACCGGCAAGACCGCAACGGTCAACCCCACAAGTGTTGTCTATAACACCAACTTTCTTAAGTACAACACCGCCTATTGGCTGACAATTGATCGCTTGCAGTACACGAACCAGTGGACGCGGCTCGCAGCGAATATTTCCGCGCCCAATACCATTAATGTCACCGCCGCGAACCTTGTCCAATACACCCTTGCTCTAAACAGCAATCTGGTGAACATGAGTCAGCCAGTGGAAGTTTACACCAATGGAGCGCTCACCTATAGTGGGCCGGCGTCGTCGAGCCTCACGTTTTATGCCGCCCTTTCGCCGGCCAACACCATCACCGGATGGTCTACGACAAATTCCTTGCCCGGCACCTTGGTCAAGAACCATACGATCGAAGGTCCCATCAATCACTACTTAATGTCTAGCTTCGTGCTGGTCTACGGCACGGCGGGCACTGCGGCGCAGACCGCTCAGAACCAGGCAGACGCTCAACAGTTTGTCACGGAATGGAACGATTATGAGGAAGGGTTCTATAATTCGCACGACTCGGGTGCGGGCTCTGCCTGGAATCTTCCCTCGCAGAACTGGCTGACAGCCATTCCAGATACCGCCGTAACACCTGCCATGATCGCCTCCAGCAATCTGCGCCTGTTCGGCGATCACAATACGAACAGTATTACGGCTCAGATCAAAGGCGCGCTTCCACTGACGTTGTTGGACAATGGCGTTAGCGTGGGTGGTCGTGCTTATACTGGCGATAACGTACGCTACGCGATGATCTACCCCAACCCGCTCAACCCGAACAAATATGTTGTCGTGGGTCGAGGCTATCTGACGGAGTACGACATTGACAGCAAGGCAGATACCAACGATGAACGCTGGGGCTGTAACCTGGAACGGCTGCCTTGGGACCAGCCGGACTATACAGTGTGGACGTATACTCCGAGGACCGAATTGGCGACTGACCCCTACCCCGGGACGACTGCGGAGCCGCCTCTTACCGTGCAAAGTCCCGACAGTACGCGCTTTCGCCATACACCCGCTACGTATCTTGAGGCTGGCTATTTCGATCAGAACTGGCAGTTGGACTCCACGCCGCCTGTAACTACATTGAGTGCCCAGCCCACGGCTCAAGGGGTTCAGATCACCCTGTCAGCGGCTGACAATCTGGGCGGCTTTGGGGTATCTGGGACGAATTACAGGGTAGACGGCGGAGCCTGGACAGTCTACACGGCGCCTTTTACACTCAATTCATATCTGCATACGGTTCAGTATTATTCAACCGACGCCGCCAGCCGCGATACATCGCCGCAGGGCGTCGTGCCAAACAATGTGGAAGCTGTCAACTCCACCAGTCTTGTGACGATAACCAAGGGCGGCTTCGTGTACAACTTCACGACCGGCCGCTTCAACCAGCAGATCCAGTTGACCAATCTGACCCAGAACGCCGTTCCTGGCCCGATTTCCCTGGTGTTGGACAATCTGAGCAGCAACGCAACATTGTTCAACGCGAGCGGCGTAACGTCGGTCCAATTGCCGGCGGGCAGCCCCTATGCGAATACTTCCGGCCTTGCGGCAGGTGCGAGCGAAACATTCACTATTCAGTTCACCGACCCGACCAAGACCCTCATCACTTATACGCCGCGAGTGCTGGCAGGCTCAGTGCCTCGCTAATCGAGAGGAGAAAAACAAGACAATGTCCATTCAAAACATACTAAAGACCAGCATTATCGCGGTTGCGATCCTCTTGCTTGGGAGCGCAACAGCCACGGCCGGCCCGGTCACTTTAAATTTTAGGGTGAATACCAGTTCGCTCGTGGGACTGGGGGAGTTCTACTTCGC
>JBEKQS010000247.1:0-7649 GCA_049519475.1 Bryobacteraceae bacterium | reverse complement strand
GCGAAGGAGAGCAGGTTGTAAGTGCCGAGGCTGTTGGCGGCGAGAGTGCCCACGGGATCGGTGCCATAGTATTTCGGACTGGCCTGGCTGGCCGCGTGGATGATGAAATCGACGGGGACGGGAATGGTGGCCGGCGCGGTGACATCCTGGATCACGACGGCAAAATCCGGGCGGTCCAGGAAATGGGCGAAACGTTTGCGCGCCTTCTCGCGGTTGCGGGCCAGCCCGATGACGCGGCAATTCATGGAGCGATCCACTTCGTTCAAGTAGAGCAGGGTCTCCACCATGTAGGCCGGCAGGAAGCCGTTGGCCCCGGAGACCAGGACGGTTTTGTTGGCGAAGGTCCGCCACGGCAGGCTGTGCGCGACGATTCTCGCGACGTCCTCTTCGACGATCGGATTGCGTTTGGCCGGGCAGCCTACGGCAGTCATGGCAATATCACCTGGTGCATCGCGCCGGGCCGCGGCCGGCTCCCTGCCGCGAAGAAATCCCGGAACACTTCGAGAACGTAGTCGATCATTTCGGCGGTGAGGCCGGGGTAGACGCCGATGAAGAATGTATCGCGCATGATGGTGTCGGAGGCGGCCAGATCGCCATGCACGCGCTTCTCGATGTGGCGGAATCCCGGCTGGCGGACGATGTTGCCGCCGAAGACCAGGCGCGTTTCGATTTGCGCGTCTTCCAGATGGCGCACCAGGCGGCCGCGGTCCACACCCGGCCGGACGGTGATGGGGAAAGCGAAGGGCGATGGGTTCGAGCGCGGATCGATTTTCGGCAGAATCAGGTAGTCCTCATGCGCCAGCAGGCCCTGGTAGAGGCGCTGGAAATTGCTCCGGCGCGCCGCGATGAAGGCTTCCATTTTTTCGGTTTGGGCCAGGCCGATGGCGGCCTGCAGGTCCGTCACCTTGAGGTTGTAGCCGATGTTCGAATAAATGTACTTGTGGTCGTAGCCGCACGGCAGCTCGCCCGATTGCCAGCCGAAGCGCATGCCGCAAGTGTTCGACTTGCCGGGATCGCACCAGCAATCGCGGCCCCAATCGCGGAGGGAACGGGCGGTCTTCTGCAGACCGAAGCCATTGATGGCGATGCCGCCGCCCTCGCCCATGGTGATGTGGTGGGCGGGATAGAAACTCAACGACGACATATCGCCGAAAGTGCCGGCGAGCTGGCCGTTGAAGGTGGCGCCGAGCGCATCGCAGCCATCTTCGAGCAGCCACAGGCCGCGGCGGCGCGCCACTTCGCCGATGATTTCCATGTCGCAGGGGTTGCCCAGGGTGTGCGGCACGAAGATGGCGCGGGTGCGCGGGCCGATGGCGTCTTCCACCAGGCGCGGGTTGATGTTGCAGGTGCCCACTTCGCAATCGACGAACACGGGCACCAGGCGATTCTGCACGATGGGCGCCACGGTGGTGGGGAACGTCACCGCGGGCGTAATCACTTCATCGCCGGCGGCCAGCGGAGCGAGGCTCCCGGCGGCCAGATCCCCGGCCAGGGCGGGCGCGCAGAGCGTGCTCAGCATCAGCAGATTGGCGGAAGAACCGGAATTGACCAGCAGGAAATCGCGGCAGCCGAAGAACTGGCGCATGCGCCGCTCGAAGCGGCCGGCATACGGTCCGGCGGTCAGCCAGAAATCGAGGGCCGAATCGGCCAGCAGGGTCATCTCGCGCGCGTCGTAGACGCGGCCCGCATAGGGGACGCGCGACTGGCCCGGCACGAAGGCGGGCTTCTGATGCGCCACCTGGTAATATTCCTGGACCAGGCCCAGGATCCGATCCTTCAGCGCTTCCTGCCGGCCGGTGCGAGGATCCATATCAGTACGCCATCCCGACCGCGTCTGCATCGCGCAGGGCCGCTTCGGCCAGGTTCCCCGCGAACAACTCCCGGTACCAGGAGATGGTGCGGCCGAGCCCTTCGTCCAGAGTGAACAAGGGCGACCACTGCAACATGCGGCGCGCCCGCTCCGCGCTCAAATACTGCCGCCGGATTTCGTGCGAGGCCTGATTGAGAACCGCCGGCTTCAGGTCCGAATCCATGGCGCGCAAGATCCGGCCGACCAGCTCCAGCACGGTGACCTGAGTTTCATTGGAAAAATTAAAAGCCAGGCCGCGCAGCTCTTTGCGGCAGTGGAGCTCCCGGGCCAGCAGCATGTAGGCCGCGGCCCCATCTTCCACATAGAAGTAGTCGCGGACGAATTGTCCGTCGGAGCGAATGGCCGGCGGCACATGGCGCAGAACGGAACGAATGGTTCCGGGCACGATGCGATTCCAATTCAGGTCGCCGCCGCCGTAAAAATTCCCGCAGCGCGTGACGGCCACCGGCAGACCGTAGGTTTCCGCGTAGGTGTGGGCGATCAGGTCCGCGCAGGATTTGCTCACATCGTAGGGATGCCGGCCCGCCAGCGGAGCGTTTTCCGAATACGGCAGTTGGTCCTGCTCGCCATAAGCTTTATCGGAAGAGGCCACCACGATGGACCGGACGCCCGGCGAGCGCCGGCAGGCCTCCAGCAGATTCCACGTGCCCTGAATATTGCTTTCGAAAGTGGAAAGCGGGTTGCGGTTGGCGATTCCCACGATGGTTTGCGCGGCGAGATGAAATACGGTATCGATTTCATATTCGCCCAGGGCGCGCTCGATGGTATCGCGATCGCGGACGTCCCCGCGCACGACTTTGACCTGCTCCAGCACCCGGGACCGAACCAGTTCGCTCTGGGGAACCCAATCGCGCACCAGGCAGACCGCATCCGCGCCGGCTTCCCGGAGCCGGCGGGTGAGCCAGGAGCCCACCAGTCCCGTTGCGCCCGTTATCAGCACCGGCCGATCCTGCCAGTATCCACCGGGGAACGGGCTGGCCGGCTGGTCTCCCTCTGCGAGTGTGGTCACTGTCTTCACCGGCTGTTCACCAGGCGCGGCAACTGGGCCGGCGCGTCGTCCCACAGCTTCCACGGAGCGGCCTTCCGGTTCCACAGGTCGTTCAGATGCTGGTATTCGCGATAGGTGTCCATGGCATAGAAGAAGCCCTCGTGCTGGTAGGCCATCAGTTGGCCGTCATTCGCCAGGCGCTCCAGCGGTTCACGCTCCATGATGCAGTCGTCGCCGCCCAGGCAGTCGAAGAACTCTTTCTGAAAGACGAAATAGCCGGCGCTCATCCGCCCGTCGGTCTTGGGCTTTTCGGCAAATCGCTGCACGCGGCCCCGCTCCGCCACGTCGAGCATGCCGAAACGGGAAATCGGCGCCACGCTGGTAACCGTGGCGATCTTGCCGTGGCTCTTGTGAAAATCGAGCAGCCGCCGGACGTTGACGTCGCTCACGCCATCGCCATACGTGAGCAGGAAGGTGTCGCCACCCACATACTTCCGGACCTTGGCCAGGCGCCCGCCGGTCTGGCAATCCAGGCCGGTATCGGCCAGAGTCACGCTGAAGCCCTCTTCGGCGTGATGGCCGTGCGTGCGCAGTTGGGCGCGCTCTCCAAGCTTCATGGTGAAGTCGTTGTTCATGGCCTCGTAATTCAGGAAGTATTCCTTGATGGTGTTGCCCTTGTAACCCAGGCACAGCACGAACTCGGGAAGCCGTAGTGGGCGTAGATTTTCATGATGTGCCACAGGATGGGGCGGCCACCGACCTCCACCATGGGCTTGGGACGGAACTCGGTCTCTTCACGAAGCCGTGTTCCCAAACCACCGCACAGGATTACAACCTTCACGACTATCGGCCCTCCCGCGACCGCCGGCGCGCTTTCTTTTTCGCGCTGGAAAGCAATTATTCGGGTGGTCCGGGTGGTTTACTATCCCGTATTTGGTTGTGGAACTATTGTGGCCTAAAGTTATGGTTCGGCTGGACGCTGCCCGTAGCACGAGGACCTGTCCTCAAGTGGTTGGGGAGTTTGGGTTTAACTTGGCCGGCCGGGAATCGGGCGCCGGCCTATTTTGGCATCCGCACGCGGTAAAGTTGACGGAGGTTAGTATACTGCTCGACAGTCTCGGCGCCGCCGTCGGCCGCAACCTTCGCCAGAAGCCACCCCGGCTTCAGGGGATTCTGCAAAACACGAAAGTCCTTCCCGGGTGTGGCGAAGTCCCGGTAGTCGATCACCCGAAACGGATACCAGTGGCGCAAGTACGCCATCGCAGCATCGATGCTGGCCGTGTTGAAGAACCCGTATTTCACGGAGGCGGTGCTATCCACCAGAAAAACCAGGTTCGATTTCAGCGGCTCGGGCGTGTAATACCACACCTGCATGAACGTTTGACCCTCGGCCACCACCACCGGTCCCTGCTCCAGGGCCTTGAGGAGCACGGATTCGCCGGCGAGCGGATTTGCCGGCGGAGGAATCGTCCCCGTGACCACAATCAACCGGAGCACCGCCAGCGCCAGCAGCAGGAACGCCGGCAGCGCGCGCCCGCGCGCCAGGCGCGCCACCACCGCCGGCGTCAGCAGCACGACGCCGGTGAGGCCCAGCAGCGCGTACCGTGGGATGAACATGTGGGTCACAAGCATCCCCGCGACCATCACGAAAAGCGGAATACCGAGGAACAGGATGCCGGCGAGGAGTTCGTGGAGAGGGAAAGCCGGCGGGTTGTCGGGCGGCGCGGACGAGTCAGGGGACTTCCATGCCCAGAGTGCCGTCACCGCCAGCGCCAGCACCAGAATACTCGAGATAGGCTGCAGCCCATCTTCCCAAAACTCCAGCACCTGGACGAGGTGCGGAGGAGACCACGTGGTCTGGCTGAACCCACGGACCGCGTCCCGGATGGCGGCCACTCGCCAGACCAGCGGCGCGGCTCCCAAAGCGAATGCCGTCCAGATGCCCCAGTGGATGCGCCGGGCCTTCCAGCAGCGATAGGCTTCCCCACCGGCCAGAGGAACGTAGAGCATGACCGCATAGTAGTGGCACATCAACGCGCCCATCAGGCTCAGGCAGAGCACGGCGCAGGCGGTGGCATGCCTGAACCGTTCTTGCGGCCAGCGAGAGCATGTGGCTGCCTGCCACGCGACCAGCATCAGGCCGCAGAAGGCCAACTCCAGTCCATAAGCGCGCGCTTCGTAGGCGTAATCATAGGCCTCGGTGGCGAGCGGCAGTAACAGCGCCGCCAAGCCATAGAAAATACCCAGGCGGCGCCGCACAAACCAGAACAGGCACAGGCAGAAGATCCAAAATCCGGCGATCGCCGGCAGCCGTACCGCCACGTCGCCCCCTCCGAACCAGCGCATCGCAAAGTGCGTCAGCAGGTGGGGGAGCGGCGGACTCGCGTCGGTCTGCTGCGCCAACTTCCACGTGGTGGCCGCGTCCGGCGCCCTCGCCACGATCACCGTGACCACTTCGTCATACCATAGCGGTTTCGACGCCGCGTACCGCATCGCTCCGATCCCATACAGCAGTGTGAGCAGTGCCAGTATGGCGTAACGGTGCCTGGCCGCCGCAAGGGCCATCTGTTGCGCGTCCCGCTCTAACGAGTTCGCAGTTGTTTCCATCGGCTGTATTAATCAATATAGCCAAAGGCAACTGGCGCCGGCATTTCCGGCTCCGGCTATAATGGTGTGGTTGTCGTAGTCTTCGGTGCCTTCAGGATGAACCGCTTTTTTCGGGTAACTGTTCCCGCCACTTCGCTCACGCTGTTGGTTTCAGACATCCTGCTGGCGACGTCTGCTTTCGTCCTGGCAACATATCTTACGCTGGACGCCGATCCCTGGACCTACCTGTTCGATGACGGCGGGTTCGCGCGCCTCATTCCGGTCCTGATCACCATCCTGATCGGCATGCACTTCTGCGATCTCTATTCGGAGGTCCACGTGCGCTCGCGCATCGTGCTGCTGCAAAAGCTCTGCCTGGTGATGGGCGCCGCATTCCTGACGCAGGGCTTCCTCAGTTATCTCGGACCCAGCCAGCGCGTTCCCATTCACGTGATGGCCGCCGGGAGCGCTCTGGCTATGGCCGGCCTGTTCCTGTGGCGGCTCGCCTTCAGCGCCTTCGCGCTCCAGGTGATGGGGCGCGATACGCTTCTGCTGGTGGGTGGCAGCCCCCTGCTCGAAGACATTGCCCGGCACATCGAAGAACACCCCGAGCTGGCGCTCCAGGTGACCGGCTATGTGGCCGACGGCCGGGAGCCCGGCACGCCGCTTCCAGGCGGCAAGGTCCTGGGCCCAATCAGCTCGCTCACCGAAGTGGTTCAGGCAACCCGCCCCAACCGCCTGGTGATCGGCATGTCCGAGCGGCGGCAGCGCATGCCTGTGGCGGAACTCCTGGATCTGCGCTTCGCGGGCCACATCATCGAGGAGGCCGCTACCACCTTCGAACACGTGTGCGGCCGCGTCTGCATCCGCGAACTGCGTCCTTCGCAACTGATTTATTCCGGCGAGCTGGGCCCCCGCATGCAGACCCTGATCGTGCAGACCGTTTTCAACCGGCTGCTCTCCGCCATCGGCGTGTTGGTGGCCTCACCCATCATGCTCCTTACGGCGCTGGCCGTGCGGCTTTCGTCGCCCGGCCCGATTCTTTATCGCCAGGTGCGCGTGGGGCTCGACGGCGAACTCTTCACGCTTTACAAGTTCCGGTCGATGCGGGCCGATGCCGAAGCGGAGACCGGCGCCGTGTGGGCTTCCAAAGACGATCCCCGGATCACCAAAGTCGGGAAGATCATCCGCCAACTCCGTTTCGATGAGTTACCCCAACTGGTCAACGGCCTGATGGGCAACATGTCCATCGTGGGTCCGCGCCCGGAGCGGCCCGAATTCGTCCGTTCCCTCTCCGAGAAGATCCCGTATTACCGCGAGCGCCATTGCGTCCGTCCCGGCATCACGGGCTGGGCTCAAATCAACTACAAGTACGGCGATACGCTCGAAGACACCATCACCAAGCTCGAATACGACCTCTACTACATCAAGAATATGTCCTTCCGTCTGGACACGTACATCATCTTCCACACGGTCAAGGCCATGCTGCTCTCGCGCGGCGCGCAGTAGTCGCAGTACCCGGCAACCCGTTCTTAACGCGCCCGGGCTCCTGTCGGACCTGTCGGACACCCCTGTCGGACACCCCAGCTTGACTTTGGCAACCCCGGTAATCTATTCTGACGGTTCGCTTGGACTGCGCCAGAAGGCCGTTCTAGGTATGCGTGAAAATAAGCACCACGTGCCGGAAACCGTGGAACGGCTTCTGGATTCGACCCTGGAGAGCGTGGAGAGCGCCGAAGAGTTGGCGCTTAGTGTGGCGCAGCGGGCGGGATTCGACGACGACGACCTGATGAAAATCGGAATGGCCGTTCGGGAGTCGATGGTGAACGCGGTAGTGCACGGAAATCGCTACAGCGAGCATAAGAAGGTGCGGTTTTCGGTGACCCACAACGGGGAGCGTTACACCATCAGGATTGCGGACGAAGGCGAAGGGTTCGATTTCAACGCCCTGCCCGACCCGCTGGCGCCGGAGAACCTGATGCGAACATCGGGACGCGGCATTTTCCTCATCCGCTCCTTTATGGATGAGGTCGGGATGCGGCGCCGGGAGCCCTCCGGGACCGAAGTAACTTTGGTGAAGTACATGGTGTCAAAGTAGAATACGGCAGTTTTCAGCCAGGAGGCGAAATCAGTGAGTGTAAAGTTGAGTACTCGGCAAGTCGGAGACGTGAGTGTAGTGGATGTCGCTGGGCGCATCACCCTGGG
>JBEKQS010000246.1:0-7671 GCA_049519475.1 Bryobacteraceae bacterium | reverse complement strand
TCCCACAATCACCAGGCTCTGTCCCGTGCCATTGATGGCCGGGCTCGCGTTGTACAGAGGCGTCACGTCATAGATGGTGGCGAAATCGTCGGGAACCACATAGTGCGCGCCCCTCGAGGTGTACTGCGGACTCGCCTTCCGCAAGTTTTTGGGCTTCAAACGAAAATCGTTCAGGCCTCGAATGCTGCTCACCATGCCGGCGAGAGCGGTCGGAAGCGCGGGATTCGTCGCATTCGCATAATGAATTTCGCCGTTGACGTTATAGCGGTGAATCTCGGCGTGCAAACCGTTTTGGACCTGTTGGGCAGTGCCGCTGAATGTGATCCAGGTGCGGCTTCTGGCCGTCAATTGCACCGCGAAGCCCTGCGATTGGAGCCATGCCGCGATCTGGCCCAGATCGTTCGAGCTGGCGCCAAACTGGTCCGCATACTGCCCGGGTGTCAGCCATTTGTGATATTGCGCCGAGGCCGGATTCTGCTGATCGCTCAGAAGCTGGCTGAGGCTCTGCTGTTGGCCTGTCGAGGGCTTGATGTGAAAGGTGATCGAGGGCAACTGGAACGTGGCCTCCGCCGCGCCCTGGTCATACCGAGCCTGGACTTCGGGGCGAATGTGGCCGGGCAGCGCCACAGTCCGGCTGTTGTCGATCCGGGTGGCGATGCGGTCCTGCTGCGCAGATAGGGTGGCCAGTGGCAGGCACGAAATCGCGGCGCTCAGCGCCAGGCGGACGATCTTGCACTTCATGCGATTGGTTCCGGAGAGCGCCATAAGAACTGTGACGGAAATTGTTCGCCGAGCGTTGCAATCTCGTGTGGCGATTCGCGCTCTTCCGTACAAGAACCCGTGTAGCGAGCCAAATTCCCCGACCCTCGACGTAAGCGTGAGTGCCTGCCCGGCGCGGTCCAGGGGACCGTCCCACTTGCCGCGGCTAAGCGCCGAGGCGCTTCTTCAATTCGGACACGCGCTCGCGCGCCACTTGCAGCTCGGTCGACTTCGCGTCCTTCAGCCGCACCAGCACCCGGCCGCCGAACCAGGCATCCATTTCTTTTACCCAAGCCAGGTTGACCAGCGTGGAGCGGTGAATGCGGCAGAAGGAACGCGGGCTGAGCTTCTGTTCGAGATCCGATACCGTGTAGTCCACCACGTAGTTCTTGGCTTCGGTGGCTGCGTAGGTGAGTTTGTCGTGCGCGAAAAAATACGTCACATGGGCCAATTCCAGGATCTGGATGCGCTCTCCGAGGCGCGACGCGATGCGTTCCGGATAACCGCCCACGGCAAGTTGCGCCATGAGCGCCTTCCAGTCGGGCGGCGGGCCGGGCGATGCCCGCAGGCGCTCGATCTTGTCCAGCGCCCGCGCCAGGTGGCGCTCCTCGATGGGCTTGAGCAGGTAATCGATGGAGTTCACTTCGAAGGCCTGGAGCGCGTATTGGTCGTAGGCCGTGGTGAAGACCACCATCGGTTGCGGGTCCAACATGGCGAGCATTTCGAAGCCGGTCATGCCGGGCATCTGGATATCGAGAAAGAGCGCGTCCACGGACACGGACGAGAGCGCGGCCAGAGCATCAATGGGGTCGCTCGATCCGCCCACCACCTCCACGCGGCCGGTCTCGCGCAGCATGCGGCTGAGACGCTTGACGGCCAGCGGTTCGTCGTCCACCACAAAGGCGCGGATCATACCAGGAGCTTCCTGGGCGGCAGGATCACGGATGCCACGGTGCGGCCATCGCGGCGCGCGATCTCGAGGCGGCCATCGCCGTCGAACAGCGCCGTCAGGCGTTCCTGGAGGTTCTCCAGCCCGTGCCCCCGGCGGAGCGGGGCCGCATCGAAGCCAGGGCCGTCGTCGCTCACTTCCAAGACCAAGCGGCCGGCATCGAGGCGCGCGGCAAATCGCACCTCCCCGCCTAGCCGGCTGACGGCGATAGCGTGCTTGATGCTGTTTTCGACCAGCGTCTGAACGGAGAGCGGCGGCACATCGAAGTCGGCCAGAGCGTCGGGCGTTTCGACGCTGTACCGCAGGCGATCGCCGAATCGGGTCTTTTCGATCTCCAGATAGTCCTGGACGATGTGAGTCTCCTGCCGCAGCGGAACCAGACCGCGCGCGTTGGCGTCGAGCGAGTAGCGCAGCAGCGACGCCAGCCGCTCCACCGTGCGTTCGGCCGCGCGCGGGTCTTCGCGGATCAAGGCGCTGATGGAGTTGAGCGTATTAAAGAGGAAGTGCGGGTGAATGCGCGATTCGAGCGAGGAAAGCCGCGCCTCGGTTGCCAGTTGGCGCGCGCGTTCCTCGGCCAGTTGTCGTGTCTGTAGTTCCTCAGTGACTTCCCTGAGGCGATGAGACAGCGTCTCAAACACCGTGACCGCGGCGCCGATCAGGATGGTGATGAAGATGGCGATGCGTACTCCGCCGAAGAACTCAGGTGCGAATTCCGATTTGGTGGCCCATCCCGCCGCCAGGAAGAACAGATTGGCGGCCAGCGAGCCCACCACTGCGACCGCGACAAGGATGAGGAGAATCGCGGCAACGTACCAAACCCTTGACCGGCAGTGCAGCCGCTCGGTTAGGCGTCCTCCCATCACGGCGAACGCCAGCGTGCCGATGCAGTAGGAATACACCAGGCTGAAACGGAAGTTCATCCACAGGAGGTGGGTGGTGGCGCCCGGAGTGAAAAGCTGCAGCAGGATGGTGGGGATGACCGCCCCCGCGGTGTTGACCACCACCACGAGGCCCAGGCCGCGCAGGCTCTTCATACCAACCATGGTAGGTGGTCGAGCGGCGGCGCGGCCAATCGAGCGACGAAAGCGCGTGCTTTCCGATGAAGAGCTGTTCCGCCGGGATGAACCGTCGCTGCCCATATCAATCAGCAACGTCCGGAACGTTGGATCACACCACCGCGAAGGGTGTGCGGAATAGAAGTGGAACGGCGTGGACCCCCATCAGGGCCGCGACCGTCGGAAGGGCATGAGAAGGGCGGAATGGCCGGCTCGCCGGCGGGGCTTTTCCGAAGCCAGTTTTCACCTTGTAACAGGCGTATACTTGCGGCGCGTGTTTCGGTTGGTTTAGAATCACCAAACCACCATCGCTCGTGGTAGAGTGATTCAACAGTCACGGAGGGCCGGCATGAAGTGTCTTACGGCTTTGGCAGTATTCGGGCTGGCACTGGCGTCGCCAGCCCTGAACGGTGCTCAGAATCAGGCTCGTGAAATGGAGGCGGCCGGCGATGCAGCCGGTGCTCGCGCAGCCTTGGCCCAGGCCGTCGAAGCCCGGCCTAACAGCATCCCCGCGCTGAACGCGTACGCTGAATTCCTCGACCAGTATGGCGATCCCGCCAGCCGCGAAGCCTATTCCCGGCTGTTGGCCGCGCTGGTGAGCGAAGGGAACAAAGCCCGCGCCGGAATCATCGCCCAGCGCCTGACGGCGCGTGACCTCCTGGCGGGCGACCGCGCCGCCGCCGCGCGCGACGCCGAAGCCTACCGCACGGCAACCGGCAAGAGCCTCGCGCTGGCCAGCGTCCCCCCACCCGCGTCCACCAGCGCACCGGCTGGAGCCACCGCGCCGATTCCGGGACCGTTGCGCTCTTTTGCCCGGATGGCCGCCATTTCACCCGACGCCGGCCCCGATGACATTCTGCCGGCGCTCGCCCGCAACGTGGTGACCAACGGCTACCAGGCCTCCCACAGCAACGAAGCCCTGGATCAAACCGAATACCTGAAGCTGGTGCACCGCTACATCTCACAGGCGCGAGAACTCGAAAAGCTGGCCGGCGACGCCGAGGCCATCAAGATCGAGAACTGCGATTCACCCACGGTGGGGGAGCTGTTGCGCATCCTCGGATTCCGCATGCGCGGCGGTTGCGGAGCCGAGGTGGTGCTGGAAACCGTCAACGCGGCGCGGGCCTTTCTCACCACCGATTCCGGGTTCCCGCTCAACCAGCTCGAGCAGGCCTTGCGCACCAACCGGCCCTTCCGGTACGATTTCCACCCCACCATGGTCCCGGTCCTGTTCGGTACGGAGTACTGGTTCGGCGGCGCCAAGGACAAGGAATCCAGCGACTTCCTGGAATCGCTCATCGCAGATCCGGCGCAGTGCCGCCTGTATTTGGGCCTCGCCAAGCTGGACCGCGCCACCGCCCAACAGCTTCGCACGGCCATTCCCTACACTCGTCTCAAAGCTTTTTCTCACGTGCTCGATTTCTTCGGTGGAATGTTTGAAATCCGCAATGGCAAGGCGGCGGTGCCGGGCGGCGCGCGGTCGGCCGCGGCGTGGGCCGAGTTGACGGGCGCCTCCCCGGACAAGGGCACCGATTTCTTCGACAAGCTGCTGGCTAAAGACGACGGCTGGCTGGCCAGCCTCTACGACGCCTTAGCGCGGATTCACGGACCGGTCGAGGAGTACCTCACCGACCCGGCTCGCCTGAAGCGCTTCTACTCCGCGGTACGCGGCCGCATCACCAGCCCCGGGCCGGCCCGGCCGGTCTTCCGCTCCAACACCGACATGATGCTGTTCACCACCCGCCTGCAGATGGCCGCGGACGGCAAGCCGCATATCCCGGGCAACCTGGAGGTCTGGAAGACCCTCTTCGTCAACCACCCGCAGGGCAAGTACGACGGCAAGCTGACGCGCCTGGCTACCACCTGGAAAGAGCCCGACGACGTGCTCGAAGCGCTCTTCGCGCTGTGCCGCAAGAGCGTCGAGAACGAACCGCTGAAAATCTTCATGGCGATCACCGACCTGGATCGCAACCGCACCAGGCCGCTCGAAGCGGCCACCGTGGACCGGCTGGCCCGCGCCTATCACGACTACGGCAGCCAGTACACGCTGTTCGCCGAATCCGGCAGCTTGAGCGACCACTCCATCATCCAGTTTCTCGACACGGCGGAGAACGTCGGGCACATGCACGACCAGGCCTTCAAGGCCGATGTCGCCGGGACCTTGCAGTCAGTGACCGGATTGTGGCAGATTCTGGTGCGGCAGCAGACCATTCCGGAAGCGCAGGTCGATTCGACATTCACAGCCATGGTGAGCCCGTTCGCCCAGTTGCACAGCAATCGCGAGCTGTTCGATGCGGGACGCGCCGCCGTCCAGAAGCTGCTGGCCGCCGCCACCGGATCGACAGCCGCCGTTTCGCAGGCACGCCTGGTTGGGCTGCTCACCGGACCGGAGACCGCGAGCGCCGATACGCGTGAAGAAATGGCGCAGGACATGACCCGCATTCTGGAATCGCAGCGCGTGATTCCGCTCGAGACGCTTTTCGATCTCGCCGACAATCTCGAGAGCGCTTCCAAAGGCGGCAAGTTGAATTCCACCCTGGTGGCCAAGCTGGCCAGCCGCATCAGCGAGATTCCCCTGCCGCGGGCCCCGTTGACGGCCGCGGAACAGAACGCCATGGGCTACGGCTATTGGACCGATCGCCACATCGACGCCGAACGCAAGCTCAACCTGCGCGCGGGGGTGGAACGCGCCGGCGCCGACGGCGAGAAGCTCAAAGAGATCCGCGCGCAGCTCGCCCCGCTGCTGCGCGACACGTTGCTGGCATTCAACTACGCTTACTACGCGCCGCCGGGGGCGCAGATCCTCTACACCAACCCGCTTTTCGTGCGCAGCCACGATTTCCTGGGTATGCCGGCCACGCCCGCCACCTGGCGCACCACGGAAATGTACGGAACGGGATGGCCGTCGAACGGCGGCGGCCGCCTGGTGGGGTCGCTCTCCGCGCTGCCCTATGCGCTGGCGGAAGCCGAACAGAACTTTCTGGTCCCCACCCACACGCAGGCGCTCATTTGGGGCGACCTGGTTCCCCAGATGATCCTTAGCGCCAAGACTCCCCGGTGGTGGACCGTCACGCCTTCCCAGTTGCACTGGGTGGGCCTGCACCTGCGCTATGGACGTGAGTTGCTCGGGGAAGCGGCGCTGGATGAGGGAATTCGCAATCAGGTGGCCGAAGCGCTCGGGAAGATCGCCGCGCCCGCGCGCACCAACGCGGTCGCGGAGCTTCTGGCGCAAGGCAACGGCGAGGAGGCGGCGAATCGCGTGACTCCCTCGGAACTGTTCGACGTGGCGCGCGACCTGGCATCGCGCCGCACCGGCGATGCTTCCTGCCTGCTGGCCGAACTCCGGCGGCTGGCGGAAGCCTCGCCGCAAGAAGTCAACTACGCCGCCATTTCGCGGGCTTTTGGCACACCCAAGCCGACGCTGGCGAATTCCTACCAGCCGGAGTTGCTGAACCTGCGCACATTTCCCACCCTGATGGGTTACTCCAGCCGTATTATGGCGGAGAGCTGGGAATCCAATACGCTGTATTGGGCGGCCCTGGCCGACGAGCTCAGCCTGGCGCCATCCCAACTCAATGTGCGGATTCCCGAATGGACCCAAAAACTGGTGGAGGAGATTTTCGCCTCCCATCTGGAGGATTGGCCCGCCTTGCTGAAATCGCTTCGGAATGTCGGTGAAGAGGTCCGCGCACACGCCCGCGCCGGCGCGAACGGTGAACCCAAGACTGGACTTCAGGAATTACCAAACCGGTAGGCAACCATGACCATTTCGCGACGTGGATTTCTCGGAATGACCACTGGAGGCGTTCTCCTCCATGCCCAGAGCCAGCGGCCCATCTTCAAGGTCAAGGTGGACATGGTGGTGCTGAGCTTTCAGGTGACCGACAGCAAGAACCGCTACATCAAGGGCCTCAAGCCAGGCGATTTCCGCATCTATGAGGACGGCATTCTGCAGCGCATCTCGACCTTCGCCGAGGGCGCCGGCACACCCCTGGCAGTCGCGGAGGATGGTGCCACGCGTCCCCTGCTGGAAGCGCGCAAAGAAGAACTGCCGGGCCTGGAGCACCCGGATGCTTTCGTGGGCACCAACGTCTTCGTCCTCTTCGACACCAGCAATTTCATGTACAAGGGCTTCGTCTACGCCGAAGACGCCATCGCCGAATTTGTGCGCGGCCTGGACGGCGCCGATTCCGTGGCCGTCTACACCTTCAGCCGCAACCTTTCGCGCGCCGCCGCCCTGACGCGGGAGAAGGGCGATGCCATCGACGGCCTGCGCAATTCCGTGGCCGGCGACGATACCGCGCTGTACAATGCCCTCCTGCTGACCTTGCGCGATGCCGCCAAGGTGCCTGGACGCAAGGTGGTGATCGTCTTCTCGAACGGCCCCGATAACGCCAGCATGGTGGCGCCCGACGATGTGCGCGCCGTGGCGGAAGACGAAGGCATCCCCATTTACGTCATCTCCACCAGCGAAGTGAATAAAGATCCCATCTCCAGCGCCGTATTCCGCCGCATGGCGCAGCAGACCGGAGGCAAGGCTTTCTGGGCGCGCACCTGGCAGAAGCAGGTGGAAGCGCTGGAAGACGTCCGCGAGGAAATGAGCAACGCTTATACCGTGACGTACTACCCGGCGGCGAACCCCAACGAGGGGTTCCGCAAGCTGTTGGTGGAAATCATCAGCGACCCGGGAAAGAAGCTGCGTCTGAAATACCGCCCCGGTTACCGTCCCACGCGCATTCTGTGAGCGCGTGGGGTCAGGCGGGTACGAAGTTTCGCAAAAGAAAAGCGGCGAAATTCGAGCCCGTTCCCGCCGGGCGGCCCTAACCCAGGTTCCGCAGTTTGAAGCATAAAGTCTTTGGTTTCAGCGGCGGCGTGGGCGAGTTTCCACTACATCGCCGCTGGTTCCAG
>JBEKQS010000245.1:0-7780 GCA_049519475.1 Bryobacteraceae bacterium | reverse complement strand
TGGCGCCGGGAATGATCGGCATTTACCAGGTGGATATAAGGATGCCGGACGCGGCGGGCGATACAGGCTGGATTTTTGTCAATTGCGGCACGCCGGGCAATGCGCTGGAACGCAGCGGCGGTGGGTTGCCGGTGGTGAGCAGTCAGTAGAAGCGCGCCCACAGGGAGCCTCCGGGTTCCACCCGCATCCTGCGCCGCTAACCGCACGCCCGCTGTTAGACTGAGGTCGTATGAGTCATCCTCTCTCTTTCCTGCACGATCAGCTCGAACAGTGGCGCGCCGAGGGCTCCTATCAGCGCCTGCGCATCCTGGAATCGGCCAGCGCGGCGGAATCGCGCTTCGACGGCCAACAGGTCATCAACCTCGCTTCCAATAATTACCTGGGATTGACCACCCACCCCAAGCTGCGGGAAGCCGCCATCCAGGCGGTGAAGGATTTCGGCGTCGGCTCCGGCGCCGTCCGCACCATCTCCGGCACCATGCGCATCCACATGCAACTCGAAGAGCGCATCGCCGCCTTTAAGAATGTCGAGGCGTGCGTGGTCTTCCAATCCGGCTTCGCGGCCAACGCCGGCACGGTCTCCGCCATCCTCGGGCCGGACGACCACATCATCTCCGACGAGCTCAACCACGCCAGCATCATCGATGGCTGCCGCCTTTCGCGCGCCAAGATCCACGTCTTCCCGCACAAAGACGTGGCCGCCGCCGAAAAGATCCTCGCCTCGCTCGACAACGTTCCCGGCCACAAGCTGCTCATCACCGACGGCGTATTTTCCATGGACGGCGATATCGGCGCGCTTCCCGGCCTGGTGGAAGCCGCCGAAACGCACGGCGCCATCATGATGGTGGATGACGCCCATTCCTCCGGCGTGCTGGGCCGCCAGGGCCGCGGCACCATCGACCACTTCGGCCTCCACGGCCGCGTCCAGGTGCAGGTGGGCACGCTCTCCAAAGCTATCGGTGTGCTGGGCGGCTACGTCTGCGGCAGCCGTGATTTGATCGATTTTCTGTACCAGCGTGCGCGCCCGTTCCTGTTTTCCACGTCGCACCCGCCGGCCGTTGCCGCCGCCTGCCTGGCCGCCTTCGATGTGCTGGAACAGGAACCGGAACGTATGGAGAATCTTTGGAAAAACACCACATACTTCAAGCAAGGCCTGACGTCGGCGGGATTCAATACCGGGATCAGCGAGACGCCCATTACGCCGGTGATTGTGGGCGAAGCTAAAGTGGCGCATGAACTCTCGCGGGAGCTTTTTGCCGAAGGCGTGCTGGCTACGGGAATCGGCTTTCCGACGGTGCCGAAGGGCAAGGCGCGCGTGCGCACCATCGTGACGGCCACGCACACGAAAGCGGAGTTGGATCAGGCGCTGGAGGTGTTCCGGAAGGTGGGGAAGAAGATGGGGATTCTGGGGTAGCGTGCCAGCCACACCAGTTGCGGATTGGCTGATGGTGCACAACACAAGGTTGGAATCGCTGCCGTGCCTGTGGGGTCAGGCTTTCAGCCTGCCGCCGGGCTTCTGCCCGGCGTGTCGCGACAGCCCGAAGCGCGCCGGCTCGAAAGCCGGCGGCAGGCTGAAAGCCTGACCCCACAGGGCGACTCACACAAAGGACATCCGGGTAACAATTCGGTAACATTGGCCTTGTAGTCTACGGTCATGACCATCAGATACCTTGCAACCGCGCTTGTGGCAACGCTGCTCTGGGGAATCCCGGCCAGCGCCCAATCCGCAGCGGACTTATTGCAAAAAGGAATTTACGCGCAAGAAACCATGGGCGATCTCGACGGCGCCATCAAGTCGTATCGCCAGGTGCTCACTTCTTACCCCTCCAACAAGCAGATTGCGGCGCAGGCGCAATACCAGCTTGTGCTCTGCATGGTGCAGAAAGGCGACCGCGCCGCTGCCGCCCGCGAATTCGACGCGCTGGCGAGAAATTACCCAGACCAAATCGACATCATCGTAAAAGCTCGCAAGCTGGTCCCAGCCGGAACGGTCCTGTTGCCGGCGCCATGGCCCGATGGCGAAGCCTTCCAGTTGAACGTCAAGCGCGATGGCGCCTTCACGGGCGAATACCTGTTTTATTCCACCGGCCCTAATCCCTATCCCATCGTCAGGGGTCAGGATCGTCAGGCTCCGACCCCAGACCAGGCGGCGATGTATTGGGAGCTGGTCACCAAACGCAGCACCCGCAGTGTCTGGGTCGCGGTGGATCGCGAGACCATGCAGCCTCTCGACAAGCCCCACCTGAACTCGGACGACGACATGGGTGACGCCACAGCCGTCCCGTTCGCCGGACCGGCCATCGATCTCGAGCCGCTGGTTTTTCGGCTGCGCCGCCTGCCGCTGGCCGTGGGGTACAAGACCACTTTGACCACGCACCCGTTGGTCCTGGGTGAAGGGTTTCCGCAGCAGGTGGAGCTGACCGTGACGGGCACCGAGACGGTGCAGGTGGTAGCCGGCAAATTTAATTGCTACAAAGTCTCCATCGGCGCGCTCAATCAGACTTTCTGGATCGGCGTCGATGGCGCCCGGCCGCTGGTGAAGATGCAGTCCGGCAAGGCTGAAGCCGAGTTGGTGAAGGTGTGGGGGCCGTCTGTGTTCGACTCGGCCATGGCGTTCCTGAAAACGGCCGGCTGGAACTGGCGAGACCCCGACAAGAGTCCCGGCCAGGATTTCCAGGCCAATGTCAACTTCCCCGACGGCCAATACTACTTTTCGGTGCACTTGCGGAAGGCCTACACGCCGCCGGGCGACATTGCCCAAGCGCTGCGCCAGACCATGGCCGACAAGTTGGCGGCACTGGCTGCGGAAGGCGGCGCGAAGGAAGTGAAAGTCCGGCCGGACAGCGTCCAAACTCGCCTGATTGGTGGACAACAGGCATTGATCTGCCTGATCGACGCTGTCGATCACGCGATTAGTGATGGCAATCCGGTAACGCGCGAATACCATCACTACTACGCGTGGGTTCGCACGGAAAGCACGGCCGTCGAGTTCGAGTTCGGCAGCTCGAACCGGAATAGCCTCGCCCAGCAACGCTTTGTCTTCGAGCCCATCCTCGTCACCGCCAAGATTCCCTGAGGACTGCCGTGCGGTTGCGAACCAAACTCGGCGGCGCGGATTCCGGGCGGTGGCTGGTTGTCCTGTGCCTGTTGCTGGGCGTGCTGGCGCCCACCGCCGCCGTCCTCTGGTTCATGAATGGCGCCCTCAACAGCCAGAAGGAGCTGACGCGGCGTCAGTTGGAACAGGCTTACGTGGACGCGCTCAGCGCGCAGCGCAAGCTCTTCACGGAGCGCTCCAATACCTATTGGAAAGATCGCGTGGCGGCCATCGAGCGACAGGCCAACGACCATACCGCCGCCGCCACCTTCGAGCTGGCGGTACACTCGGGCGCCGATTCGGTGATCGTCGTGACGCGCGATGGCGCTCTCGCCTATCCCTCGGCCACTCCCGCGCCCGCCATCGACCCGGTGGAGCATCGTAAGGAATGGGTGGAGGCGCGCCGCCTGGAAACCAGCGCCGCCACGCTGACCGAGGCCGCCGCCGCGTATGGCCGGCTGGCTGCCGCTGAGGAAGACCCCGACATCGCCGCGCGCGCCCTGCAAGCCCAGATTCGCTGCCTGGTGCGCAAGGGAGACAAGCCTGAAGCCCTGCGCCTCATCGCCCAACACTTTCGCGGCGGCCGGCTGATGGGCGCGACCGACCTCGAAGGCCGTTCGATCGCCGCCGACGCGCAGTTGCTGGCCCTGCACCTGGAGCCCACCGACCGCGTGGCCGCAACCCTGCTGCACCGCTTCGTCGCCGACTATAACAACGGCCTGCCCTCCTCACAGCGCCTGTTTCTCATGAACGAACTGCGCGCCCTTGGGCCGCAAACATTGCCCACCTATGAAGCCGAAACGCTGGCCGAGCAGTACCTGGAAAGCGAAGACGCCGGCCGCGGCGAAGCCGGATTGCGCGCCACCCGCGTGCCCGGCGTATGGCGCATCGATTCGGTCAACGGGCAGGTCATCGCCCTGTTTCGCACTTCGACCGTGCTGGCGGCCACGCACAAGCTGACCGAAGGCTCGCCGCTCCAAGCCGCGCTGCCTCCGCAGACGCCGGCCGGCCAGACGCCCGATTGGCAGATCACGATTCCCCATCCCGACCCGGCAACTTCCGCCCAGATCTCCCACCGCCAGATGGTCTCCTACCTGTGGGTCGGCTTCCTGGCGATTTCCGTGGTCACTGTCACCGCGCTGATTGCCGGCCAGGCGCTGCGCCGTCAATGGCGGCTGGCGCGGATGAAGACTGACCTGGTGGCCGCCGTCTCGCACGAGCTGAAAACCCCGCTGGCTTCCGTGCGCCTGCTGGTGGATTCGCTGCTGGAAGACGAGAAGCCCGACGCGCAACGCACCCACGAATACCTGGAATTGATTGCGCATGAAAACCTGCGGCTGAGCGGCGTCATCGAGAACTTTCTGACCTTTTCCCGTCTGGAGCGCAACCGGCAGAAGTTCGAATTCAGCGTGACGCAACCGGACGCCGTGGTGCAATCGGCCCTCGAGGCGGCCCGCGAGCGTCTCCGCGCGCCCGATTGCCGCCTGGAAGTGGAGGTGAGCCCCGGCCTGCCGCCGGTGCGCGCCGATGAGAGCGCGTTGGTCACCGTGCTGCTCAACCTGCTCGACAACGCCTGGAAATATTCGCCCGGTGAGAAGCGCATCGCCGTCCGCGCCTACCGCGAAGACAGCCGCGTGATCTTTGCGGTGGAAGACAACGGCATCGGCATTGCCCCGCGCGAGCAGAAGAAAATTTTCCGCCGCTTCTACCAGGTGGACCGGCGCCTGGCGCGCGACGCCGGCGGCTGCGGCCTGGGCTTGAGCATCGTGGAGTTTATTGTGCGCGCGCACGGCGGTACCATCGCGGTGAAAAGTCAGCCGGGCCAGGGCAGCACTTTTTCCGTAGCCATTCCGGAGGCCGCATGAAGGGAAGCCGCATCCTGATTGTGGAAGACGAGCCGGCGCTGCTGCGCGGCCTCACCGACACCTTCGCCGCCAAGGGCTGCCACGTGCTTTCGGCCGCCGATGGCGAGCGAGGCCTGGACCTGGCCCTCACCGCGCAGCCCGACCTGGTCCTGCTCGACATCATGCTCCCCAAGGTGAACGGCTACGAGATTTGCCGCGCCATCCGCGAGCACTCGATGGACGTACCCATCATCATGTTGACGGCGCGCGGCCAGGAAGAAGACATTGTGCTGGGGCTGAACCTGGGGGCGGACGATTACGTCACCAAGCCTTTTAAGATTCGCGAACTGGTGGCGCGCGTGAACGCCTTCCTGCGGCGGCGCGGGTCGGCCCGCGATGGCGGCTGCCGCTTCGGCGAGTTCGAGCTGAATCTGGCCGCGCACAAACTGTTTCGTGGCGGCGGCGAAGTGGAATTAACCGCCAAGGAGTTCCAACTGCTGGCCTATTTTGCGGTGCGCCCCGGCCGCGCCCTGGCGCGCAACGACATCCTGAACGCCGTTTGGGGCAATTCGGTATTCGTGACCCCGCGCAGCATCGACCGCTGTGTCACCACGCTGCGCGCCCAGATTGAGCCCGACCCGCACCACCCCAAGTACATCCAGACCATCCGCGACATCGGCTACCGGTTCGAGCCGGAGTGAGAGTCACCGAGGGGGAAGCTATATATTCAACGCGGAGGCGCGGAGAACACCTGATGAGGTCCTGAGTTTCCTTCTGTTTCCTCTGCGTCTCCGCGCCTCCGCGTTGAATTTAAACTCATGCGGACACGGTCTTGCCCGCCAAGAACCCTGCGTCCCCAAGAGTGGGGACGCGGCACGCACGAGTGCGTGCGCCACGAATAAAAAAGGGCCGGCGTCCCCTTTGCGGGGAAGCCGGCCCTGTTGATCGGATTAAACTGCGGTCAGAACGTGAATTTCGCTCCGATCTGAACCTGCCGCGCCTGGCGGTAGGAACTGATCTCGCCGAATGAGCTGCTGGTGATGTTGGTGCTGGCGAACCCGTTCGGGTTGGCGTGGTTGGTAAGGTTGAAAAACTCGCCGCGCAGTTGCAACGCGGCGCGTTCCGTGAAGTGGAAGTTCTTGATCAGAGATCCGTCCAGGTTTCCGTAGCCCGGCCCGCGCACCACGCCGCGGCCGGCGTTGCCGGGACGAATCTGGCCCTGTGCCACCGGCGTGAAGCAGGCGGTGTTGAACCAGGTCGGCTTTCCCGTTCCCGTGAAGCCGGGAGCCAGGTCCGGCGCATTGGCGTTGGGATCGCAGATCATGTCGGGCCGCGAGCTGGAAGCGCTGTTGCCCAGCAGGCCAAGACCGGCCGGGTCAACGCTCGAAGTGGTCACCGTGAAGGGCGAGCCCGTGTACATGGTCAGAATTCCCGAGAGTTCCCAGCCCCCGAGCACGAGGCCCGCCGGTCCGTGGTTGTGCTTGAAGATCGGAATCTCGTACACATAGTTGACGGTGAGCACCTGTTTCCGGTCGAGCGTGGCAGGGCCGTATTCGCCCGAGTGATAGTCGTAGCTGCTCTGCGGGGCGTTGGAACGGTCGGAACCGTTGTCGGTGAGGTTCTTCGAGAATGTGTAGGAGACGCCGATCAACCCCGCCGCGGTAAATCGCTTCTTGAAGCTCACCAGCAGCGCGTGGTAGTTGGAATCGAAGGCCGATTCGATGGCGTTGATGGCGTTGTAGCCCAGGTAGGGCCGCGCCGCGTTGATGTTCGGATCGTCGGCCGTGGTGAAGATGGTGTTGCTGTTGGCCGCATGCAGGCCGGCCGCCAGCGCCGCGCCCGGAGGAGCCTGGTCCAGATCCACAATGCCGATCAGGTGGGTTCCCTTGGAACCGGAGTATGCCACGTCCAGCACCATGTCCATGGGCAACTCATGCTGCACGTCGGCGCTCCACTGCTGCACGTACGGGACCAGGTTGGGAAGCTCGGTCGCCCGGATATACTCGGTCGAAACCGTTCCCGGAGGCGTGCCCGACGAAACGTTGGAGAACGGCGCGTTGCTCAGCGTGACACTCGCCACAAACGGCGGATTCTGGAAGATCGACTGCTCGAAGTCCCCGAACAGGCTCGAGTCGTAGTACACGCCATAGCCGGCGCGCACGGAAGTCTTGCCACTGCCGGTCGGATCCCAGGCCAGGCCCACGCGCGGAGCGAAGCTCTTGTACTGGTCAGGCGCGATCTTGGAACCCCACGGCGAGTTCTTCCCGCCGATGATGATGCCGTTGGTGTACGGCATGGTCACGCTGCCGGCGATGATGTTGCCCGAAGTCGGAGAGATCCTGGGCGCCAACGCCGGATTGTAGAGCGCCGGATCGAAGCTCGAGAGCTCCCCGTTCTTGTCCGTGGGCTGCCCGAAGTACGACCAGCGCACACCCACGTACAGAGTCAGCCGTGGAGCCACTTTGAAATCGTCCTGGATCCAGGCCTCATCCTGCCACGCCCAAAGATTGGGGGTGATGTCGGCGGAAGGCTGGGTGAAGCTGGAGACGTTGCCCTGCAGGAAATTGGCGAACGACTGCTGGAAGGAGTTGGTGCCGGAAGGGGCGCCAGCGTTCGAAAAACTGAAGGTCCCTTGATCGCTGGCGGCGTTCTCCGTCTTGTTGTAACGGTTCACGGTGAAACCCAACTTCATGGTGTGGCGCCCGCGGATCCAGGTAACGGCGTCGTAGCCGTTGTAATTCTTGTTGTGTTCGTGGTACGGACCGTAGCCCAGCATGCTCGATCCGCCATCGGACACCGACGGAATTACGCCCTGCGTGTTAGCGAACGGCTCCGGAGGGTT
>JBEKQS010000244.1:0-7842 GCA_049519475.1 Bryobacteraceae bacterium | reverse complement strand
CCGTCGACGTCCTGCTGCCAGGCTTCGCCGGTTTTGACATTGCGCAGGCGCACGGAGGTGACCAGCTTCTGGGCGGGGTCGAGGATCTCGTCGACGATGGTGTTGAGGAGAAACTTGATTTTAGGATTGGCGTGGGCGCGATCGAGCATGATTTTGGAGGCGCGGAACTCTTCGCGGCGGTGAACCAGGGTGACCTCGGTACCGAAGCGGGAGAGGAAGTTGGCTTCCTCCATGGCGGAATCGCCGCCGCCGATGACCATGATTTTGCGGCCGCGGTAGAAGAAGCCGTCGCAGGTGGCGCAGGAACTGACGCCGTGGCCGATCAACTTTTGTTCGGATTCGAGGCCCAGCCAGCGGGCGGATGCGCCGGAAGCGACGATCAGGGTGCGGGTTTCGATCCACTCGCCCTCGACGTTGAGGCGGAAGGGGCGGCCGGAGAGATCGGTATCGATGACGGAACCGTCGAGGTACTCGGCGCCGAAGTGCTGCGCCTGTTTCTTCATGTTCTCGACCAGGTCGGGGCCGTTGATGCCCTCGGGGAAGCCGGGGAAGTTTTCCACCAGGGTGGTGAGGGAAAGCTGGCCGCCGGCTTCGTGACCGCTCACTACCAGCGGTTTCAGGTTGGCGCGAGCGGAATAGATGGCTGCGGTGTTACCGGCGCAGCCGGAGCCGATAATGACGACGTTGCGCATGGGAAAAAATCAGGGTAACACGGGGCGTGTGAGCAAGAGATCTGCGGTGCGTTCATTCAGCCTTAGCGCCAATTCACTTGAATTGAGCCATGGAGCGGCCGCCCCGCCGCCTGCCGGCCGTCCGCTCTCCGACAAACCTGCTTTCCTGCAAGAGCGCGATTTCATGGCTTAACGAGGAACTGGTGCGCCGGGACACTCGGGCGGCAACGCATCGTCCAAGACCTGTAGGCGGGCGACTGCGTGTGGTGCCCGGAGGTCGTAGTCGAATAGCCAGGTTTGGTGCTGAATGCCTCCTGCGAGACCGGATGCCTTGACACAAAGATGGTCGTCTTGATGGTCGACGCGAACATCGCTGGGATAGACGTAGTCCCCCGCGTCCGCTGCGACAGATGTCCGACCTGTCGCGACGTCCTGCACGTCAATTCTGCCACCCGGCATCTGCATCCCACTAACTACGACCTTCGAGCCGTTTCGCAGCGTCAGCGTCGTGTCCCACTGACGCGTGTCCGGGCCCATTGTCCGATTGACCGACACCGGAATACAGGCTGCTGCCATGTAGTGCCGGATCATCGGCGCGTCTGAAACCGGCCCGCCGCAGCCGGTCGTGCAGCAGGCAATAGAGGCCCATAGCACGGCCGCCCAAAGGACCATTGTCCTGTCGAATCGTTGGCGCGAGCCACTGGATAACATACGTTTTCCAACCCACAGGGTACAACGACGCAGCAAGTCGTGGTGTATCAGAAAAAGAAATTCCTCAACCTTCGCAGTGGGGAGCGGGATTCTTCGGCGGGCAGCGGCTCTTCGCTGGCCACGTGGCGGCCGGAGGCCTCGGCCAGCAGGATGAGGGTTTCGAAAGCAAGGGCGCGTTCGGTGCGGGAAACGGCGGAACTGTAGCGATCCTGCGGAGTGGACTGGCCCAGAGCGGAGTGGAGCAGGCCGGTCCAAGGATCGCGGATGCCGTATTTGAAGCACAAGCCGCGGGCGCGCGGGAGCATGGCGGCGAGGCGGGCGCGGGCGGTGTCGTAATCGCGCTGCTGGCCGGCGAGATCGGAAGAGGGCTTGCCGGAGGGATCGACCACTCGGTAGTACTTGCGATAGGCGGTTTCCCATGCGTCGACGGCGCGGAAAAACTGCTCGGCCGCCTGGCGTAACGCAGCGATGAATTCGGCTTCGGAAACGGGTAGCGGAGAATCCATGGGGATGGGGTTAGCCGCCGCCGACGAACTGCACAATTTCGATTTGCGCGCCCGGCTCGAGGACGGTCGCGGGCCAGTGAGGCTGCTTGACAATGCGGCGGTCCAGTTCGACGGCCACGCGCGCGGGGTCCAGATCCAACTGGCGCAGCAGGCCGAGGATGGTCTGACCCTGGGGGGCGGACTGCGGCTGGCCGTTCACCACGATGTGGATGGGCATGTTGGTTGACACCCTTGTTTTATACCAATTATAGTCAGGTTTAGGTTTTTCTTCCCTAACAGGCATGCCTACCTCACTGACGGAGACGTATTTTCCGGTTTTGGTTCAGGCCCTGCTGGCGATGGCGCTGGCGGCGGGACTGCTGACGGCGTCGTACCTGCTGGGCAAGCGGGTGCGCAACAAGGTAAAAGATATGCCGTATGAATCGGGTATTGTGCCGATAGGGGACGCGCGGCAACGGTTCAGCGTGAAGTTTTACCTGGTGGCGATGTTGTTCATCCTGTTCGATATCGAGGCGATTTTCCTGTATCCGTGGGCGGTGGTATTCCGCGATCTGGGGATGGCGGGATTCGTGGAAATGCTGATCTTTGTGGTTTTGATTCTTTCGGGATTCTTCTATATCTGGAAGAAGGGAGCGCTGGACTGGTCGAAGCCGGAAGGCGCCAGCCGGAAGCAGTAACAGGCTCGAAATGCTACCCGACAGTTTGCGACAACATGCCACGGCGGCGTCCGTGGAGGCCTTCGACGGCGACGCCGTCACCGGAGGCAACTGCGATCACAACGAGTTGACGCTGGAGATCGCGGCGGCAAAGATCGGGAGCGTCTGCGGCTTCCTGAAATACGACCAGGGATTCGCCAGGCTCAGCACGGTGACGGCGGTGGACCGATATCCGGCGGAGCCGCGGTTCGAAGTGGTGTATCACCTACACTCGGTGGAGCACAATCAGCGCGTCCGGTTGAAGTGCCGTTTGAACGGGACGGAGCCGAGCGGTACGGAGCCCGTGATCGATTCGGTGACCGCGGTGTGGCGGAGCGCGAACTGGTACGAGCGGGAAGTTTTCGACCTGTTCGGCATCCAGTTCCGCAATCACCCCAACCTGAAGCGGATCATGATGCCGGACGATTGGGAAGGCCATCCGCTGCGCAAGGACTATCCGGTGACGGGGTCGAGGGTTTAGGCGATGGGCGATCAGGCGAAGCCGGAGCAGACCGCGGCGGTGGTGGAAGAGGAAAAACCGCAAACCCCTCCGCGGCGCATGGTCCTGAACATGGGGCCGCAACATCCTTCGACGCACGGCGTGCTGCGGCTGGTGCTGGAGTTGGACGGCGAAATCATCGTGAAGTGCGAGCCCGAGCTGGGCTACCTGCACACGGGGATCGAGAAAGAATTCGAGGTCAAGAATTACCAGCAGGCGGTGACGCTGACGGACCGCGTGGATTACCTGGCGCCGCTCTCCAACAATCTGGGCTACTGCCTGGCGGTAGAGAAGCTGCTGGGGCTGGAGATTCCGCCGAAAGCGCAATGGATGCGCGTGATGCTGACGGAATTGACGCGGTTGAATAGCCACCTGGTGTGGCTGGGAACGCATGCGCTGGATATCGGCGCGATGACCGTGTTCCTGTATTGCTTCCGCGAGCGCGAAGACATCCTGCGGATCTTCGAGATGTTTTCCGGGCAGCGGATGATGACGAGTTATTTCCGCATCGGGGGTCTGGCGCTGGAGCCGCCGCGCGGCTGGCACGAGCGGGTGAAGAAATTTATCGACACCTTTCCCAGCCGGGTGGACGAGTATGAAAACCTGCTCACCAGCAATCGCATCTGGATGGGGCGCACGCAGGGAGTTGGCCGGATTTCGCTCGAGGACATGCTGGACCTGGGCGTGACGGGGCCGATGCTGCGCGCGGCCGGGTTGAAAATCGACGCGCGCAAGGACGAGCCGTACTCGAGTTACGAGAAATTCGATTTTGAAGTGCCGGTGCGCACGGAGGGCGACGTTTTCGCGCGGTACCTGGTGCGGCTCGATGAGATGCGGCAAAGCGCGAAGATCGTGCGGCAGGCCATGGACGGCATGCCGGAAGGGCCGTGGAAGGCCGACGACCAGCACGTGGTGCTGCCGGACCGGGAAAAGATGAAGACGCAGATGGAGGCGCTCATCTATCACTTCAAGATTGTGACGGAAGGGTTCCGGGTGCCGGCGGGCGAAGTCTACCAGGTGATTGAATCGCCGCGCGGCGAGCTGGGATTCTACGCGGTGAGCGATGGGACGGCCAGGCCGTACCGGGTGCACATGCGGACGCCGAGCTTCGGCAATTTGCAGGCGACAGCGGTGATGGTGGAAGGGACACTGATCGCCGATGTGATCGCGGCGATCGGCAGCATGGATTTTGTGCTGGGGGATACGGACCGGTAGACGAGCGGGCAAATGACTTTTTCTCCACAACTCGAAGCGCGGTTCGCCAAGCTTCTGACAAGCTACCCGCCGGGGCGGCAGCGGTCGGCGATGATTCCGATGCTGCTTTACGCGCAGGATGAGCTGGGGCATATTTCCGACGAATTGATCGAGGAAGTGGCCAAACGGGTGGGCGTGAGCACGTTGCAGGTGAACGAAGTGCTCTCGTATTACTCCATGCTGCACCGCAAGCCGCTGGGGAAATTCCACGTGCAGGTGTGCACCAACATCAGTTGCCTGCTGCACGACGGCGATAAATTGTACGAACACGCCTGCAAGAAATTGGGGATCGGGCACAAGGAAGTGACGGCGGACGGGCAGATCTCCGTCGAAGAAGTGGAGTGCATGGGGGCGTGCTCCTGGGCGCCGGCGGTACAGGTGAATTACGATTTCCACCATTTTGTAACGCCGGAGAAGCTGGACGAGCTTCTGGACGGCCTGAGGAAGAAGCCCTAGCGCATGCTGTACAACGACCCCAGCCCGCTTGAGACGAAAGTGCTGACGCGCCGTTTCGGAATGGCGAATTCGGCGTCGATCGAGACCTACCTGGCCACCGAAGGGTACCAGGCGTTTCGCAAGGCGGCCGGCATGAAGCCGGAAGAGATCATCGAGGAGATGAAGGCGTCCAACCTGCGCGGGCGCGGCGGCGCGGGGTTTCCGGCGGGGATGAAATGGAGCTTCGTGCCGCGGATGTCGCCCAAGCCGAAGTACATCGTGGTGAACGCCGATGAAAGCGAACCGGGGACTTGCAAAGACCGCGTGCTGATGGAGAACGACCCGCACCAGTTGATCGAAGGCGTGCTGATCGCCGGACTGGCGGTGGATGCGCACGCAGGCTATATCTATGTGCGCGGCGAGTATCGCTACCTGATCGAAGTCATGGAAAAGGCCATCGCGGAAGCCTACGAAAAAGGCTGGCTGGGGAAGAACATCCAGGGCACGGGTTTCGATTTCGACCTGTACCCGCACACGGGCGCGGGGGCGTACGAATGCGGCGAGGAATCGGCGCTGCTGGAATCGCTCGAAGGCAAGCGCGGGATTCCGCGCATCCGGCCGCCGTTTCCGGCGGTGGTGGGCGCGTTTCAGTGTCCGACGGTGCTGAACAACGTGGAGACGTACTGCGCGGTGCCGGCGATTCTGCGGGACGGCGGCGCGGCGTTTGCGGCGCTGGGAGTGCCGAAGTCGGGCGGTACGAAGATGACCTGCCTGACCGGGCACGTCAACAAGCCGGGCGTGTACGAACTGAGGATGGGTTTCCCGGTGAAGCAGATGATCGAGGAAGTGGGCGGCGGGATCCGGCTGGGCCGAAAGCTGAAGGCATTCATACCGGGCGGTTCGTCGTGCCCGGTGCTGACGGCGGAGGAACTGGAAGGCGCCACCATGGATTACGATTCCATGGCGCAACGCAAGACCATGCTGGGATCGGGCGGCGTGATCATCATGGACGATCACACCTGCATGGTGAAGGCGGCGCTGCGGATCATGCGGTTTTACGCGCATGAAAGCTGCGGCTGGTGCATTCCGTGCCGCGAAGGCACCACCTGGCTGAAGAAGATCCTGGAGCGGTTCCATGGCGGCGGCGGGACGCGCACGGACATCGACCTGATTGGGGACATCGCGCGGAATATGCTGGGGCGGACCTTTTGCCCCCTGGGCGATGCGGCGGCCATGCCGACGATTTCGATTGTGGAGAAGTTCCGGGGAGAATTCGAAGATCACCTGAACGGCAAACCGTGCCCCTATGAGCACGAGAGCCAGGCGGTAACGGTTTAAATGGCGGACCTGGTAAAGCTGACAATCGACGGGAAGGCAGTGCAGGCTGCGCCGGGCACCCTGGTGATCGACGCGGCCAAGACGGTGGGGATCGAGATCCCGGCGTTCTGCTATTACGAGGGGCTGTCGCTGCAAGCGGCCTGCCGCATGTGCCTGGTGGAAGTGGAGAAGATGCCGAAGCTGATGACGGCGTGCACGCTGCCGGTGGCCGAGGGCATGGTGGTGCGGACCGAGACGCCGCAGGTGGCCACGGCGCGGAAATACATGCTGGAGTTCCTGCTGACCAATCATCCGCTGGATTGTCCGGTGTGCGACAAGGGCGGCGAGTGCGAGCTGCAGGACATGGTCTTCCGCTACGGCGCGGGCGAAAGCCGGTACATGGAAACCAAGGTGCATACGCCGGAGAAGCAGTTTTCGCCGGTGGTGTACTTCGACGCGCCGCGATGCATCCTATGCTTTCGCTGCGTGCGCATTTGCGGTGAAGGGCTGGGAGTGGGCGCGCTGGGCGTGATCAACCGCGGAGTGTTGTCGGAAATCGCACCCAACCAGGGAGACCACCTGGAGTGCGACGAGTGCGGCGCGTGCATCGACATCTGCCCGGTGGGCGCGCTGACCAGCGGGGCTTACCGCTACCAGACGCGGCCGTGGGAGATGACCCACGTGGGGACCATCTGCACACACTGTTCGGACGGCTGCAAGACCACGCTGGGAACGCGCAACGACCGCATCATCCGCGGCAACAATCGCGACCGGGCGGGCATAAACGGCGAATTCCTGTGCATCAAAGGGCGGTACGGATTCGATTTCTACGACCACCCCGACCGTTTACAGTCGCCGCTGGTGCGCAGCAACGGAAAGCTGGAAGAAGTTTCGTGGTCGCGGGCGCTGTCGGCGGTGGCGGCGCGGTTTAAGCAGGCGATCGCGGAAGGCGGCAGCGTGGGCGTGATCGGCTCCAACCACACCACCAACGAAGAGAATTACTACCTGGCGAAATTCGCGCGGGAGGTGTTCAAGACCAACCACCTCGACCATCACCGCACCGGCGATGTGACCACGCTGCTGGACGCGTTGAGCGGCAAAAGCGGAAAACTGGCGACGGTGGCGGACCTGTACGAGCGCAAGGCGGTGCTGGTGCTGGGCGCGGACCTGGCGCTGGAACATCCGCTGCTGGCTTACCAGATGCGCGCCAACTGGCGGCATCACAAGGCGCATATTTACGCGGTGACCGAAAGACCGGTGCGGGAAGACCAGTACGCCACGGCGAGCGTGCGCGGGCGCGATTACGAGCGGCTGCGCGAGAAGCTGAAGGCGGAGCCGGAACTGGTTGTGGTGTTCGACGATTCCTACAAGGGCGACGAGATCCGCAAGCTGGTGGAATTCGGCGAGTCACTGGGGATTCCGGTGCGGTATATCTGCCTGGTGGATTATTCGAATTCGCGCGGCGCGCTGGACATGGGGCTGGTTCCGGGACCGGGCGGGATGCGAATTCCGGAGATGCTGGCCGAGGAATTGAGCGTGCTGTGGGTGGTGGGGTCGAACCCGCTGAAGCCGGCGGCCGCGGGCCTCGGGGCCAGAGACAGGAAGTGCGGCTTCCTGGTGGTTCAGGACAGGTTCCTGACCGAAACCGCGCAGCAGGCGGACGTGGTTTTGCCGGCGGCGTGCGCCTACGAGAAGCACGGGACCATTACCAGCGTTTCGGGCGAAGTGCAGCTCTTAAAGCGGGCGATCCGCAC
>JBEKQS010000243.1:12287-20164 GCA_049519475.1 Bryobacteraceae bacterium | reverse complement strand
TACCGTGCGGCCGCGCGGAATCAGCACCACGCGCATGGGCAGGTCCAGCGTGGCCGCGCCGGTGACCTTGAGGTTCCAGGCGCGCAGGCCCTCCGCGCCTTCCTTGGCGAAGATGCGCAGCGAAACGCGGCGCTCTTCCGTGGCGCCGACAATCACTTCGGTCTTGGGCGGGAAGAACTCGAGGCCTTCGCCCGAGGCTTGCAGAAAATAAGTCTGGATGGATGGCCAGTTGTTGCGGATAGAGAGTTCCAGATCGGTGCCGGCCTTGGGCTCCGTGGGCGCGGTGGGTGGATCGGGGCTCAGCTCGGTCTCGCTGCCCCAGTGGATCTGCATGGCCTCCATGAGCCGGATAGAGACCGGGCGGAAAAGCTGCAGGCGGGCGCGGCCGAGCGGCATGCCATCGGCTTCCAGGGCGAGTGAGGCGTAATCGCCGTGCAACGCGTCCGCCGGCACGGAGACTTCGTAATCGATTTCGTCGGGCGATTTCACCTTGGGCGCCGCGGTGTACCCTTCCGGCAGCCGCAGGCGCGAGCGCGCGGCCACTTCGGCGGAGGAATACGACGTGGATACCACGTTCTTCTGCCCGATGATGAGGCGGCGGGCTTCGTTGAAGAATGCGGAGGTTTCCGGCTCTTCGATGCCGATGCCGATGCGCACGCGGTTGCCCGCCGCGGGGTTGGCGGGGATGGCGAGCCGCGCCCGCAGGGCTTTGTCGTCCCACTCAAACTCCATCGGCCTGCCGGCGGCGAGGTACGGCCCAACGGGTTTCCGCGCCAGTTGCATGACCACTTCGGCGGGCTCGGGAGCCGCGAATTCCATGGCCAGGATGCCGTTTTCAAATTCCACGGAGAGCAGCTCGGCAGTGGCGTAGACGATGCGCTCGGCGCCGGAGAAGTTGGAGCACTCGTGACAGAGTCCGCTCGGGCCGATGGAGACGTCGAGCGGCAACCAGAGCGATTCGCCGGCCGGGACGGCGACGCCCGGTATTACCAGGGTGCGCTTGGATTCCGGCTCGAAGACGTGGATCTCATCGTGGAATGGCTGCTTGCCGCGGTTCGAGATGCTGACGGCGGAAGCTGCCGGTGAGACCAGCTCCGCCATGCTGACTTCCGCCGGCAGTTTGCCGGCCGCGGGTTTGGGCAGAGCCACCGGGCGCAGTGCCTGGTGCAGGGCTGCCCAGTTGCGGAGCAGGGCGGCGTGGCGGCGCAGCGCAACGGCGTCGGGCCGCTCGTCGCCACTCAAGCCGACGACGCCTTTGCGGAGCACCTCAGCCGGATTGGCGGCGAAACCGGCGGGCGGCAGCGTGTCTTCGACATCCGTCCACAGCAGCGCACCCGGCGAGCCCATGGCGAACGCCTGGCGGCTGCGCGCGAGGGCCGCCGGATCGGAGGCCGAAACCACGGTCACCGGCGCCGGCGGAGGGGCGGCGTCGATGGCAAGCGCGCGGCCTTCCACCCAGGCGATGGGGCCGCCGTGGCTGGCCGTTTGCGTGGCCAGCAGCGATTCCAGCGCGTGCAGCCACGCCCGTTGGGCACGCGCGTCGGTGGCTGGCGGAGCGCCATTCAAGCGCCAGCCGGCGATGGGTGGCAGGGGGCGCACCCAGGCTTGGAGATCCAGCCGGCGCAGGATGTGGATGAGCGCAACCAGGTCCCTGCGGGGACTGGTGCGGCCGGTGAAATCGAAATCGCCCGGCTGGAGTTGATGCCAATTCCAGGGGATCGAGAATTCCACGGTGCGGACGCCGATGTTTTTGAGCCAGACCAGCTCGCGCTCCCACAGCGCACGCGGGTACGAATAATAGGGGAATTCCACCGCCTGGACGTATTCGTACTGGGGCTTGGGGGCCGGCGGCGCAGCCAGCGCGGCCGCCCCAGCCAGCAACAGCGCGGCGAGCCGTCTCAAAACTGCTTACCCTTCCGCACGCGGTAGTCCTCCACCAGCGGCATGCGGATGACGGTGCACATCTCGAAAAGACGCGAGCGCGCGCGCCCCCCAATCTGTTCGGCCAGCGTACGCCGGTATTCGGGTTTGTCGAGCCCGGACTTCTGAACCACACTGCCGGCATCCGCATCCGGCATGTTGGTGGTGGCCAGCAGCGGCTTTCGGTTGTCGCAGCGGTACGTGATGATGGAGTTGACCGTGTCCTCCACCCAATCGGTGGCACGATGCGCGCCCAAATCGTCAAGCAGCAGGACCTCGGCATCGAGCGCGCTCTGATAGGCTTCGCGATTGGAGGAATTGGAACTCGGGTCGTAGCCCGCTTTGATGCTGTTGAGCAGGTTCTGGTAATTGTAAAACAGCCCTTCGAATCCCTTTTCGATGATCTGGCGGAGGGCCGCCACCGCCAGGTGCGTCTTGCCGGTGCCGGTATTGCCGATCAGCAGAAGGCCGGGACGATTATCGTCCTTGAAATCGCGCACGAAGGTCTTCACGGCCAACAGGGCGGTGGTCAGCTCCCGACGGGCGCTGGGGTTCTCCACGCCCGGAACCGCGAAGTTGTCGAACGAAGCGTTGCGGTAGAGCGGTGGGATCTGCGACCGGTCCTGGAGACGCCCGGTCCGCCCCTGCGCACGGCAATCGCAGGGCTCGGCTCCGGAAATGCCGCCGCGCTCGATGATGATGAAGCCGGTGCCCTCGCATTTGGGGCAAACCGCGTCGCTAGCCATGGCTTCTATTATCGGACAGACGGCGCGCGCGGGACGGGGGTTGCGATATGTTCCTGTTGAACCGTCACCAATGCCGGAATGCCCAATGCCGGGATGCCCTGCCGGAATGCCGGAATGCCATTGCACCCGATTTCGGTTGGAGCGATAATGGGTCTCTTTCGACTGGTGAATCCGCAATGGCTAATGCCGGTTTTGGCGTCCCGGCCCGGGCGCTTTGGCATGGGGCGCTACTTCTGGTAATCGGTATCGGCGCTGCACGCATCGTCTCCACTTACAAGGTGTTTAGTCAGACGTCTGATGAGCCGATGCATCTCGCATGTGGCATGGAGTGGCTGGACCTGGACCGATACCAATATGAGACGCAACATCCCCCTTTGGCCCGTATTTTCGTGGCCATCGGTCCTTACCTGGACGGCTCGCGTTCCCACGGCACCCTTGCGGCGGACCTCGGCATGTTGCGTGAAGGCAATGAGATCCTTTACGCCACAAATTACTGGCGCACGCTCGCCCTGGCGCGTTTCGGCATCCTGCCGTTTTTCATCCTGGCGTGCCTGATCGTCTGGTTTTGGACCAAGCATCTCTTTGGCAGGCCCGCGGCGCTGGTGGCAGTTTTGCTTTTCAGCAACATTCCGCCAATCCTCGGCCATGCGGGAGTGGCCACCACGGACATGGCCGCAGCCGCCACCCTCGCGGCCGCTCTGTACGCCCTTACGTTGTATCTGGAAACGCCAACCTGGCGGCGTGTCGTATTGCTAAGCCTCGCATTGGCGGCGGCTGTCGCATCCAAGTTCTCGAACGTCGCCTTTTTTCCGGTCAGCCTGCTCGCATTGGTCCTGTTTCGCGCGCTTTGGAACCGACGTTTTAGCCTCCGCAGCCCGCGTGTCCGTTGGCTGCACGGCGCCGCCTGTATCGCCATCGTGGTGGTTGCGGTCTGGTCCGTTTACCGTTTCGCCTGGGATCCGGTCATCGTTCCCAGTATAGATTTCGCCGACCAGGATAAAGCGACGCTTCTCGGGAATCTGTCCGACGACGCATCGCACCACTACGCGACGGCGCTTCTGGAAAGGCCGCTTCCTCTGGGACAACTCGTTCGCGGCCTGGGGGCGACGTACCTCCATAACAGCCGCGGCCACGGTTCCTTCCTCTTTGGGGAATACCGTGAGACGGGCTGGTGGTATTTCTTCCCGGTGGTCCTGGCGGTCAAAACCCCAATCGCGTTCCTTGTTCTGGCTGGCATTGGGAGCGTATCGCTGCTCCGCCGGCTGTGGCGGGACGGGAACGCGCCCGCCCCATTGTGTCCCTTGGTTTTCGCCGCCGCCATTTTGGCGCTTTGCATGGGAAGCAAGATCGATCTGGGTGTTCGCCACATCCTCATCCTCTATCCATTGCTTTCGACGGTTGCGGGCTATGCCGTGGTGGAATGGATCCGCCAGGGGAGAGCATATCGATATGTGGCGATTGGGCTTGTCGTATGGCTGGCTGCCGCCACGTGCCTCGCGCACCCCGACTACCTGGCCTATTTCAACGAGTTCGCCCAAGACCGGCCGGAGCGCGTGTTGCTGGAATCGGACCTGGACTGGGGACAGGATTTGCACCGCGCCAGCATCCGCCTCAAGGAACTCGGGGCGCGGAACGTCGCGGTCTCGTACTTTGGCAACGCCCGGCTGTCGGAATCGGGGTTGCCCCCCGTTCAGAATCTCGTCTCCTGTGAACAACCCGTCGAATGGGCCCTGATCAGCGTCCGCAAGTTAGGCGAGCTCGAACTCGCGGCACAGGAATACCCGCAAGCCTTCGCACTGTACTCCTGTCTGTCTTCCCGGCAACCGTTTCAGAGGATTGGCAAGTCGATGTTGCTTTACCGGTTTGCCGATGCCCCACGTTAAGGATTTGGGGCTGACTCTTGCAGCGAACTGCCCCTGCGGTGTCGCGCACCCCAATGCGGAGATCATAGCGCCACGCCGTGATACTCTGTCATTCGGAGCCTTATGTCCCTCACGCGCGAAAAAGCCCAACTGATGAGCGCTTCGGAGATCGACCGGACGCTGGTGCGCCTGGCGCACGAAGTGCTCGAAAAGACCAAGGACCTGGATCTGCTGGCGTTCATCGGAATTCGCCGGCGCGGCGTGCCGCTGGCACAACGGCTGGCGACCAAGATCGAGACTCTGGAAAACCGCAAGGTCCCGGTGGGGATTCTGGACATCAATCTCTATCGTGACGACCTCAGCACCGTCGACATCAAGCCGGTGGTGAGTTCCACCGAGATTGCCTTCAACGTGGAAGGCAAGGACATTATCCTGACGGACGACGTGCTCTACACGGGACGCACCGTGCGGGCGGCCCTGGACGCTCTGTTCGACCACGGACGGCCGGCGCGCGTGCAACTGCTGGTGCTGATCGACCGCGGCCATCGGGAGTTGCCGATCGAAGCCAGGTTCGTGGGGCGCAACGTGCAGACCACCGACCTGGAGATCATCGAGGTGAAGTTCAAGGAGATCGACGGGATGGAGAAAGTTCTGTTGGTGGAGAGAGCCGAGTAACAAATATGTCTGCCGGATTGCTGGGGATCGAGGAGCTGGACCGCGCCGAGATCGAAGCTATTTTGGCGCGCGCCAAGGATTTTCAGCCCATACAAAGCCAAACCGTGAAGAAGCTGGACACGCTTCGCGGCAAGATGATCGTGAACCTGTTTTACGAAGCATCCACGCGCACGCGGACCAGTTTTGAGATCGCCGCCAAGCGGCTGGGCGCCGACGCGGTGTCGATTACAGCTTCGGGCTCCAGCGTTTCGAAAGGCGAATCGCTGGTGGATACGCTGAACACGCTGGCGGCCATGCGGCCGGACGCGATTGTGATGCGCCATGCCGCATCCGGCGCGCCGCATTTTCTGGCGAGGCACCTGCCCACCCCCATCATCAATGCCGGCGACGGGACGCATGAGCATCCCACCCAGGCGTTGCTGGACGCGCGCACCATTCTGGACCGGCGCGCCAGCCTGGAAGGGCTGCGGGTGGCGATTATCGGCGACATTGCGCACAGCCGCGTGGCGCGCTCGAACGTGCACCTGCTGTCGAAGTTCGGGGTGGAGATTGTGCTGTGCGGCCCGGCGTCGTTGCTGCCGGTGGAGTTGGCGCAACTGGCGCCGGGAGTTCGCCTCACCACCGATATCCGCGAGGCCATCAGCGATGCCGATGTGATCATGATGCTGCGCGTGCAACTGGAGCGGCAGCACGAGGCGGCGTTTCCGGCCAGCGAATACTTCCGGTTTTATGGGCTGCGGCTGGAGCACCTGGATCTGGCCAAGCCGGACGCCATCGTGATGCATCCGGGGCCCATCAACCGCGGGCGCGAGTTGTCGTCGGAAGTCGCCGATTTCCAGCGCTCGGTGATTCTCAACCAGGTGGAGAACGGGATCGCGGTGCGGATGGCGGTGCTCGAAAAGGTGATCGGATAAGCCATGTCGATCGTTATCAAGAATGGGCGCGTGATCGACCCGGCGTCGCAAACGGACCGGGTGGCGGACGTGCTGATCGTGGACGGACGCGTGGCCGGCGTGGCGCCCAACCTGTCATCGCCCAAGGCCGAGGTATTCGACGCCACCGGCATGATCGTCGCCCCCGGCTTCATCGATATGCACGTGCACCTGCGGGAGCCGGGCTTCGAGCATGCCGAGACCATCGAGAGCGGATCGCGCGCCGCCGCCGCCGGCGGTTTCACGTCGGTGTGTTGCATGCCCAATACCAAGCCGGTGAACGACAGCGCCACGGTAACCAGTTACATTGTGGAGCGGGCGCGGCGCAAGGCGGTGGTCAACGTATTTCCCATCGGCGCCATCACCAGGGGCAGCGCGGGCGAAGAACTGGCGGCCATCGGCGCCATGAAGGAAGCCGGCGCGGTGGCGATTTCCGACGACGGCTTGCCGGTCATGAGCGCGCGCGTGATGCGCCGGGCCATGGAGTTTGCGCGGTCCTACGATCTGCCCATCATCCAGCATTGCGAGGATTTGAACCTCAGCGCCGGCGGCGATATGCACGAGGGCGCCAACTCCGTGCGCTGGGGGCTGCGCGGCATTCCGGCGGCGGCCGAAGATGTGATGGCGGCGCGCGACCTGCTGCTGGCCGAATTGACCGGGGCGCGTTACCACGTCGCGCATGTTTCCACGCGCAACGCCGTCGCCATGGTGGCCTACGCGCGCCAGCAGGGCCTCCCGGTGTCGTGCGAAGCCACCCCGCACCACTTCGCGCTGGCGGACCAGGATATGGCGCCCTACGACAGCAATTACAAAATGAAACCGCCGCTGCGGTCGGTGCGCGATCGCGCGGCGGTGGTCGAGGCCATCGCCGCCGGCGCCGTGAGCGCCATCGCCACCGATCACGCGCCGCACCCCGGCAGTGAAAAGATGCAGGAGTTCGAGCGCTGCCCGTTCGGCATCATCGGATTGGAGACGGCCATTGCGCTCGCGCTCCAGGAACTGGTGCATACGGGTAAGATCACTTTGAGCCGCCTGGTGGAATTGTTCACAACCGGGCCGGAATCCGTGATGCGCCTGGGCCGCGGCACTCTGGCGTCCGGCGCGTTCGGAGACGTGACGATCTTCAGCACGGAACTGAACTGGACCTACGATGTCAACCAATCCCACTCGCGCAGCCGGAACTCGCCGTTTGACGGAAAGAGCTTCCGCGGCGGCCCGGTGGCCACGGTGGTGGGCGGCGAGATGGTGTGGCGGAGAGACTGAAATAGTGATTGAGCATATCGAGATCGAAGGGCGGGTCTATGACGAGTTGGGCGAAGGGTCGCGATCTTGGATCTTTTCTACCAATGGGGCTCTTAGGAATTGTTGTATCATAGTTTGTAGATGAGTACCGTTTCCAAGGCCACGCAGACATTTTCGCTCGACAAGGAAGTTCTTGCCGAAGTGAAGCGCACGAAGGGGAATGGCTCGGCGAGCGAACGGGCCAATCACCTCCTCAAGTTCGCTCTTGAGCTGGAAAAGAAGGCAGCCTTGCATGAGGAGGCCGCCGGCTTCTTCCGGGCCGGACCCGGCGAGAGAGACGAACGGCGGGCCTACCAGGCGGCGGCTGTTCGCTCCTGGAGCCGGGACTGATGCCGGCGCGGCGTGGCGCAAAACCGGCGGGATGGTATCCCCAGCGCGGAGAGGTTTGCCTCTTCGTTCTGGATAAGGAGCGGCCGGCGCTGGTAATTTCTTCCGACGCG
>JBEKQS010000243.1:0-12275 GCA_049519475.1 Bryobacteraceae bacterium | reverse complement strand
CTCCACCGTGGAACACAAAGCCTTCAGCCTGAGGCCGAAAATCAAAGCTGGTGACGGTGGCCTCGACAGAGACTCCTGGATCAAGTGCGACCGGGTCACAACCGTTGAGAAGGCGAGTGCCGTGTATCCGCCGCTTGGGCGAATATCGGAGCAGTCCCTCGCCAGAGTGGGCGAAGCGGTGAAGCGGGCTCTTGAACTACCTTGAAAGGGCGCCCGAGAAGGGCGATGAAGCTCGCGCCGGCAGCCGGTACGGCGTTGCCGGCAGCATCGCTTATCGTCCAAACCACCGCCGGATTTCGCCCCGGCGAAGTCTTGCTTGACACCTCCAGCACGCCATCCCGCATCGAGCCGGACGGCAGCTTTGCGCCCGCCTGGCGCGACGAGTGGGATCCGGCGCCTACTGCACGGTGATCATGGCATTCGAATTCGAAGCCACCGTCCCGAACGAGACGACCACAACATTATTGCCCGATGGCGTTCCCGCGGGGATTGTCACGTTTACCTGGTAGAGACCCGCGCTGATTAGCCCGCAATAGGTGACTTGCGCCGAGGTGCCTGCCACCGTAACCGTTGGTGTAGTGGCGCAGGCCGACGGCGTGGTGACAATCGTGCCGCTCGCAATGGCCGGATTCGTCTGGCCGAAGCCGGTGCCATAGAGGCCGATGGTCTCGCCGGAAACCGCGGGCGTGCTGAGACCCGGGTAGAGCGTGGTGGCGCCCACAATGCCGCTGTTCGAGTGCAGCGCCGCAATCGAGATATTGTCCTTGAGCAGGAAAAACGCCGGTGAAAACGCCTGCATGGTCGCGCTGAGCGAATTGCTGACGAGCCCGTTATCGGTCACCTGCACCTGCACCGGCCCGGTGGTCGTATCGACCGGTGTTAACACGTCGATCTGCTTCGGGCTGATGTAGTAGACGAATGCCGCGTTGCCGTTGACCGTGACGCTCACGCCGTCGAGCGAAGTCGGCAGCTTGGTGCCCGAAAAGTCGCTGTTCGTCCAATTGCGCGTAATGGGGGCGAGATCGGAGCCGTAGACGCTGATGTAACTGTTCATCGCGATGCCGCTCTGAATATCCGCCGCGTTGCTCACCGAAGTGATGGTGGGCGAAGCCTGGATGCTGGCGAGTATGCCGTGATTCTGGCCGGCGCCGCCCGCCACCAGATAGACTGCATTCGCATCGCCGCCGGAGCCGCCGTTGCCCACGATCAAACCCCACAGGCCGGGGTAGGTGATGGTGTTCCCGTTTTGATCCTTCAAGGAGCCCAGGGCGTTGCCCGTATTGGGATCGAACGCATTGATCGTGCCGTCGCCGAAGTTGCCAATCAGAACATCGTTGGCAAACGTTCCGAAAGTGGCGGGCGCGATGGCGACGCCCCACGGCGCGTTCAGCGGGCCATTCGATGCCAGGTGCTTGACCAGGGCGCCGCTGAGGTTGAAGACGGCTACGTAACCCAAACCTGCTCCCGATGTGGCGAAAGTCTTCGGCGCGTTCTGTTTGGCGTACATCACGTAGAGGTTGCCACCCAGATTTTGAATGTTGAAGGGAGCGTAGCCGGCCGGCACGGACGGATCCACGAACGCGCCCGGCATCGCCACCGGCTTGTAGTTGGTATCGAAAATGTCGACGTTGCCGCTCGCAAAATTCGCGGCGTAGAGCAGCGGCGCCGCGTTGGTGGTGGTGGCGCTGATCGCGAGGCCGTAATACATGGCCCCGGTACCGGAGTTATCCACCATCAACTGCGCCTGTGTGGCGCTCACCGAGGAGGCCCAGCCGGAAACCGTGCCATCGGCCGTCACGAAAATAAAGCTGGGCGCTTTGCCTTGCACCAGGAAACCGCCGGTGGCGTTGGCCACGATGCCGGTCGGTGTCGAGGGCGTTGTGCCTTTGGCGGATGGAGGCACGCTCGGTTTGGTGGCACTGGGGGCGCCATTGCTGCTGTAAACCGTCGAAAGACCGGTGCCGCCGTCCGACACCCAAAAGGGGCTGGTGGCCGTGGTGATGATTCCCCACGGGTTCACCAGGTTGGGATCGGTGAAGTCGGCGATGCCGGGTTGGTCGGCCGTCAGGTTGTGCACCAGGTAAGCGTTGGCGGGAGTGGCGGCAGATGCCAGCCGCACCGCGGTAAGGAACAGAACTGTACCGCACAGACCTCGCGAATAATTCGTCATCGGTACCTCCAGAGTGCTTGTTAGCCGCTAGTATAGCCCTGAGGCTTGGTTAGGAGGCGTACGAAAGCGTACCAAACGGCGCCCCGCTATAATGAAACGTATGTTCTTTCGCAGAGAGCAGCCGAAGAATCCGACGTTCGCCGACCGCATCGAGTCCCTTCGGAAGGCCGGTTTCACGACAACTCCGCAGACGGGCGGCGCGGTGCGCGCCAGCCGGGCGAATTGCGCGGTTGACCTGAGAGAGGAAAATAATACCGTGCATGCCGGCGTCGCCGGCATGGCCATGGGCAATGAGATCGGCGCATTGGTGGACGGCGGCTTTCAAAAGTTCTTCCGCACGCCTTCGGGGAAAAGCCGGCCCGCCCTGGCTGACGATTTGAAGGCGCTTCATGAGTTCGAGGAAGACCTGAGAGAGGCTCTCGGGGAGGAAAGTTACTACAACCAATCCCTGGGCACCGTGTCGACGTTCTATCTCTACGACCGCGTGAAGGATCGGGACCGTGGCGTGCCCAAGCGGGTGTGGGAATAAGAGCCGGCTTGTGGGGCAGGTTGGCAACCTGCGGCGGGTTGGTAACCCGCCTGCCGACCTTTGCAAATGGCCGCCCAGCGCCGGTTGCCAACCGGCGCGCAGGATACCATCCTGCCCCACCAAGCCCGCCGCGTGTGCCAAATTTCGCGGGCTACTGCTTCTTCGCCGCGGGCGGTGTGGCCTGCTTGCGCACCTGCTCGAAGTACTGCTGCACGTAGGGCTCGATAGCCACGGGGATTTCGTCGCGGCTGATTTCAGCGCCGTTCTGCGAGTGCTCCGCGCCGCGCGGCGCGTAAGGAGTGTGCAATTGCTGGCTGGTGGCCTCGACTTCCACGGTGGCCTCGCCCGTGATGCCGGCGGAGCGTTTGCCGAATAGTTCGGTGATCTTGCCCATGGCGGCCAGATCCTCCGCCTGCTTGATGGTCTTGTCGCCGTTCTGATTGCCGATTCCGCTGCCGGGCTGTTTGCTGGCTTGTTGCGAATCGCTCTTGCCGTTGCCCTTGCCTTGGGGGGCCTGCGGGCTGTTGGCCTGCTCGCCGCTCCGCCCCTCTTCGGAATCGCCGGGATTGCCGTTGTTCTGTTGCCGGCCGTTCTTGCCGTCCTGCTTGCCGGCGTTCTGCTGCCCCTTGCCCTGCTGGTTGTTCGGGTCGGAGTTTTGTTGCTGGTTGCTGGGGTTGGTCTGCGGCGGTTTGACGCTGGAGAGCAGGTTTTGGAACAGATCCTTCACCTTGTTCATCAGGCTGCCACTCTCGCCGTTGTTGCCTTGCTCCTGTTTGCCGGATGCCTGCTGGTTGGCATCCTGCTTGTGATTCCCCTGCTGTCCGGCGTTCTCGCCGCCCTGCGGATCGTTGCCCTGCTCGGCCTGCGCTTCCTGATCGGCGTCTCCGGCCGGGCCGCCCTTTTCCCCTGGCTTGGCTTGGCCCCTGGCCGCCGCCGATTTTTCCGCATTGGGATCGCCAGTACCGCCGGAATTGTCGTTGGCGGTGGGATCGGGATCGCCCGCCGGGTCCTGGCCGGGGTTGGCCAGCGCCGCGCCGCTGTCATCCTGCTGGTCCGGAAGCTGCGGCGGACGCCGCCCGATATGCTTAGCCATGTCCGTGCGCTCGTGCCACGGCAACTGATACGGCAGCATGCTGGCCAGCGTCGGCTTCAGGTCGAGACGGCTGCTCAACCCGTAACGCAAGGCGAAGAGGCTTCCGGCGATTACCATCAGCGCGCCTACCAGGTACACGGCGCGCGGCACTGTGTAGGGGACGGCCGCGCGCACGTCCGCCGATTCGGCCATGCGGCCGGCCTGTTCCATCTGCAACTCGCGAATTTCCGGTGATGGGCCCGTGGGCGCCGGCTCCTGGTTGAAGTAGAGCGCCGTCGAAACTGTATCGGCCAGGCCGAGCCGATGGTCCACCGCCTGGGCCACGGCATAGGGTGAAGGCAGCCGTTGGCGTGCGCGGTACAGGCCGGCCGCGGAGGCCAATGCGGTGATCAACACGATCCAACGCCAGTCGAGAATCTGCGTCCCCAGCAGCAGCAACAGGATGAAAGCGATCAGCGCGGCGCTGGCGGCAAGGGCGCCCTGCGCCATCAGTTCGTTGTGTAAGAAACGGCGCCGTGCCCGGCTGACCAGGATTAGCAAGATTCTCCCTTGTGCGACACCCGTGCCACCGCCCGGCACGGAACTGCATTCGTTTTTCATCCTATCATTTTCCTGAAAGCGGCTGGCGGCCGGCTGTAATCCTTCCGTAAGCTTTCCTCAACGCGGAGGCGCGGAGACGCGGAGAAAACCGAGGGATCGGAAAGTTATTCCCAGATCCGCAAGCGCGTCAGACGATCCACCATCGAGATCCTCATTTCTCTCTCGTTTTCTCCGCGCCTCCGCGTCTCGGCGGTGAACTCAGACTCTTTCTCCTCAGACGCGCGCGGTTGTAATCCTTCCATCAGCCTTCCTCAACGCGGAGGCGCGGAGACGCGGAGAAAACCGAGGGATTTGAAGAACGATTCCCGATTCACGAGTGCGGCGGCCGATCCACCATCGAGATCCTCATTTCTCTCTCGTTTTCTCCGCGCCTCCGCGTCTCCGCGGTGAACTCAGACTCTTTCTCCTCAGACGCGCGCGGCGTAGAATGGGTATGAATCTTCCAGGGAAGGACCCGCCAAAGGTGAAAGTTCTGATCGTAGACGATGAGGCCAACCAGCGCAACGGGCTGGCGGCCATGGTTGCGGAGTGGGGCATGACCCCGGAAACCGCCGCCGACGGCAACGAAGCCCTGGAGAAGCTGGCCGGGTTTGCAGCCGATGTCATCCTCACCGATCTCAACATGCCGGGATTGGACGGCTTTGGCCTGCTGGAACGCCTGCGGGACGCCGGAGAGATGCCGCCCACCATCGTGCTCACGGCCTTCGGAAGCATCGAAAAGGCCGTTCAGACGGTGCATGAGCTGGGTGCATACTGGTTCCTCGATAAGCCTTACCAGGCTTCCGTCTTGAAGGTCCTGATCTCCCGCGCCGGCAGCCACGCCGGCTTGCTGGCGGACAAGCGCAATCTGGAGCGGCAGCTCAGCTACAAAGGTTCGCTTGGCGAGATGGTGGGCACGTCGCCCAAGATGCAAGAGGTTTTTGCGCTGGTGCGGCAGGCCGGCCCGAGCAAGGCCTGTGTCCTGATTACCGGCGAGAGTGGAACCGGCAAGGAGTTGGTGGCCCGCACGCTGCATGCGCTCAGCCCACGGCGGCTTGGGCCGTTCATTGCCGTCAATTGCGCGGCGCTGCCGGAAACCCTGATCGAGAGTGAACTCTTCGGACACGAGAAGGGCTCATTCACGGGAGCCTCGGAACGCCGCGCCGGCTGTTTCGAAGTGGCGCAGCACGGCACGCTGCTGCTGGACGAAATCGGTGAGATGCCGGTAGCGACGCAGGCCAAGCTGCTGCGCATTCTGGAGGATTCGAAGGTGCGGCGCCTGGGCGGCAAAACCGAGTTTCAAGTGGATGTGCGCGTCCTGGCCGCCACCAACAAGGTGCCGGAAGAGGCCGTTCGGGGCGGCCATCTGCGCGAAGATCTGTATTATCGCCTGAATGTCTTCCAGATCCACATGCCACCGTTGCGGGATCGCCGGCCGGACATCCCGGCGCTGGCGGAGGCGCTGCTTGCGGAAATGAATCGCAAGCATGAGTGCCGCGTGGTGGAGATTTCGCCCACGGTGCTGGAAGCGCTGGAAGCTCACAACTGGCCCGGCAACGTGCGCGAGCTCCGCAATGTGATTGAGCGCGCCGTGATTCTGGCGGGCGAGGGCGTGATCGAGCGCAAACACCTGCCGGCCTTTCTGCAGGGCGGTGTTTCCCCTGCCGTCGCGGCGGCCGCCGCGGATGATGGCGATGCCGTCCGCTTTGCCGTTGGCACCACCGTCGAAGAGGCTGAAAAACGCTTGATTCTGCGAACGCTCGAACACACCCACAACAACAAGACGCGCGCCGCTGAGATTCTGGATATCAGCCTGAAAACCCTGCACAACAAGTTGAAGGAATACGGTGGCGCCAAGGGCGACGGAGCCGCCGGTGCCTAAGGCCTTTCAGAACCGCGACCGTCAGGGAGCGGTTGCTTACCGGCCGGTGTGCAGGTTGTTGTGGATGGCGTAAAGCGCCAGTTCCAGACGATCGGAGACGCCCAGCTTATCGAAGATGTTGTGCAGGTGGTTTTTCACCGTCTGCTCGCTGATAAACATCTTCTCGGCCATCTCTTTGTTCTTGAAACCCTGGGCTACCAGCGCCACAATCTCGCGCTCGCGCTGGCTGAGCGGCGAGCGTTCGCGGTCGCGAGGAGCCGGTTGCGACGAAGCAGGCGGTGAATCGTCCGCCGCCACGAACTGGCGAATCACCGCCGCCGTGGTGTGCGAATCCAGCCAGATCTCCCCGGCGTGGACCTTGCGGATGCTCTTGATCAACAACTCCGTGGCAGTCTGCTTGAGGACAATCCCGGAGGTCCCGAGTTTCATCGCCTGGACGAATTCGTTCTTGTCGTCCGACGCCGTCAGGACAATCACGCGCGTCTTGTTCTTCACCACCTGCAGGCGCTGCAAGGTCGAAAGACCGTCGAGTCCGGGCATCTTGAGGTCCAGCAGAAGAATGTCGGGCTCATACTGCTGCAGCACGTCCAGCACCTGCCGCCCGTCCTGGGCTTGGGCCACCACTTCGAAATCCTCTTCTAAGGCGAGCAGCTTGCACAGGCCGTCCCGAAAGATAGGATGGTCGTCCGCCACTACGATCCGGATCTTTGGTTTTGATGAAATTCCCGAAGGCGACATGGGCTCACTATTGGCGGCCGTGTTTTCGGACATACCTTTTCCGCTAGCGTACATTGTAGAGTTCTGTTAGTACTATGTCAAATTGCCTGACCCCTATCGGGAACCTCACTGAGGGCGCCAGGTTGTCCGCGGCGGGCTATGCCGGCTCTGGAATTGTCAAAAGCTGCGTCCCGCAATCGCCCGGGTGCATCTGGAGATATAGCAGGAACAAAGCGATGCTGATAAAAAAACCTGGGGATATCCGCTATTCGGAGGTCACTCCCAAAGCCCTCTACTTCGACCGCCGGAGGTTCCTGGCTGCCATGCCCGCCGCAGACGGAAAAGGAAAACTCCTTGGCCGACGTTACCCACTACAACAATTTTTACGAGTTCGGCACCGCCAAGGACGAGCCGTCCCGCCTTGCCAAGAACTTCAAGACCTACCCCTGGACGGTATCGGTGGAAGGTGAAGTGGCCAAGCCGCGCAAGTTCTCGATCGATGAGATCCTCAAACTCGCGCCGCTCGAAGAGCGCATCTATCGCCATCGCTGCGTGGAGGCCTGGTCGATCGTCGTGCCCTGGGCCGGTTATTCGCTGAGCGCCCTGCTCAACCAGGTGCAGCCAACCTCCAAGGCTCGCTTCGTGGCGTTTCAAAGCTATTACAATCCCAGCGAGATGCCTGAAGCGCAGCACGCCGGCATCGACTTTCCGTATGTCGAAGGGCTGCGCCTGGACGAGGCCATGCACCCGCTGGCGCTCTTGTCGGTGGGAATGTACGGCGATGCGTTGCCGCCGCAGGATGGCGCGCCCGTGCGCATCATTCTGCCCTGGAAATACGGCTTCAAGAGCATCAAGTCCATCGTGAAGATCCGGCTGGTGGAAAAAATGCCGCCCAACACCTGGAACACGATGCAGCCGATCGAATACGGCTTTTACTCCAACGTGAATCCGAACGTGGATCACCCGCGCTGGAGCCAGTCGAAAGAGCACCGGCTCGGCGAACTGCGCCCGCGGCCCACCCTGATGTTCAACGGTTATGCCGACCAGGTGGCCTCGCTATACACCGGCATGGATTTGAAGAAGAATTTCTGAATCAATGTTGAGACGCCGCTGGGTCAAGGTGGTGGTGTTCCTGCTGTGCCTCGCGCCCGCGTGCTGGTTGGCGTGGCGGGCCTGGAACGGCGACCTCACGCCCAACCCTATCGAGTACATCACCCACTTCACGGGCGATTGGACCATCCGCATGATCGTCGCGACCCTGGCCGTGACGCCCTTGCGCCGCATTCTGCGCTTGCCGGACCTCATCCGTTTCCGCCGCATGATCGGCTTGTTTGCCTTCTTCTACGGGTGCCTGCATTTTGCCACATGGTTCGGGCTGGACAAGTTTTTCGACATGCACGAGATTCTCCGCGATTTTGTGAAGCGGCGCTTCATCATTGCGGGCCTGGCGGCATTTCTCGGGATGCTGCCTCTGGCGATCACTTCTACCGCCGGCTGGGTGCGGCGGCTGGGCGGCCGCCGCTGGCAGGCGCTGCACCGCCTCATCTATCTCAGCGCAGTGGCCGCGGTGGTGCACTACTACTGGCTGGTGAAGTCGGATATCCGCCTGCCGGCGCTGTATGGGTCGCTGGTCGGTTTGCTGTTGTTGTACCGGGTTGTCTGGTGGCTGTGGAAGCGGCGTGCCGCGCCGGCAGTTCCCTGACGGGCTCCCGAAGATTTACAATCGCTCCATGCGGGTTGCTGTGGCGATGGTGTTCTCGGCGATGATTCTCCCGGCCTCCGATTTCCAGATCGATCATGTGACCGTCGCCGGAAACGATATCCGGAAACTGCAAGCCGGTCTGGCTTCGATCGGCATACCCAGCGTCTACGGCGGTGCGCATCTCAACAACACTACCGAGATGGCCCTGGCGAGCCTCGCCGATGGCGCCTACCTGGAGTTGATGGCCCTCCGGCAGAATGCCGACCCGCACCTGGCCGGCCAGCACGTGTGGGCCCGGTTCCTGAAGGGCGATGCCGGCCCGTGCGCCTGGGCCCTCCGCGAAAAAGACCTGCCGGCTGAGGTCCGGCGCCTGAAAGCCGCCGGCATTCAAGTCTCGGAGCCCGTGGCCAGCGGCCGCCAGCGCCCCGACGGGGTGCGGCTCGATTGGCAGACTTCGAATATCGGCGAAGGTGTGCGCGGGGCATTCTTTCCGTTTCTGATCCATGACCTCACGGCGCGCGACCTGCGCGCCTTTCCCCAAGGCAAGCCGCCCGGCGGGGATTTCCGCGGCATCTCCCGCGTGGTGATCGGCGTGCGCGATTTGGACGCCGCCATCGCGCGCTATCGCCGGGCCTATGCCTTGCCCGAGCCCGTCCGCGAGACGGATCCCAGTTTCGGCGCGCGCCTGGCCACTTTCGCGGGCACGCCGGTGGTGCTGGCCCAGCCGCTCGGCGCCGACTCGTGGCTGTCCCTGCGGCTGGCAAGGTTTGGCGAATCCCCCTGCGCCTTCGTTCTGGCCGCGGCGCGGCCCGAGAGCTATCACGCGCAGTCCCGCAGCAGTTGGTTCGGTGTTGAGATATCCTGGTTCGATACCGAAACGCTAGGCTGGCATTTAGGTTTCGAGAAAGCCATGCAGCCGTAGCCGACCTGGCATGAAGAGGACCGCCCAACCATGAGCTTCCAAGCCACCAAAGCCGAATTTGAAAATCGCTTCTGGATCATTGGCAGTGTCTTCTGGGTCGGCTTCGGCCTCTACGGGCTTGACCACGCAAATGCCGCCGAGGCGCTCACGCGCCTCATCGTGGGGCCGGCCGGCATGGATTCCCCGCGAGCCGACCAGTTGATCCGCGCCATCTTTGCCGCCGCCGCGCTCACCGTTACGGCGGCTGCGCTGCTGCGCTCGTGGGCCGAGGCTTACTTGAAGAGCTCCGTGGTGCATGACAGCGCCCTGCATTCCGAAAGCCTTGTCGCCGAGGGCCCGTACCGCTACGTGCGCAACCCGCTCTACCTCGGCAATATTCTGCTGGCGGCCGGCATGGGCACCATGGCCAGCCGCGCCGGCTTTTTCTTCATGCTGATTGGCATGACAGTGGTGATGTACCGCCTGATCCTGCGCGAGGAAGCCGGACTGGGGGAATCGCAAGGCGCCGGCTTCCTCCGCTATTGCAACGCAGTCCCGCGGCTTGTGCCCTCGCTGCGCCCCCGCGTTCCCGCCGGCGGCGGGCGGCCGAACTGGCTGGACGGGCTCACCGGAGAGAGTTTCATGTGGGGCTGCGCCATCGGCATCGCGGTATTCGCGGTGACCCTGCAGTTGCTCCATTTCTGGATCGTCATCGGCGCCGGCTTCGCCATCTACTTTCTGCAAAGCTTCTGGCGCAGCCGGAGCGCCAAGTCCGGCCCGGCGTAGCGCCCGGCGCGCCGCGTTATCCTTGGGGTCTGATGCGAACCGGAATTTCGGGGAGAAAGAAATCATGAAGCGACGGGACTTCCTGACAGCGGGGGCGGCGATGAGCGCGATGAGTGGAATGAATCCGGCCTACGGGGCGGCGGCGCCCGCCTTCACAACCCGGATTGTGCGCCTGAACCTGCAACACACCTGGACCACCACCATGTCGTCCAGCCAGTATCGGGACACGCTGCACACCGCCTACACGCGCGATGGCATCACCGGGCACGGCGAAGGCGCGCCCATCGTTCGCTACCACGAGGACGCCGCCGGCGCGCAGAAAGCCGCCGACAGCGTCCGCGATCTCCTGCTCTCCTCAGACCCCATGCAGTTCGACAAAATCATGGCGGAGGTCTTCCAGCGCGTGCCGGGCGAGTGGGCCGGCAAGGCCGCCATCGATATCGCCCTGATGGACTGGGTCGGCCAGAAGCTCAACATCCCGCTCTATTCCTATTTCGGCCTGGACCCCGCCGATACTCCGCTGACCACATTCTCCATCGGAATCGACACTCCGGAAATCACCAAGCAAAAAACCCGCGAGGCCGCCGACTTCCCCATCCTTAAAGTGAAGGTTGGCCTCTCGACCGACGAAGCCACTATCGAAGCCGTGCGCAGCGTCACCAGGAAACCGCTGCGCGTGGATGCCAATGAAGGCTGGACCGATAAGGAAGAGGCTGTCCGCAAGATCAACTGGCTGGAAAAAATGGGCGTCGAGTTCATCGAGCAGCCCATGCCCGCCGAAATGATCGAGGAAACGCGCTGGGTGCGCAGCCGCGTGCACATCCCCGTGATCGCCGACGAAGCCTGCCAGCGCGCGAGCGATATTCCCAAACTGCGAGACGCCTACGACGGCGTCAACGTCAAGCTCGATAAGAGCGGTGGCATGCTGGAAGCCTGCCGCATGATTCAGATCTCGAAGGCCCTCGGCATGAAGACCATGCTGGGCTGCATGGTGTCGAGTTCCGTATCGGTCACCGCCGCCGCGCATCTTTCCCCGCTGGTCGATTACGCCGATCTCGACGGCAACCTCTTAATTTCGAACGACCCCTTCCACGGCGTGCGTGTGGAAAAAGGCAAGCTCATTCTCCCCAAGACTCCCGGACTGGGGCTGACGCCAGCTAAGTAGCGACAGGTAAGGCTGGAAAATGCATCGTCCCCTTTACCCCTGATGATATACTGGCTACCGGCGCAGTTGGGCGTTCGAACAGGCTGGGGCTGCTCGGATATGCTCACTCGCGTTGCTCTCTTTCTGGGTAGGAGAAAAACGTATGTCAAGTCGGTATTTGATTCGGGCGACTATCGCCCTGGCAGCTTTGGGCGTGGCTTGCGGCCAGAAGCCGGCGGCGCAGTCGGGTTCGAGCGCGCCTGCTTCCGCGGCTGCAGCACAGGCCGCCGGTGGCACTCGCGTGGAGTACATCACCGACCCAACGCTGAATGACATGAAGGCGATTGCGGTGAAGGTTCCGGCGAAGTGGCACTTTCAGGGAGTGCTGTACCAGGGGGGCAAGTGCGCCTCGATGCCCTTCGGCGTGTTCCGGGCGACGAGTCCGGATGGCCTGAGTTTTGTGGAGCGCATGCCGGAGCTGGGCTGGACCTGGGCCGAAGGCCCATACTCTCAGTTTCTGCCGAAAGACTGCTTACCGTTGACGGGGCCGATGAAGGCGCAGGATTTTCTGAAGTTCATGGCGGCGACCATGAAGGTGCAATACGTAGCGGACGATCCGGTTCCGGCGGAGCAGCGCGCCGCTGTGCAGAAAGTATGGGATGACTCCGATGCGTCGATGGTTTCCCAGTATGCGCAGATGCATATGCAACCTCCGAAGAACACGGCGGAACTGGCCCAGGCATTTGTCAGCTTTCAGAACGGGACATTCGCC
>JBEKQS010000242.1:0-7901 GCA_049519475.1 Bryobacteraceae bacterium | reverse complement strand
ACTTTCGCCATGCCGAAAAAAAAGAGGAAGTATGCCAGGGGCAGCAGCAGCCACAGCGCGCGCGGAATTTTCCTGGCCATTTCTCCTATTATAGGGGCGTGGATGCTACGTTCCCGGGGTTCGATCGCGGCCGGGCGCGGCGATGGCATGCCGGTGTTCGAGACTCACGAACTTTAATGGTGCCGGCAACCGCTCTCTAACGTTCGCGGCTCGGAATCGGGTTTGCTTCCCGGGACTGCGATCTGATGACATGGTGGATGTGATGCTGCTTGATATTGCGAAATTGCCGACGGCCGAAAACTCAGGGATCCATCTGCACCCCTCCGATAATGTCGCGATAGCGCGGGTGGCCATCGCGCCGGGAACCGAATTGCTGGTGGATGGCGTAAGGCTGGTGGCCATGGACGCGATCCCCGCGGGCCACAAAGTGGCCTTGCGCCCGATCGCACCCGGCGAGATGGTGAAGCGCTACGGCCAGGACATCGGCCGCGCGCTCGCCGTTATCGAACCCGGGCGGCACGTCCACACCCACAACCTGGCATTCGAGGAGTTGCAGCCGGCCTACGAGTTTCCGTCCGGCGATATCGCGCCCCCCGTCCGCAAGAACGCTCCGTCCTTTCTCGGATACGTCCGGGAAGACGGCCGCGTGGGGACGCGGAACTATATCGCCGTGGTAGCGGCGAGCAACTGCGCGGCCCACACCGCCGAGCTGATCGCGCAAAGCTACCACGCGGAAACGCTGCCGCCCAACGTGGATGGCGTGGTGGCTTTCCCGCACGGCGAAGGATGCGGCCACGCGTTTGGGCCGGACGTCGATCAGCTTCGCCGCACGTTGAGCGGCGTGCTGGCGCATCCCAACGTTTCGGCCGCGGTGGTGCTGGGCCTGGGATGCGAAGTCAACCAGATCGATCACTACCTGGGATCACACGCGCCCGCAACCGGCCGGCTGGCCGGGTTGACCCTGCAATCGAGCGGCGGCACGCGCGGCGCCATTGATGCCGCGCGGCGCGAGATCGGACGCTTCCTGGAACGGGCGGCCGAGGAGCGCCGCACCGAAGCGCCGGCTTCCAAGATCGTCCTGGGGCTGAACTGCGGCGGCTCGGACTCCTTCTCCGGCATCACCGCCAACCCCGCGCTGGGCTACTGCTCGGACCTGCTGGCGGAGATCGGCGGCACGGCGGTGCTGGCGGAGACGCCTGAGATTTTCGGCGCCGAGCATTTGCTGGTGAAGCGCGCCCGAAACCGTGAAGTGGCGCAAAAACTGTTAGATACGATCCGCGATTACAAGCGATACTTGAGCCGGTTCGAGGGCAGCTTCGATGACAATCCCTCCCCGGGAAACAAGGCCGGCGGCTTAAGCAACATCCTGGAAAAATCGCTGGGCGCGGTGGCCAAGGGCGGCACCTCTCCACTGATGGAGGTCTACCAATACGCCGAAGCGGTGACTGCGGCGGGCTTCGTTTTCATGAACACGCCGGGCTATGATCCGCCGTCGCTGGCCGGTCTTGGCGCCGGCGGCTGCAACCTGATCGCGTTCACCACCGGGCGCGGCAGCGCCATCGGCTTCCCCACTATCCCCGTTTTCAAGATCGCGACCAACAGCGACACGTACCGCCGCATGCGCGACAACATGGATGTGAACGCGGGACGCATCGCCGATGGCGAGGCGACGGTGCAGGCCGTAGGACGAGAGATCTTCGACCTGCTGCTGGAGGTAGCTTCGGGGCGCCGGACGTGCGCAGAACAGATGGGCCACCAGGAATTCGTGCCCTGGCGAATTGGGCCGGTGATGTAAGGCTGGCGTAAGGCTTCAGGACAGCCCTTCGGTTAGTCCCACAAAAACATCCGAGCACGAATACCCACTGGGGGCGAATCGTGCCGCGGCCGCCCGTCAAGTCATAGAGAGAGCCGGGGAGGGTTGCTCCGTGCGTTGGCCCTCTTGCGCCGCTTGCTGAGCATGGACCCACTCGTCGATCTCGTCGATGCGGTTGTTCATCAACCGCAGCGCTTCCGTGAGTTCGTTCAGGCCCAAGGCGATGGATTGGACCATGTCCTCGATTCGACAGCACACCAACGGAAGATCAGCGATGCAGGCGCCGTAATGGACGGCGCACTTGAAGTCTGTTTTGGCACCCTCATGAGCTGCGGCCTGGAAATCCGCCTCGGCGCTGCTCACCCACAAGTCCACGGCGTTCGGCATCAATACCTCCACTTCCCACTGGAAGCAGCGCCCGGCTCCCACTACCGGTGAAGCGACCCTGCGACAGCGCCGCTTGGCCAAGCCACCCGCCCACCACGGCGAGCCTAGCCCGTGCCTCCGGCCGATCGCAAAATTGCGCTGAACATAATATACACCCATATTACCATTTCGTATCCGATTATCTTTTTCTGGTTTCTTCCGTCCGCGCCCGACTCCAGCGGCCAACATAAGAACCTGGAGGCGCCTCATTTCAAGCGGCTTTCTGGAAAGTAGCCAGCGGACGGGCCAGAGGGCCGCTCCAGAAGACAAGTCCTTGCGCAGTCCCCGTTCCTTGATCCCGGACAGGCAGGCAGTAGGGCTGCCACTGAGCGAACTCGGTGAACAGCGTTTGTTTACGCCTTCACAAAGGTCGTCAAACCGCGCCGGGTGCGCTCGCGAAGCTGGCAGTTGCGTAACGTGTCGGATAGCGATTCCAGGCCGGGAACGCCGTAGATGTAGAAGTTCTCGAGTTCCGCATCCGTGGAGAAAAGATGCAGCGAGGCCTGGCCCACCAACCGCATTCCTAGCGGCTTGCGGAGTTCGAAGTGGTCGATGCGGAACAGCTCCAGGCTTTCCTGAACCTTCGAGAGCAGGCCACGTTCCAGCTTGATCCGCTGGGTGGTGATTTCGAAGTGGATGCTGCGGCTCTTGGTGTAATACCGCAGGCAAATGATGCCGCACAGGACCACGAAGCCGAGAACCGCATACCCGATGTCGATGCCGATGTCGGCGTGGAAATAGCCGACCGCGACGGCCACGACCAACACCACCAGGAAAGGCACCAACTGGCCGATGCTGTAGATTACGGCCGGGTGGCCGTTGAACAGGTCCTTTTCGGTTTCGGCGTCTTTGGTCGCGGCGAATGCCGAGAGGTCGGTATTGCAGAAACGGCACTTGAGCGCGACTGCTTTGATGGTCTCTCCGCAGACCGGGCAAGGCTTGGTATCTTCGTCCATGATGGCTCCTCCAACTAATCAATGATATACACCGTTGGCGTGCCGGAGGCAAACCGGCGGATTGCCATTGACCCCGGCCGGGCTGCGCACGGCTGGACCGAGTGACACTCGGTCCGCAGGTTAAACAACCTGCCCCACCCAAGGCGGCGTGAACCGGCTGTGGGGTGCTGCCCGAGGCGCCGTCAAGAATGCCGGCGTTGCGGGCTGGAAAGCCCGCTACACAAGGGTATGATACTCACCCGTCGGATTTCTTGCGGATCTTGATATCCAGCCGCTTGATCTTCTGGTTCAGCGTGCTGAGCGGAACGCTCAGGCTTTCGGCGGCTTCGGTCTGACTCCAGTTGCACTGTTCGAGCCGCTCCAGGATGACGCGCCGTTCGTAGTCGTTGACAATCTCGAAAAGCGACGCGTTGGCGGCCAGCGGAGCGCCGTCGCCACGCTGCACCCGGACGCCGTTGGCCGCCAGCAGCGCCTCCGGTAGAACGTCCAGCGGCACTTCCGCGGCCGAAGCCAAGACCACGGCGCGCTCCACCACGTTTTCGAGCTCACGCACGTTGCCCGGCCAGTTGTGCTCCATGAGCACCTGCATGGCATCGGCGGCGAAATGCAGCACCGACTTTCCGGTGGGGCCCAGAAACTTCCCGTTGTCCCGGCAGTATTGCGTGAAGAAGTGATCCACCAGCGCCGGGATGTCCTCTTTGCGCTCGCGCAACGCCGGCAGCCCGATCTGGATCACGTTCAGACGGTAATAGAGATCTTCGCGGAAACGGCCCACCCGAACCAGTTCGTGGAGGTCGGCGTTGGTGGCCGCCAGAATGCGCACGTCCACCTTGATCGGATCGGTCGAGCCCAGCGGCGTGAACTCGCGGTCTTCGAACACGCGCAGCAGCTTGATCTGGGTCTCCGGTCCGATGGTGCCGATCTCGTCGAAGAAAATGGTCCCGCCGTCGGCTACTTCGAAGTAGCCTTTCTTGGTTTGCACGGCGCTGGTGAAAGCGCCCCGCATGTGGCCGAAGAGCGTCGATTCCAGCAGCTCCGCCGGCAGCGATCCGCTGTTGACCGCCACGAACATCTTCTCCGCCCGCGGAGAGTTGGCATGGATGGCTTTGGCCACCAGCTCCTTGCCCGTGCCGGTCTCCCCGGTGATCAGGATGGTGGAGCGGCTGGTGGCCACCTGGGCCACCAGGTCGAGCATGCGCACCATGCGCTCGCTCTTGCCGATGATGTTGGGAAAGCTGTAGCGCTGCTTAAAAGCCCGCTTGAGGTAGGTGTTCTCGTATTCGAGACGCCGCCGCGCAATCATGCGGTCGATCTCGATGATCAGCTTGTCGTTGTCCCAGGGCTTCGAAAAATAATCGTTGGCGCCCAGCTTGAGCGCCTGCACCGCCGCATCCACCGAGCCGTAAGCCGTGATCAGGAAGATGGGAGTTTCGCGGTCGCGCTCGCGAACTTCCTGCAAGACCTCCATCCCGGAACGGTCCGGCATCATCAGATCGAGCAGCACCAGGTCGTAGCCGCGGGCCTCCATTTTGTGGAGGCCTTCGGCGCCGTTCTGCGCCAGGTCCACCGCGTAGCCTTCGGATGTGAGCAGATCCTGGAGGCCTTCGCGGATGTCGGCTTCGTCGTCGACCACTAGAATGTTGCCTTTGGATTCGAGAGAGGTGGTTTGGGGAAGAGTCATTTCAAGCGGCATTCACCGGGGTCCTGGCAGCGGCCCGCGCCATCGGCAGTTCCAGGCGGAAGCGGGCGCCGCCGCTCGGCCGGTTGGCAACTTCAATCGAGCCGCCATGCTCCTGAACGATACCGTAGGTCACCGAAAGGCCCAGCCCCGTGCCTTTGCGCGCCGCCTTGGTGGTAAAGAAGGGATCGTAGATGCGATGCAGGTTCTCCGGCGCAATCCCCGGCCCGGAATCGGCCACTTCGGCCTTCACGCCCAGGCCTTCCGACCAGGTACGCACTTCGAGCGTGCCGCCCGCCGTCATGGCGTCGCGCGCGTTCAGGAACAGGTTGAGGAACACCTGCTGCAGCTTGCCGGTATTGCCGTGCACCGCCGGGAGGTTCGCCTGCATGTCGGTCTTCACCTGGATGCCGGCCTTCTGAAGCTGGTGGTCGAGCAGCGAGAGCGTCTCCAGGACCACCTTGTTCAGGCTCACATCGCCGAAAGACGTGCTCGAGGTGCGCGAAAAGTTCAGCAGCGAATTCACGATTTCGCTGGCGCGGAAAGTCTGCTTGGCGATTTTGTCGAGAATCACGGTCTTCTGCGCATCTCCCGCCACCTGCTTGGCCAGCATCTGCGCGTAGGTGGAGATCACGGCCAGCGGGGTGTTGACCTCGTGAGCCACGCCCGCCGCCAGCAGGCCGATGCTCGACAGCTTGTCGGCCTGCACCAGCCGCTGTTCCAACTCGGCGCGGTCCGTCACGTCGTCGAAAATGATCAGCCGGCCGATCTGTTCCTGCTCGCGCGAGACCAGGGGAGCGATCGCCACGTTCAAAGTGGCTTCGCGGAAACGCGCCGGCAGCCCGTTGCCGTTGCCGTTTCCATTGACCGCGGGCTTCAGCACGAACTTATAGATATTGTGGATTCCGGTCTGCCCGCGCACGCGGTCGAACTGTTCGGAAAGCTCCGCCGGAAACAGCTCCGAGAGCCTCTTTCCCAAGGCATGCTCGCGGGTGATTCCGCTCAGATGCTCGATCTGCGAATTCCAGCTTTCCACGCGGTCTTCCAGGTCGGCCGCCAGGATACCCACGTTGATGGATTCCACGATGTTTTCGCTGAATTCCTTCAGCCGCTCGTATTCCTCCACTTTGCGCTGTAGCGAATGGTAGAGCGAGGCGTTCTCAATGGCGATGGCCACGTAACCGGTGAGCGTGAGCAGCAACTCCACGTCCACGCTGGAAAGGTATTCGCCATCGGTGGCGCGGCTGACGCCCATGTAGGCGATGGTGCGGCCGCGCACCTTGCACGGCAGGTAGTAGGTGAAATCCAGCTCGGCGATGGTGCGCCGCACCGACGCCGGCCACGACCGCGAGACCGCATCCAGTTGGTGCCGCGTCCGCTCGAAGAACAGGTAAGATTCCGGCAGCTTCCAGTCCAGAAAGCTGAGATCCAGGTCGTCGCCCCACGCACCGGCCTGATGCGGGTTCGAACCCATCACGGTCTTCAGGCGGAATTGCGGGCCTTCCGCGCTTTCCTCGGCCAGGAAAAAGCCCAATTGCCGGATGGAGAGCGTCTTCAGCAGCCGGTCGCCCACCGAATCCAGCATGGTTTCCAGATCCATCTGCGCGCCCAACTCCCGCGCGAACTCCACCAGCGTGCGGCGGTAATCGTAGCGGTCGCGGTAAAAATGTTTGTCCAGGCGCTCCTGCATCCAGTCGCGGATGGGTTGGAACAGGAAAGCCGCAATCAGCATCACCAGGATGGATGGCCCGGTGCGCGGCTGGTTGCCGCCCTTCAGGAACAGGCTTCCCAGGAAAAAGGTGATGCCGTAAAACGCCGCCAGCACGCACACCGTGGCCAGCGTATAAGCGTAGCCGCGGCGAAAGAGAATGTCCACGTCCATCAGCCGGTAACGCACAATGGCATAAGCCAGCGTCAGCGGGACCAGCACCATGGAGAGCACCGCCCAGTTCTGATAGTGGTTGGGGATGGCGCCCATGGCATAGGGCACTATGTACACTACGGCGTACGGACCCATGCCCAGGAACGCGCCGTTGCGCAGCCACTTCAGTTGCTGGCGCACGATGGTGTCTTCGGTGCGGTGGTATTCGGCGTTGAGCGCGAAGCCGCCCGCGATGTAAAGCGCCGCCTCCATCAGCAGGAAGAGGCGGTCCAGGTGCCAGCGCATTTCCGACGGCGGGATGGAAGTCCTGATGGCGCCGGTCGCCACCCCCAGGTAGAACGTAATGAGCAGCACCGCCGGCACGTACAGCAGCGCCACCCGCGCCGGCTTCTGGAGCCACTTGCGGGGCTCGGGAAAGGTCAGGCAGAAGTGCAGGAAGAGCGTGGGCGCAATCAGCCCGGCCGCCACGTTGCCGACCAGGATCAGGCTGTCGAAGGCGTCCAGGTAGCCGGTGTAGTGAAACGCGAAGCTCATGAACGACGCCAGGCAGAACACGTAAAAATGCTGCGCCTTCTGCGCGCTGCCGCGCCGGAAATAAACGAAAAGCCCGATCAGCAGGAACGCGATGCCCACCGGGTACTGGTAGATCACGGCGGGGTTCTTGGGCACTTCGCCAACGATCAGCTTGTACGGAACTTCCACCCCTCCACGCTGCACAACGTACCTGGCATAATTCCAGGACTTGATCGCCACCAGCACTTTGGGCACGTCCAGAGCCTCGTGGATCGCCACCGGCGCGGGAGCTTCCCGCCGCGCCATGGCTTCCGGTTGGCCGATGGTCTCCGGCCGGTTGGCCGGTTCACGGCCAATGGATTTCAACCGGTCCCCCGGCTGAATCCAGTTGGCGGCCGGACCATCCGGCGCAACGTAGAGCGCTTCCACGTGGCCGCCGCGGTCCACCCAGATCACTCCGTCGTCGGGTAAGCGGAAATGCTGGTACTGTTCAAAATTGACGATTGCGGCAACGCCGGCAGCCAGGGTAAGAATCGTCAGTATTGCAGTCGATAGCTGGAACTTGAGTTCCTGGAACATGGTGGCTGCCGCAATCCCCCAGCGGGACTAATAGTCCGCCACTTCGGAGCACGT
>JBEKQS010000241.1:0-7966 GCA_049519475.1 Bryobacteraceae bacterium | reverse complement strand
AGCCTCGCGCTTTCTATATCAATCCGGGGGTGGTTGACGACCGCAGAACCGCGGACTTGCAGCCACAGCAAAAGGGCCCGAGAGATAATAAGACTTTCAGCGCTGAGACAATTATGTAGCGACTCTTGGACGGATGCAAGCGGAGCGAGGCCTCCCAAACCGGGCTGAGAATATGGAATGTACCGGTGAGTACAACTGCTGCACTTTGCAACAAATCAAGTTCAATACCGGACGGAGCGCAGTGCCCGATCGATACCCGATCGGTTTTGGTCGATGATTTCTGAAAAACGGGTGGTGGGCGCGACAGGACTCGAACCTGTGACCTCCTGCGTGTGAAGCAGGCGCTCTAACCAACTGAGCTACGCGCCCGAAAATGGCAGGCGAGCGACGGCGACGCCTCAACCTCAGACGCGCCAAATATCGAGTCTACCACGAAGGCCGCGGGCCTCGCGGCCTTGGGGCGAGCGGAACTTTAGTATCATGAACGTAATGTCCCAGCGGGATTCTATCGTCGCACCGCCGGCTGGGGTCTCGCCGCAAATTCTGGCCCGGCTGGCCGAGTTGGAACTCTCGCTCGGATCGGCCCTTCGCGGCAAACCCGAAGTCGTGCGGCTCTCCCTGGTGTGCCTGCTGGCACGCGGACATCTCCTCATCGAAGACGTGCCGGGCGTCGGAAAAACCACCCTGGCCCAGGCGCTCGCGCGGTCGGTGGCGTGTCGCTTCGACCGGCTGCAATTCACCAGCGACATGCTGCCGAGCGACGTGCTGGGCGTCACCATTTACAACTCCCACGCGGAAGCCTTTGAGTTCAAACCGGGCCCCATCTTCAGCAATTTTCTTTTGGCCGACGAAATCAACCGCACCACACCCAAGACGCAATCGGCGCTGCTCGAAGCCATGAACGAAGGCCAGGTCACCATCGACGGGAAGCGCCACGAACTGCCGCGGCCGTTCATGGTGATCGCCACGCAGAACCCGGTGGAGCACCACGGCACCTACCCGCTCCCCGAATCGCAGCTCGACCGCTTCCTGATGCGGCTGCGGGTGGGCTACCCGGACGCCGCCAGCGAGCGCCAGATCCTGCGCAATTCGGATCGGGCGCTGCCGCAAGGGGCGCCCTCGGGACTGGTGGCGTCCGACGTGCTGCACCTGCAGGACGCCGTGCACCGCGTCACCGTGGAAGAGGCCCTGGTGGATTACATACTGGCGATCGTGGAGAAGACCCGCAACCACGAATCGCTGGCGCTGGGCGTCAGCCCGCGCGGATCGCAGGCCCTGTATCGCGCGGTGCAGGCGCTGGCGCTGCTGGAAGGCCGCGATTACGCCATCCCCGACGACGTGAAGCGGCTGGCCACGCCGCTCTTCGCGCATCGCGTGGTCATCAATGCCCGCACCACGCTGGCGCCGCGCCGCGCCGACGCGGGCGAGCGCATCATCGAAGAAATCCTGAGCCAGGTGGAAGTTCCCCTGTAGACAGTCCCCCCTATGAAGACAGCCATCATCGGTTTGCCCATGACGGGCAAGACCTCTTTGTTCGCCATCCTCACCGGAGTCCAGCAGGAAACCCGTATCGGCTCCACGGCCGCGCGCACCGGCGTGGCAAAGGTGCCGGATGCCCGCCTGGAAGAACTGGGCCGCCTCTTCGAGCCGCCCAAAGTCACGCACGCCACGGTGGAATACGTGGATATGCCGTCGATCTCGAAGGAGAACCTGCGCGACCCCAGTTATCTGGCCAGCCTGCGCGTGGTGGACGCCTTCGCGCACGTGCTGCGGTTGTTCGAAGACGATACCGTGCCGCACGAGAAGGGTTCGGTGGACCCGCTCCGCGACCTCGAGGACGTCGAGACCGAACTGGCGCTGAGCGATCTGGTGGTGGTGGAGAAGCGGCTCGAGCGGCTGGACAAGGACCGCAAGAAAATCAAGAATCCGGAGCTCGACCGCGAGTTCGATCTGCTGGAGAAGTGCAAAGCGGCGCTCGAGGAAAACAAGCCGCTGCGCCAACTGGAGCTCGACGCGGACGACGAGAAGCGCTTGCGTGGCTTTCAATTCCTCTCGCAGAAGCCGATTCTATACGTGCTCAACCTGGGCGAGAGCGATGCCGCCAAGCTGCACGAGCGCGAGCGCGAGTATCGCGAAGGGCCGCTGGCCGCGCGGCGGCACACTGCCGCTGCTGCGGTATGCGGCAAGATCGAAGCCGAGCTGGCGGAACTCCCGCGGGCGGAGCAGGCCGATTACCTGGCCAGCTACGGCCTGCAGGAGTCGGGTCTGGAGCGGCTGATCACCGCGACGTACGCGCTGCTCGGGCTGATGAGCTTTCTGACCGCCGGTGAGGACGAATGCCGCGCCTGGACCATCCCGATGCATACGCCCGCGGTGAAGGCGGCCGGCGCCATCCACTCCGATTTCGAAAAGAAGTTCATCCGCGCCGAGGTGGTGAACTGGAAAGCGCTGGTGGATCACGGCGGCTATGCCGGCGTGCGCGAGAAAGGGCTGTTGCGGCTGGAAGGCAAGGAATACATAGTCAAAGATGGCGACGTGTTGGTGATCCGGCACGGGTAGCATCAGGGCGGCAAAGGCCGCAAGGACCGCGATGTGATGCTCAGCCCGAATCTGCTGGAAGAACTGCGGCAACCAACGGCCACCCGGGAAGAGCCGGCCGGAGCGCGCCGATTTGCGCACCATCCAGATGCTGCCGGGCCACCGCGAACCTACTGCCCACCCGCTATGTCCAGGTGGCCTTCACGCTGCCGCACCAGTTGGGGCCGCTGACCTTGCAGAACAAGCAAGAGATCTACAGCCTGTTATTCCGCGCCAGCGCCGGGACTCTGCTCCGGGTCGCCCGCGATCCGAAACACCCGGGTGCGGAGATCGTGCACATAGTCCAGGTATAAAGATTTCCCGTTCCCCGCCGATCTGTTTCTTGTTTGGTGAAGCAGCACGCCACAGACGGAAACAAAAGGTCGCCAGGAAGTACGGCCCCAACGCAATAAACCTCTAGGAACCGGAGTCTTTTGGGGCCCATGGAGGACAAGCGCATGCAAGATCAGGACGTGATTCGTGAATTCCTAGTCGAGAGTCATGAAAACCTCTCGCGCCTGGATCAGGAGCTAGTCGAACTCGAGAAGCACCCGAAGGACGCGGCGCTGCTGGCCAGCATCTTCCGTACCATTCACACCATCAAGGGCACGTGCGGCTTCCTCGCGTTTTCGACCCTGGAAGGGATCACCCATCAGGCCGAGAGCTTCCTGAGCCAGTTGCGCGATGGCGAACGGGAGCTCACTCCGTCCCTGGTGTCCCTGATTTTAGAGACGGTCGACGCGACTCGAAAGGTGTTGGCCTCCATCGAAGCCAGCGGAGAGGAAGGTCCGGACCGTTTTGAGGACTTGACCGAACGTCTGCGCGTCGCGGTGCGGTTGACAACCGGCCCTAAGGGGGAGTGCGGTGCCGGCCAGCCCGCTCCAGGCGGGTTGCCTGGTCCCGTGGCGGAACCTACGGACGACAGCGGCTGCCCCGACCTTGCCGAGAGCAAGAAGCCCGCCGAAGACGCCGCCAAGCCTTCCGCCGTGGCGGATGCGAACATCCGCGTGGGGGTCGGCTTGCTGGACAAACTCATGGACTTGGTGGGGGAACTGGTACTGACCCGCAATCAGATCCTCCAGTTCAACACCGAGCGCGAGGATGCCGCCCTCAACGCGACCTCACAGCGGTTGAACCTGATTACCACGGAACTGCAGGAAGGCGTCATGAAGACGCGCATGCAACCCATCGGGATGGTCTGGAACAAGCTGCCGCGCGTGGTGCGCGACATGGCGGTGACCCTCGGCAAGCAGATCCGGCTGGAGATGGACGGCGCCGAGACGGAACTCGACAGAACCATCATCGAGGCCATCAAGGACCCGCTGGTTCACCTGGTACGGAACTCGTGCGACCACGGCATCGAGCCGCCGGAGGTTCGCCTGCGAATCGGCAAGCCGCCACAAGGAAGACTGTCCCTCCGCGCCTATCACGAAGGCGGCCAAGTCAACATCGAAATCGGCGACGACGGGGCGGGGATTGATATCGCCCGCGTCAAACAGAAGGCCCTGGACAAGGGGCTTCTGCGGCCCGAACAAGCCGAGAGGCTGAGTGACCGGGAGGCCTTGAACCTGATCTTCCTGCCCGGCTTCTCCATGGCGGAAACCGTCACCAACGTTTCGGGACGCGGGGTCGGCATGGATGTGGTGAAGTCTCACATCGAGAAGATCGGCGGCGTCGTCGACCTGTTCAGCCGGCCCGGCGAAGGCGCCACGGTCAAGATCAAAATCCCCCTCACGCTGGCTATCATTCCCGGCCTGGTAATCACCAGCGGTGGCGAACGATTCGTGATTCCCCAGGTCAGCCTGCTCGAATTGATCCGTCTGGAGGGAGATTCGTCGGAAAAGCACATCGAGTATGTGCAGGGCACACCGGTGTACCGCCGGCGCGGGAGTCTTCTGCCCATCGCCCACCTGAATCAAGTGCTCGGGCTGAAATCGGCCGAGCGGGCCGAGGCGGTCAGCATGGTGGTCCTGCAAGCCGAAGACCGGCAGTTTGGCCTGGTGGTGGACGGCATCAACGACACCCAGGAAATCGTAGTCAAGCCTTTGGGTAAGCAGTTGAAAGGGCTCACCGTGTACGCCGGCGCGACCATCATGGGCGACGGCCGCGTGGCCCTCATCCTCGACGTGCTCGGTATCGGCCAGCGCTCCGGGGTGTTGGCCGAATCCCGTGATCAGGCGCGCGCAGCGGTGGAACAAAAGACGCAATCGGGGATCGAGCAGCAGCGGTTGCTCCTGTTCCGGGCCGGTTCCTTCGAGCGGCTGGCCGTTCCGCTTTCTCTGGTCGCCAGGCTCGAGGAGTTCCCGCAGTCTTCCATCGAGCATGCGGGCGGCGGCCAGGTGGTGCAATACCGGAACCGCATTCTCCCCCTGGTTTCTCTCCGGGCCGTACTGGAATCTGACGCCGGAGACCAGGATCAGACCGCCGATCCCGTGCAGGTGATCGTGTTCAACGACGGCGAGCGCAGCCTGGGGGTGGTGGTCGACCAGATCCTGGATGTCGCGGAAGACGCCGTCACGGTGCGCCAGACGACCAGCCGCAAGGGCCTTCTCGGCTCGGCGGTGGTGGGCAAACAGGTTGCGGATTTTCTCGATCTCAACCAGGTCATTCATGCCGCCGCGGCGGATTGGTTCCAGGGCACGGGCGGGTCCGCGAACGGCAAGAGGATCCTCGTCGCCGAGTCCTCGGCGTTCTCGCGGGGTCTGATCCGGAGCGGCCTGGACATGGCCGGCTACCGGGTCCTCGAAGCCGCGAATCTGGACGAGGTGATTCGCGGGCTGGAGCAGCAACCGGTGGACCTCGTCGTAACGGCGCTGGATCTTCCCCCCAACGGCAGTTCCGCGCTGCTCGCCGCCATGCGCCGGCGGCCGGAGTGGCAGGCTATCCCAGTTCTGGCGCTGGCTGATTCGGCCCAGCAGATTCAGGCAGGAGCTGGCCAGGCGGCGGGTTTCCAGGACTGCCAACCGAAATTCGACCGGGAGGCCATGCTTGAATCGGTGGCGCGGCTGGCCTCGGCGCTGGCTTCCGCCGAAACCGCGCCGGTGACCGTAGGAAAGGCAAGATAACCCATGGCGACCGATACCGCGACCCTGAAATCCGAACTGGCGCAGACCAGCGGACAGTTTTCCACGTTCTTCGTGGCGGACCTGTTTTTTGGCGTGGATGTTCTCCGCGTCCAGGAAGTGCTGCGCTTCCAGCACATGACCCGTGTGCCTCAAGCCCCGGAGGTCATCGAGGGGTTGATTAACTTGCGCGGCCAGATCGTCACCGCCATCGATATGCGGCGGCGGCTTCGCTTGCCGCCCCGCGCCGGCAACCAGACGCCCATGAACATGGTGGTCCGCACCGAAGATGGCGCCGTCAGTTTGCTGGTCGACGAGATCGGAGACGTGCTGGATGTGGATGCCGCCACCTACGAACGGCCGCCGGAGAACCTCGATCCCGCGGCGCGGGATCTCATCCGCGGTGTCTACAAGCTGAAGGACCGGTTACTGCTGGTCCTTGATGCCGAACGGACGGTGGATCTCGCTGTCGGGAGGGCCGCCTAGTGCCGGGGAAGCGCTCTCGACTGCCAGGGAAAGCCATCGGACGACCGGCGCCACGCCAGCGTGCGGGGAGGTTCTAAACTTGGCCTTCACTTTCTTCTTCCGCGATCAACAAGTGCTGGAGCGGGTGGCGGAACACGTCATCCCCGACCTGTCGGGCCGAAGCCATCCCCGCATCTGGGACGCCGGCGTGGCGATGGGGCAAGAGCCTTACACGCTTTCCATCATGTTGGCCGAGCGGATGGGCCACTTCGCATTCGACAATCTTCGCATCGATGCGACGGACGTGGAAAGCACGGGCCAGTTCGCCCGGATGATCGAGGCGGCCTTGTATCCGAAAGACGAGTTGTCGCGGTTGCCCGAGGGCATCCTCGAGAAGTACTTCGAACCCGACGGTAAAGCTGGGTACTTTCGCGTGATCGAGGGCATCCGGCGGCGGGTCGCCTATCAGCAGCACGATCTTCTGTCGTTCCAGGAAATCGGTCATGGATATTCTCTGGTCCTGTGCAAAAACGTGCTGCTCCACTTCCAGCCGTCGGAGAGGCTCGAAGTGCTCAGGATGTTTCACCGGGCGCTCGGGCCCGGCGGCTTCTTCGCAACCGAGCAGACGCAGGGAATGCCACAGGAACTCGCTTCACTGTTTCAGCGGGTGATTCCCGACGGGCAGTTGTTCCGCAAAGTGGAGGTCGGCCCATGCGGATCGTGATGTTGGAGAACAGTGGCCAAATCTATACTTCCTGGGTTTACCTGGTGCTCGGCGATGCGAGCCGGCTGGAGGACGTCAATACGCTGGTGGATGTGGGCCAGGATCCGGCCATCCTGGCGAGCGTCGAGCGGGCGCCCACCGGGGTCGGCAAATGGCCCGTGGAACAGGTGGTGCTGACGCACGGCCATTCCGATCACTGCGCGCTGCTGCCGCGGGTCTGCGAGGTGTTCCACCCCAAGGTGTTCGCGTTTTCGCCAAGCATCGGGGGCGTCGATTGTCTGCTGCGGGATGGGGACACCATCAAAATGGGCGACGGGTACTTCGAGACGATCCACACGCCGGGTCACAGCAGCGACTCGATCTGCCTTTACAACCAGGCAGAGGGCGTACTCTTCGCTGGCGACTCCCCCCTGTTGATCACCTCGCCAACGGGCACTTATGAGACCGGATTCCTCGCGGCATTGGAGAAGCTGTGCGCCCGCGATGTCCGGCGGATTTACTTCGGGCACGGCGCTCCGCTGACGGAGCACTGCAACCAGTGGCTGCGTGAATCGCAGAGAATGGCCGCCGGCAGCCTGGCGGCTATTGGAAGGCAATAACGGATCAGGAATCAGCGTCGGTGACGCATCGTAAATAACGCAAGGAATACAAAGGAGCAAAGACCATGGCAAGACAAGCAAACGACGGCCGGCGCGTTCGTCCCGACCAAAACCAGTCCATCGGCGCCGCCGTTTTGGACCGTCCAGTACATGATGCGCAGGAGACGCAAACCAAGCACCTGCTTCAGGAGGAAATCCTGCGGTTGGTGGAAGCCTCGCGCGCAGGGCGCCTCGGCGAGCGCGGGAGGGCAGAGCAGTTCGAAGGGAACGACCGCAAACTGGTCGAGGGCGTGAACTCGATGCTCGATGCGATCCTGCTGCCCATCGGGGAGGGCAATCGTGTCCTGGCGCAGATCAGCGCGGGCAAGATCGACGAATTGATCACGCAGACATACAGTGGCGACCACGAGAAGATGAAGCAGGCCGTGAATAACGTCGCCGTGGTGCTGCAAGGCTTGCAGAAGGAGTTGGGGCGGCTGACGGAGGCATCGCGTGAAGGCCTACTCTCGGAACGCGGCAAACCCGACCAGTTCCAGGGC
>JBEKQS010000240.1:0-7975 GCA_049519475.1 Bryobacteraceae bacterium | reverse complement strand
GACCAAGAAGAGGATACCGTGCGTACCGAAATCCTCCAAGTGCCGGAGAGCTTCAACGAACTCCGGCCGAGGAAGGATGTCGTTGCTCTTGGCGACGAGTGCCTCCGTGGGCCCGTTCAGTGGAGTGGGACTCATTGCTTCGGACATGCCCAAGATCCGGAACTTGAGCGAGCCGGATCGAACGCAGAAGGTATATCATAGCCCGCCGACCTGTCCCGCTGCTACCCAGACCCATTCGGCCGCCAGCGCGGCGCATAGGTTCCGGGCGAACGTCCGGAAGTGCCGTTTTTCTTCGGCGTCCAGGATACCGCCGGTTTCAAACTTTTTTTGAATTGGATACAAGTGGATACAAATTTCGGCTTCGGCGCTTCTGGCCTCGTCGCGTATCTCTTGTGTTTTCTGTAGTTTATGTGGTACGCCCGAGTGGATTCGAACCACCGACCTTTTGCTCCGGAGGCAAACGCTCTATCCATCTGAGCTACGGGCGCACGTTACTGCCTTCAATTGTAGTCTCACGCTCCGCACAGGGTCAAACCTGCCGCCGTATGGTACGATGCGAAAGACGGCCAACCAACTCCCGGAGAGGTGGCTGAGTGGTCGAAAGCAGCGGTTTGCTAAACCGTCGTAGGGTCAAAAGCTCTACCGGGGGTTCGAATCCCCCCCTCTCCGCCATCCTTCTGGTACAGTGTTCCTACGGCTTGCAGCAGCAAGCCGGATAGGAGCAGCCGCCATGATCCGTCGACCTCGTTGGCTTGTTTTTCTCGCGCCGCTTTGCCTGTTGGGCTTTCTGGAATTCGGAATGTTAGCCCAGCAGGGGAGTTCCGCGGGCCAGTATCCCAACAGCCTGCTGTCCGGTTTGCGTTGGCGCGACGTCGGCCCCATGCGGGGCGGACGCACGTTTGCCGTCGCCGGCCACGCCAGCCAGCCCGACACGTTCTATTTCGGGTCCGTGGGCGGCGGCGTGTGGAAGACCGAGAACGCCGGCCATACCTGGGTCCCGATCTCCGATGAGGGCATTCCGATCGGCTCAATCGGCGCCATCGCTGTCGCCCCGTCGAACGCCAATGTGGTCTACGTCGGCACCGGCGAGTCCGACATCCGCAGCCAGCACTCCTATGGCAACGGGATGTATAAATCCGTGGATGCGGGCAAGACCTGGACCCACATCGGCCTCGAAGCCACGCGGCAGATCGGGCGCGTCGTGGTGGACCCGGCGAATGCGAATCGCGTCTATGTTGCGGCGCTCGGCCATGCCTACGATGCCAATCCCGATCGCGGCGTCTATCGCTCGCTGGACGGCGGCACGACTTGGAAGAAGGTTTTGTTCAAGACTGACGATCCCGATAATGTCGGCGCTGTGGATGTGGCCATCGATCCCAGGAATCCGCGCGTGCTTTACGCTTCGCTGTGGGCCACGCGCCGTCCACCGTGGTCGGTCTACGCGCCCACCAACCTCCCCGGCGGCGGGCTGTACAAATCCACGGACGGTGGCGACACCTGGAAGCAATTGGCCGGTGGCCTGCCCACCGACCAGTTCGTCGGCAGAATCGGCGTCGCGGTTTCGCTCAGCAACCCCAAACGTCTATGGGCGGTGGTGGACGATCTGGGTAGCGCTGTGGCGCGCGGCGCCGGAGGCGGTGGACGCGGCGCGGCTGCTGCGGCGGCAGCGCCTGCTGCGGGCGGAGCCCCGGCAGCCCCGCCAGCCGGCGGACGCCGCGGAGGCGGCGGCGCGGGCCCGAGCACCGGCGGCGGAGTCTACATCTCCGATGACGCCGGCGCCACCTGGAAGCTCGTCAACGCCGAGAACCGGCTGTGGGGCCGCGGTTGGTACTTCGGGGCCGTGACGGTCGATCCCACCAACCCCGACCGCGCCTACGTCATCAACACCGCGACTTACATGACCACCGACGGCGGCAAGACTTTTGTCCCCGTAAAAGGAGCGCCCGGCGGCGACGACTACCACCAGCTTTGGGTCAATCCCAAGGACGGCAACCGCATGGTGCTCAGCAGCGATCAGGGCACCGTGGTCAGCGTGGATGGCGCCAAGAGCTGGAGCACCTGGTATAACCAGCCCACCGCCCAGATCTATCACGTGGCGGCCGACAATCGTTTCCCATATTGGCTCTATGGCGCACAGCAGGATAGCGGCGGCGTAGGAGTCAGCACCTGGTCGCGGCAGGGCGTGCTCTCTTTCCGCAACTGGGAGCCCACGTGCCTGGCCGGCGAAAGTGGTACCGTGATCCCAGACCCCAAGGACGGCAATATTCTTTATGGGAGCGGCGCCGGGCGCTGCGATCAGGCGCTCAACGTTGCCGCGCCGCTCGGGGGACAACTGCCGCCACCCGATCCGGACGACCCGAATCGCAAAACCTGGACCCTGCCGCAGGTTTTCTCCCAAGCCGATGAAGCGCTTTACTACGCAAACCAATTTGTGATGCGCTCACGCGACCGCGGCCGTACGTGGGAGAAGATCAGTCCCGACCTCTCGCGGCTTCGCCCGCCCGTGCCCGCCAATCTGGACCCGGTCACGGCCAAGGACATCGACGAGCAGATGACCGACCGCTTCGGCGTGGTGTATACCATCGGCCCTTCGCCGCTTCAGGCGACCACCGTCTGGGTGGGCACCGACGATGGCTTGATCCACGTGACGCGCGACGATGGCAAGCACTGGACCGACGTCACGCCTCCGGCGATGACCGCCTGGAGCAAGGTGTCGCAGATTGAGGCCGGCCATTTCGATGCCGGGACCGCCTACGCGTCGGTGGATCGCCATCGCATCGCCGACAACCAACCTTACATCTATCGCACGCACGACGGCGGCAAAACCTGGCAGAACGTGGCCGCCGGCATCCCCGAAGGCGCGTACGTCAACTCGGTGAAGGAAGACACCCAAGCCAAGGGGCTGCTTTACGCCGCCACCGAACTGCGCGTTTACGTTTCCTTCAATGACGGCGAGCAATGGCAGCCGCTGCAGAACAACATGCCGGTGACTTCGGTGCGCGACATCGTGGTGCACGGCGACGATCTGGCCGTCGCCACTCACGGCCGCGGTTTTTGGGTGATGGATCAAATAGCGGCGCTGCGGCAAATCGCCGCGCAGGGGGCGCAGATTGTTTCCTCCAACGCTTATCTGTTCAAGCCAGGCGAAACCTACGCCATCCGGCAGGGCGGCATGAACGGCACGCCGCTGCCGCATGAGGAACCGCAAATGCAGAATCCGCCGTCGGGCGTTGTGGCCTACTACTGGCTCAAGGCCGATGCCGCCAAGCCGTTAAAGCTGGAGTTGGTGGATGGCGCCGGAGCGGTGCGGTCCTGCGCCGCGAGTGATACACCGGTGCGCCCGGTGGATACCGAAACCTTGAACGTGCAGGCCATCTGGGAACAACCGGCGCAGCCGCCTTCGGCCGCTGCCGGAATGCATCGCGTTGCGCTCGGCGGCGCCGCGGGACGGGGCGCCGGCGGTGGTTTCGGAAGAGGCGGCGGCGGAGCGCCGGTGCAAGACGCCTGCACACCTCCAGCAGCGGTTCCGGACGCGGCGGCGGCTAACCCGCCCGCGGGCGGACGCGGCGGCCGTGGTGGACGCGGCGGCGGCGGTGGTGGACGCGGCGGGGCCGGAGGCTTGCAGCCCGGCCAGTACACCGTGCGCCTCACCGTGGACGGCCAGACCTATAACCAGCCGGTCACCATCAAACCGGATCCTCGCGGCGCACCCAGCGGCGCGAGTGACGGTTCGGGCGGCGGCAACTAAGCACACCACTTACTGAATCTGGAGAATCTTTTCAACGCGGAGGCGCTGAGATGCGGAGAAGAGACAATAACAATGAGGGTTCATTGTAGAGTCACAATCCGGCAACTCGGAGAACGTCGGGGAGTGCGCGGTATCTCTGTCTTCTCTCTCTCGATTTTCTCCGCTTCTCCGCGCCTCCGCGTTGAAATCTTATCTATCTAGACGCGCAGAGTGCGTCCGGAATTGGTTTACCGCTTGGGCGCCAGGCCGACCGTCAGCGAAATCATGACGCTGCGGCCAGGCAGCGTGTTTATCAGATCGTTCGGACTCGGCGCGAAGGGCACGGCCAATGTCGCCTTTGTGGCTGCCGATATGCCGACAATGTTCTGGTTGTTGAAAAGGTTGTTGGTGGAGAAGCCGATCTTACTGCCCCTGAGCCATCCCTCATTCTTGATCGTGTAATTAAAGAAGAAGTTTGTGACATCGAAGGGGTTGATCGCGATCGCCTGGTTGACGGGGAACTTGAGCGAGATTCCATTAATCACGTATGCCAATGTTCCGTTATCGTTGTACATCGGGCCGACGCGCTTATGAAGGAAACCAACGTCCCAGTTCCTGTGCTGGTAAAACAGGCCCGCTGTTTCGACGTTCTTCGGCGCGTTTGCCACAAACAAGCCACCATTGGGGTAGTTCGGACCGGTCTGGTATCTCGCGGAGCCCAGCGAACCGTTCAGGTACAGGTTGAATCCATGGCCGATCACGATATTGCTCTCCGCTTCCAGACCCTTCGTGTTCGACGGGCCGGTAAGGGTGTTGACGGGCTCACCCGTCGTGATGTCCGTGTACGATGCGTAGCCGTTCTGGTAATGAAGGTAGTAAGCGTCGGTATCCAGCGTCCATCGGTTAAATTTGAGCACCGAGCCAAGCTGGTATGTTTTAGCCAGCGTGGCTTTCGCCGCCGTGGTGACGTTTCCGCCTGTCACGTCGAAGATGCTGGTGGGTGGCGCTTCGGAGCCCTCGGCGAATTGTCCGTAGACCGACCAGTTCCTGGCCACTTGGTAACGGGCAGTCCCCGTCGGCAGCCAATTGTTCCAGTCGATGCTGTGGGTGACGAAGGCGACCGCATTGCCAATGCAGATGGGGGCGCCGGTCACAGGGTCCTTCGCCGCCGTTCCGCCGAGGCATCCCACCGTGCCGTTGTCCTGGTACTGATCCAGATGCAGGGACTGGTTGCTGTCCTTGACGCCAACCGTAATCGCCAGCTTCTGGGTCGCTCTCCATGTGTATTGGACAAATGGCTGGGTCGATTGCGTGATGAAATGCTCGTGAAAATTGGGCAGCGGCGTATCCACGTGCGTAAGGATATTCATCGGATACTGATAGCGGTCGGTGTAGGCCCAGTTGTACCAGATCCCGACGGTGAAGATACCCCACTTGTCTTCATGACTCAGAGCCATGGTATCGCCAATCTGCCGATACCCGTTGAGTTTGTCCACTCCGCTCGGAGCGCTTGAGCTGAGGTTCACAGTTGTGCCGCTATAGGGCTCGCTGTTCCAATACCGGTAGGTATACGCCTTGGTGTCGAACTTCCATCCCTTGCCCAGATCCGAGTTGAAGCCGATATACTCAAAATCCGTCTGGACATGGTATTTGTTAAACCCATAGTAATAAGGATTCGGTGCGGTAGACGTTCCTGGATCGCCGCTCAGCAGGTAGTTGTTTCCGTACTCCGCAACCTGAGCGCGCGTGGGACTCGTGTTGGACGGAGTGTTGTTCCAGATATCGACCACTCCAGAGAACAAAGTGATGGTCGTTCGGGGGGAAACCCGGTATTGATATTTGAGTGAACCCGCGTCGCGCTTCTGGTAATTGAACGTCTGGTATCCGTTGGACTCCATTTGGTGAATGTCAATCGTGAGACTGTTCCTGTTACCAGGCCCAAACAGCCCGGAATCGAAGTCCATTCTGAGCAGGCGTGTATCCCAGGAGCCGTAAGAAACGCTCGCGCGGATGTCCGGATCCGCCTGTAGTTCCAGGGACTTCAAATTGATCGATCCGCCGAAAGTGGATTGTCCGACGGTCGAGGCCTCGCCCGGGCTGCGATCGAAATCCGTCGACCCGATCCATTGGGCCGGAAAATTCGCCCAGGTATGATGCGAGACGCTATTGGTGTCCGTAAACGGAATGCCGTCGAAGGTGATGTTATATAGACCGTCCCCGAGGCCTCGAAAGAAAATCTTGCCTTGGCCGAGTCCGGCTCCATTGGGACTGAGGGTGAACGTCCCCGGCGAATAATTCACCACTTCGCCGTAATCCGCGGTCGGCGTTTCGAAGTTCCTGATGAAGGTTCCGCTGATCTCGCTCTTGGCGGAAGTTGCCTCCAGCGTGTTGCCGGATGGTGCGAGTTGTGCCGCCAGCGAAACGCTTGCCTCCACGGTGACCGCCTGCGCCAAGGCTTCCACGCTCATTGCGATCGAGAGATCTTCCGTTTTGTTCGCTGAGAGCTGGATGCCGGTGCGGCTGTTCCTGGCAAAACCAGGGGCCGTCGTTTCGATTGTGTAAATTCCGGCGGGAAGTCCGGAAACCGAAAAATGACCATCGGAATCAGTCACAAGCGCGCGAGTAGCCGCGGCGGCTTCGTTCTTGATAGCCACGCCAGCGCCCTGAATGCTCTTGCCCGCCTGGTCCAGGACGGTCCCGGCGACAGTTCCGCCGTCGGCCCCCTGTTGCGCTTTCAGCGGAACCAATTCCAGGGCGGAGAAAAGCAAGCACATGCTCACGGCAAATACACGACGGCGCCAGTTTGCGGCACACAACATCGGAAAGTCCTCCAGGTTCAAAATAGGGCCAAGGTGGACCTAGGATAGCTGCCTCGCGTTACACCGGTATGTCGGGGTGGTTACAGGGCTGCAACAGCGCAACTAAACTAAACACTCCCGTTCAAAATCAGGGTGACGTATTGCGGCATCACGCTGGTTGATGCAGTTGATGAAATTGAGAACAGTTTCCAACTGAACTGAACAGGATTACAGCTAAACCGCCCGCAGGCGCTCCGCGGCCGCTTCGGCCGTGATGTCGCGCTGCGGCGCCGCCAGCATTTCGTAACCCACCAGGAACTTTCGCACCGTCGCCGAACGCAGCAGCGGCGGATAAAAATGCGCGTGCACGTGCCATTCGGCGTGCGCTGCGCCATCGGTGGGCCGCTGGTGAATGCCCATCGAGTAAGGAAACGAAACGTGGAACAGCCGGTCGTAGCGCGACGCCGTCCGCTTCAGAATATCCGCCAGGCCGTCGCGCTCTGTGTCGGTAAAGGCATCGATGCCACTCGCGTGGCGCTTCGCAATCACCATCGTCTCGAACGGCCACACCGCCCAGAACGGCACCACCACCAGGAAGCTGTCGTTCTCTTCCACCACGCGCGCGCCTTCGGCGCGCTCCAGCTTGGCGTAGTCGCACAGCAGGCAGCGGCCCCGTTGGTTCAGCCAGGCCTGTTGCGCCGCCGTCTCTTTGGCCACTTCGTTCGGCACGGCGTGGTTCGACCAGATCTGGCAATGCGGATGCGGATTGCTCGCCCCCATCATGGCGCCGCGATTCTCGAAAATCTGCACGGAGTTGATGAGCGGCCACGCGCCCAACTCGCGATACTGCTCCACCCACACGTCCACCACGCGTCGCAAATCCTCCGGCTCCATGTTGGCCATCGTCAGGTTATGGCGCGGCGAAAAGCAGACCACCCGGCAAATCCCCGGCTCCGATTCCGCCACCAGCAGCCCATCCTGTTCGAACCGCGCAAGTGCCGTATCGGGTTTGAGCGCGGCGAAATCGTTATCGAAGACGAATGTCGAAGTGTACTCGGGATTCCGCGCGCCGCCCGCCCGCGCATTCCCCGGGCACAAATAGCATTGCGGATCGTAGTCCGGCTGCGTGAGGGCTGCCGGTTCCTCCATCTGCCCTTGCCAGGGCCGGGCCGTCCGGTGCGGCGACACCAGCACCCACTCGCGTGTCAGCGGGTTAAAACGCCTGTGCGGATCCTGTTTCCAATCGAACATGCACTCTCATGGTAGCGAATGGAAACCCACCCGCGGCCCGGTGCGTTTACAATCCTAAGCGTGAGGTCCGCGAACATCGTACGGCGCGTTCTCATCGCCGGATTCTTATGCGCCGCCGGCGCCGCGGCCCAGGTGAAGGTCGCCGGCCACGTGACCGACGAGAACGGTGTGCCGGTCCCGGCCGCGCGCGTCGTGGTGC
>JBEKQS010000239.1:0-8011 GCA_049519475.1 Bryobacteraceae bacterium | reverse complement strand
CTGACCTTTTCGATGTCCTCTTTATACTCCGCAATATACTTTTCATGGGCCTTCGGCAGCACACCTTTGTCGCGCAAGCCCTCGTACAACGCCACCGCGTTCTGATACTCTGCGATGGCCCGCGCCCGGTACTCCTGCCGGCGCGCCGCCGGAGTGCCGCGCCGCGCCGCCAAGTCCACCCATGCATCGCCGACATCGGAGTGCGCGTCGGCCAGCTCCTCCACGGTCGACCATTCCGCCGTCGACCGCTTCGTCAAGTCTTCATAGAGGGCCACGGCACGCTGCGATTCCGCCACCGCTTCGTCGAAATTGCCCATCTTGCGCAGGGTTGTGCCAATGCGTTTGGTGCTGGCAGCTACGGCTTTTACCGCCCGAACATCGTTCGGATCGGCTCGGGCCGCTTCCTCGCGCAGCGCCAGCGCCCGCCGGTGCCATGCCAGCGCTTCGGTGAATGTTCCCATGCGGCCCGTCACCCAGCCGAGATCGCTGTAATCGAACGAGAGGTCGAGCTTCGCCCGCATGTTGGAGGGATTTCGCGCGCTCAGCCGTTCGTCGATCACTCGCGCCCGCTCATATGCGTCGCGGCTCTCCTGGTATCGCAGCGATACCCCCAGCAACGCCGCCAGTTTTTTCTCCGCCAATGCCAGCGACCGCTCCGTCTCCGCGTGTCCCGGCTGCAGCTCGACCAATTTGCGCGCCATTTCCAAGCCGCGCCGCCGCAGAGGGATGGCCTCGGCGTAATTCTGCTGATTGGTGAGCGCGTCGGCCACGCTGAAATTGGCCGCTATCAGATCCTGCATGGCGGCGATGTCGGAAGGTTCGTCCCGAAAGGCGGCTTCCGCCTGCGCCAGATTCTTCTGGATCATCTCCGTAGCCTTCTGGAACTGCCCGCTGTTGCCGTAGGTGGTCGCCAATTCGTTGGTAACCCGGAAGTAGTCATGTCGCAAAGCACGGTCGGACGGCGTGTGCTCGACCAGGCGTGCCAGGATCTCCTCGGCTTTTTGAAAACTGGCCAGCGCCGCCGGCACGCGGCCCAGGTTGGATTCGGGTGCATAGCCCTGTACCACTCCGACGCGCTCGTAGCCCAAAGCCACTTCCCGCTGCAGGCCCGCATTGTTGCCGGCATCGCGCGCCAGGCTCTGCAGATATTCCAGGGCGCGCGCTACCAGCAGCTCCTGAGCCGCCGTTGATCCAGGTAGCTTCGCAATGGCGTCGTCGAGTTCGAACATCACCGAATGCGCCAGGCTTCGCACCTGCTGGAAGCGCCGCTCGGCGCGCCGCGCTTCCCACCAAGTGGCCGCCGCGAAACTCAAGATCAGCGCTAGCGCGACTGCCGCCGCCGGCAGCAGCACGCGATGGCGGCGCAGCAGCTTCCCAGCGCGGTACCGCAGCGTGGCCGGGCGCGCCTTGACGGGCCGCCCGTCGAGGTGCCGCCGCAAATCGTCGGCCAGCTCCGGCACGCCGCCGTAGCGCAGCCGCGCGTCCTTGGCCAGCGCCTTGGCGACGATCCGTTCCAAGTCGCCCGAAAGTCGCCGCCGCAGGCGCTCCGGCGTGCTCGATCGTAATTCCGCCGCTTCGGCGGTCCCGCTGCCCGCCGCTTCTCCCAGCACCACCGGCTCCTGCTCCGAGATCACCCGCGCCAGTTCGATGTAAGATCCCGTCGGAACTTTATAGGGCCGGCGCCCGGCCAGCAGTTCGTAGAGAATCACTCCCAGCGAGTAGACGTCACTCGATACCGTGTAGGGCTCTCCGCGCGCCTGCTCGGGGCTGGCATAGGCGGGGGTCATCATGGGAAACCCGGCTTGCGTGATCTCCTCCGCGCCTTCGCCCGCTTCCAGCACCTGGCCCAGTCCGAAATCGAGCAGCTTGGGCGTGCCCTGCGCGGTCACCAGGATATTGCCCGGTTTCAGATCGCGATGCACGATGAGCTGCCGGTGGGCATACGCCACCGCGTCGCACACTTCGAGAAACAGCCGAAGCCGCTCCGTGACGCCCAGCTTATGGCTGTCGCAGTATTCGAGCAGCCCCTGGCCCTCGATGTACTCCATGATGAAGTACGGCTGGCCTTCTTCGGTCGAGCCGCCATCCAGCAGCCGCGCGATGCCGGGGTGCTCGAGCTGCGCCAGAATCTGCCGCTCGCGCCGGAAACGGCGCTCCAACCCCGCGTCGCGCGGCCCACTCGTGATCAGCTTGATGGCCACCTGCTTGCGGAATTGCCCGTCCGCGCGTTCGCCCAGGTAGACCACTCCCATACCGCCGTGGCCGATTTCGCGCAGCACGCGATACGGCCCGATGGCCGAGGGCGCCGGCGTCTCCATTCGCAGTGCCGCCCCCGGCACGGCGACCGAGTTCAACAGTGCGTCGGCTTTGGTTTCCAACGACAACAACGCTTCCACTTCGCGGCGCAATTCCGCGTCGTCATGGCAGAGGCGGTTCAGGGTCGCGCTTCGTTCGCTGGCGTCGGTTTCCAGCACGCCCGCCAGGACCGCTTTGATCTCGCCCCAGCGCTCCGGGGTCATTGTACGGCAGGCCCCTCCAGTTGCTGGATCAGCCACAGGCGGGCCGTCCCCCATTCCCGCTTCACCGTGGCGGGAGAAATGCCCATCACTTCCGCCGTCTCTTCAATCGACAGCCCCCCGAAGTAGCGCAACTCCACCACCTTGCCCTGCTGGGGATCCAGTTTGGTCAACCGGTCGAGCGAGTGGTCCAGGTCCAGCAGGTCAACTTGCGGATTCGTAAAAACCCCCAAGGCGTCGTCCAGGGTGATCGCGTCGGCGTACCCTTCCCGCTTGGCCGCCTTATGCGCTTTGGCGTGGTTGATCAAAATGCGCCGCATCATGGTCGCGGCCATGCCCATGAAATGGGCGCGGTTCTTCCAGTCCACGGACCTTTGATCCACCAGGCGGAGATAAGCTTCATGCACCAGCGCGGTGGGCTGCAAAGTATGGTCGGGACGCTCGGCCGCCAGCAGACGACGGGCCAGTTTTCGCAGTTCGGCGTACAGAACCGGAGTCATCGCGTCCAACGCGGACTTATCCCCGTTGCGCCAGCTCACGAGCAGGTGCGTGAATTCCTGTGGCGCCGACACCGTATCCCTCTGACGTATTCATTCTACCGGAACCGGCGAGCCAGAGATTCTTTAGCCGAACATTCCAGCGAAAGTGGCGCCGATCAGCACCAATACGCACCACGGCAGCAGCACCGCAAACAGGGCACCGCCGAAAGACAGTTTCTTGCCCGCCGCCGCCTTCAGCCCCACCGCAATGAGAAGAATTCGCCACAACGAAAACAAGTCGAGGGAACTCGCCAGCGCGAACAGGAACTTGTTGGGCCCATTCGGATCCATCAGCGCGCCCGCGTTAAACGCCAGCGGATGCTGAATATCGAAATCAGCCGGATTCTTCTTGAGGAAGATCACCACCACCGTCAGCCCCGCGGCCACTACTCCGATCATTCCGGAGTAGCACATGATGGCAAAGACCTGCTTGAACTTCACCGGGGCCGAAAGGATCCCGGCGACAATCCCCAGCAGCACCGCCGCGGCGATCAGATATCCGATAGCCGGCCCGATCACCGCAATGGTATATGCACTAACCTGCGTGATCTTCTTCGTCAGGTCAGCCTGCTGCATGGCCTGCGCGCGCTGTTCCGGCTGCATCTTGGCCATGCGCTTCTCCATCTGCTGCTGGGCGATATTGTCCCAGCCAATGCGCTGCCCCACCACCACGCAGAAGATGAGTCCGAATAAAACCGTCAGCAACATCGGGACGAACCAACTCGGCCGCTGGACCACGTCCGCAAATGTCTTGCCAGGCTCGAAGAAGACGCCCGTGAGCCGCGCGAGCTCGCCCATTCCCGCGGGCTGGGGTTCCACTGCCGCTGCATTTTCAGGTGTCATATCAGCAAAATTGTACTGCATCCCGCGGCGCGGCGCTCGGCTATCATGGTTAGTTCATGCTGCCGCGCGCCTCGCTCGTTCTGCTGGTCGTTTTCTCCTGCGCCTGTAAACCCACCGAAGAGAGCCACATGAAGGCCATCGTCGGGGCTGTCCTGATCGATGGATTGGGCGGCCCGCCGCTCAGCAATTCCGTGGTGGTGGTGGCCGGCAGCCATATCCGCGAAGCCGGCCCGTTCTCCACCGTGCAGATTCCCGCGGAAGCCGACAAGGTGGATGGCTCCGGCAAGTTCCTGGTTCCCGGCCTCATCGACGTCTATCCCCAAGCCGCCGCCGGCGACGACGCCTTCACCCCCGGCCACCCCGCCACTGCGGACGCTGCCCGCGCCCAGGTGGCCCAACTGGCCGCGCGGCACGCAGCGCTTCTTCATATTTGGAAAATCGAGCCGGCCATCGCCCAAGCCGCTCTGCAAGCTGCCCGCGGCGCCGGTATCCATGCCGCCGGCCATGTCTCGACCCAAACCGATGCGCGCCGCTTGCTGGATCTCGGCGCAAATGGTTTCGTCGGCATCGTCACCGATACCGACGACCTCGCCCCCGGCTTCGTCGCCCTGTTGAGCACGCTGCAGATCTTTGTGGCGCCCCAACTGGTGGCCGTCGGTCCCGGTCCTCAACTGGACATCGCCAAACGCAACACCCGCCGCCTGTTCGCGGCCGGCGTCCCCATCGCCGTAGCTTCGGCCGGCGGCGACATCCGGCGCGAGACCGAACTGCTGGTGGACGCCGGCATCCCGCCTCTGGACGTCATCGTGGCGGCCACCCGCCGCGGCGCCGCGGCGCTCCGCCGCCTCAACCAGGCCGGAACCATTCAGGCCGGTAAGCGCGCCGACTTGCTGCTGCTCTCCGCCAACCCCGCCGACGACATCCGCAACCTGAACAGGGTGGCGCTGCGCATGTCGGCCGGCGAATGGGTGCGCTGATTTCCCGGAACAAACCCCGCCATCCCTGCGTATCCTGGCTTTCGAGGACAACCTTTCGAGGACAATCATGCGCGCGCTGTTCGTAATTCCGGTGGTCGCCTCTTCGCTCTGCCTGTCGTCCTGCTACATCGATGGAAGCGGATGGGGAGAGCGTTTCAATAAGGACTTCCACTCCAGCTACCCGCTCAAGCCGGGCGGGCGGCTTACCGTCGAGACCTTTAACGGTTCCGTGGAAATCTCCGGCTGGGACCAGGACACCGTCGACATCAGCGGCACCAAGTACGGCCCCTCCCAGATCGACGCCGATAATCTCCGGGTCGACATCGATGCCACCGCCGATTCGGTCGGCATCCGTGTGCCGCGCCCGTCGCTCGGCCGCAACGAAGGCGCGCGGTTCGTCATTAAGATTCCCCGCAATGCCACTTTGAGCCGGATCACCACTTCCAACGGTTCCATCCGCACGGAGGATGGCGTTGGCCCAGTGCGCCTGAAGAGCAGCAACGGATCGATTCACGTCGTGGATTTCCACGGAAACGTGGACGCGGAAACCTCCAACAGCGCCATCGAAGTGCTGAATGTGGAAGGCGACGTCACCGCCCATTCCTCGAACGGTCACATCCATGCCGACCGGCTGGCCGGTTCGCTCGATGCCTCCACTTCGAACGGCGGCATCCAGGCCTCGCTCGCGCGCGCCGACCGCCCGGTCCGCGTGGGGACCAACAACAGCAGCGTGGAACTGACCTTCCCGGCGCACTTCTCGAGCGATGTCCGCGTCAGCACCAACAATGGCGGAATCACGCTGCGCTTGCCGGAAAGCACCAACGCACGCGTCAGCGCGCGCACCTCCAACTCCTCCGTCACCACGGAGTTTGAGATCACGGCCCGCGGCGAGATCAGCCGCAACCATCTGGATGGCGTCATCGGCGCCGGCGGTCCGCTGATCGACCTCAGCACGTCCAACGGCGCGATACGACTGTTAAGAAGGTAAGGCGCTACAATGCCTTCGGATGCCGAATCGACCCTTACCCCCGACTGGTGAAATCGTTTTATACCAGACCGATGACGGCCGGACACGCGTCGAGTGCCGCTTTGCCGACGAAACGCTGTGGCTGAGCCAGGCGCTGATTGCCGACCTGTTTCAAGTGACGGTACCGACCGTGAACGAGCACTTGAAGAACCTCTTTGACGAGGGCGAAGTGCCGATTTCAACTATTCGGAATTTCCGAATAGTTCGCCGCGAGGGCGCGCGCGACGTCGCGAGGGACATCGAACACTACAGCCTCGATGCCATTCTCGCCGTAGGCTACCGCATTCGGTCTGAGCGCGGCACGCAATTCCGCCGCTGGGCGACCGAACGGCTGCGCGAGTATCTGGTCAAGGGCTTCACCATGGACGACCTGCGCCTGCAGAACCCACCGGTCGAAGGCTCCGGAGTGCCCGACTACTTCGACGAATTGCTGGAGCGCATTCGCGATATCCGCGCCAGCGAGAGGCGCATGTATCTCCGCGTGCGCGAGATCTTCGCCCTCGCCGGCGACTACGACCCCAACCGCCGCCAGACCGCCGAGTTCTTCCAGACCATCCAGAACAAGCTGCACTTCGCCGCGACCGGCCTGACCGCGCCGGAACTGATTGCCGGCCGTGCCAATCACGCCAAATCGAACATGGGACTGACCGCATGGAAAGGGAAAGTAGTGCGGAAGGGTGACGTGACGGTAGCCAAGAACTACCTGAACCGGGACGAGATTGGCGACCTGAACCGAATCGTGACGATGTGGCTGGACTTTGCCGAAGATCAGGCGCGCCGGCGCAAGCAGGTCTTCTTGAAAGACTGGGACACCAAACTCGACGACTTCCTCCGGTTCAATGAGCGGGCCGTGCTCCAGCACAAGGGCAACGTGAGCAAATCTGAAGCCGACACCCGCGCCGCAGCCGAGTACGAGGAGTTCGCCGCCCGCCGCCGCGCGCTATTGGAAGCCGAGGGTGAAGACCTGCAAATGCGCGCGCTGGAAGATGCGGCTGAGAAGCTACCCAACCGCCCGAAACGTAGCCCACGGCGGTAGTCATCAGGGATCGGATGGCCGGGATACAGACCCGGCGCTGACTCGGTCTTCAGCCTGCGGCTTCACCCAAGGTAAAGTCGGTGCGTCATTCTCCGCAATCTGCCTGAAGAACTCAAAGTCGGGCGAACTCGTCAAATCGAACCGCAAATTGGCTCCGTATCTCAGGCGCGTTATGTTCGGATTGGAGAGTCCTTGGCCCCAAGTGGCCTCGTCACCTTCGAAACGGTCCATCTGGATCACAGCAGCGCCCGTCCGACGGGGCTCGACGGACCAATGGACCTTGCCTGCTTGACGGTAGGCCAAAGCGTTCTTGTGATTGTTCATTGGCATATTGGAACGTTCCTTGAAGAACTCGATAGCCACTTTGTTAGCACACGCGGCCAGAAGTTCCTCCATACTCTTCTGAACAACTGGCGACGAAGCTCGCCCCGGCGGATCTTCAGAGGCTGGGTTTACGAGGAGACGCGGAACGAGAACTTCACGGCCGGCCTGGTCCGAGTAACGCTGAACCGTGAGCAACTGAACGTCAAGATTCGAGCTGTGCGCCAGAAATCGAAAGATCCGCTCAAGCGCCAGAGGAGCCGTATCCAACACGACGAGAAGTTTGGCGTGGCCGTCCCGGAGGTTTCTACCAACGTTGGCCCACATCTCTTCAAACTCATCGTCATCGCTCGCAAAACCATGCAAGGCTTTATCGAGGCTGTTGCCCACCAGGTTGTCAAGCTCATCGACGGTCATGCTTGTCAGAGAAGACAGATAGTCGATTGCTTGAGCGATCACCTCCCTTCGCGATTCTCCGTTGCGGGCAAGCTTAACTTCGACAGCGATGGGTAGGCCTTCGTTCGTAACAAATAAGAGATCAAGCCTTCCCGCGTCAGGAAGATTGACTTGACTGCTGACGAACGCGATCGGCTGGCCCCCGTCTTCGCCCAGAAGGTCGGGGTGGTCGGCCAAGAGCGTCTCAAGTTCCTTTTTCGTTGTCGAAATCTAACGGGAGAACGGTCTTACTTGATGTGGCCGTTTTGAGGACGATCGGCATGTTGGATTCACTCCTGTTCAGTCTGCCTTGCTCT
>JBEKQS010000238.1:0-8068 GCA_049519475.1 Bryobacteraceae bacterium | reverse complement strand
AACGCCGTGAACCTGAGCTTCGTGACATTTTCGTACCACCGGCAGCAGGTTAACGGCCACCTGTACGCGTTCTTCGTGATGGTGGTGGCGGCGGCCGAGGCGGCCGTGGGGCTGGCGATTATCCTGACGATCTTCAAGAACCGTTCCACCTTGAATATTGACGATGTGGATTCGATGAAGAACTAAAGATATGTTCACTGCAGAGACGCAGAGACGCGGAGAAAAAACTGGAATGTCCGATTACTGTGGTCTCTGTATTTCTCGGCGTCTCCGCGTCTCCGCGGTGAAGGAATTCGGCTCCTAATGCAACTCTGGCTCATCCCTATCCTTCCGCTGGCGGGGTTCGTGATCAACGGACTCTTTGGACGCCGGTTTTCCCGGAGTCTGGTCAGCGCCATTGCGATCGGCAGCGTGGTCCTTTCTTTCGCGTGGGTGCTGAAGACCATCTTCGGCCTGGGCGATTTGAACTCGCGGTACGTGGAGCATTATTACACGTGGATCGCAAGCGGGTCCGTGAATATCGCCGCCGATTTCGCGGTCGACCGGCTGACGGTGGTGATGCTGCTGGTGGTGACGGGCATCGGGTTGCTGATCCACGTCTACTCCATCGGCTACATGGCGCACGAGGGCGGTTACTACCGCTTCTTCGCGTACATGAACCTGTTCATGTTTTTCATGCTGGTGCTGGTGCTGGCGTCGAACTACCTGGTGCTGTTCGTGGGGTGGGAAGGCGTGGGGCTGTGCAGCTACCTGCTGATCGGTTTTTATTTCGACAAGAAGTTCGCGACCGACGCCGGGAACAAAGCTTTCATAGTCAACCGCATTGGCGATTTCGGATTCTCGCTGGCGATGTTTCTCATCTTCAAGAATTTCGGATCGCTGGATTTCACCAAGGTGTTTCAACAGGCGCCGGGCGCACCCGAAGCGATGCTGACCACCATCGGGCTGCTGCTGCTGGTGGGCGCGTGCGGGAAATCGGCGCAGTTGCCGCTGTACGTGTGGCTGCCGGACGCCATGGCCGGGCCGACGCCGGTGTCGGCACTGATCCACGCGGCCACCATGGTGACGGCGGGCGTGTACATGGTGGCGCGGTCGTGGCCGATTTACGTGCACGCGCCGTCGGCCATGAACGTGGTGGCGACGGTAGGAATCGCGACGGCGTTTTTCGCGGCCACCATCGGCCTGGTGCAAAACGATATCAAGAAGATCTTCGCCTATTCGACCGTTTCGCAGCTCGGCTACATGTTCGTGGGCGTGGGCTGCGGGGCCTTCTCGGCGGGCATCTGGCACCTGATGACGCACGCGTTCTTCAAGGCGCTGCTGTTCCTGGGATCGGGCAGCGTGATCCACGCGCTCTCCGGCGAGCAGGACGTGCGCAACATGGGCGGGCTGCGGAAGAAGATCCGCTGGACGTTCCTGACGATGATGTGCGCGGCGGTGGCGATTGCGGGAGTGCCGCCCTTCTCCGGATTCTACAGCAAGGACGCGATTTTGCTGGCGGCGCATGAGCACGCGCCGTGGATGTACTGGGTGGGCGTGGTGACCGCTGGAATGACGGCCTTCTACGTGTTCCGCGCCATGTTCCTGGCCTTCTTCGGCGAGTACCGTGGGAAAGGACATCCGCACGAATCGCCGCCAGTGATGTTGGCGCCGCTGGCGATCCTGGCGGTGTTATCGCTGGTGGGCGGGTTCTTATTCAACATCCCCCAATTTCTGAGCGGCGTCTTTCCGGCGCGGGAAGCAGTGGAAGACAATTCGCTGATGCTGATCTCGGTCGCGGCCGGGGCGATTGGAATCCTGCTGGCATGGCTCATCTACGTGGCGAAACCGGCCATGGCGGACTCGCTGGCGTCGGGCTTCGGATGGATCTACAGAACGCTTTACAACAAGTACTTCGTGGACGAGATCTATGATGCGGCGGTGGTGAACCCGCTGGTGGGCGGCTCGCGGACGGTGCTGTGGAAAGGCGTGGACGCGGGGTTGATCGACGGCAGCGTGAACGGCGTGGGGACGGGCGCGAAAGATATCGGCGGCGTGCTGCGCTTGCTGCAGTCGGGCAATGTCCGCAGTTACGCGACGTGGGTGTTGTTCGGCTCGGTGGTGGCCATCGTGGCGCTGGCGCTGGCCGGGATCGGGAGCACGGGAGGCCTGCGATGAACCTGCTGACCCTGGTTCTGATCATGCCGCTGGTGGGGTTCCTGGCGTCGCTGACCATTCCGCGGCGCTTCCCGGAAAACAGCCGGGCGTGGGCGCTGGCGGTGTCGCTGGCCGCCTTCGCGCAATCGCTGATTTTGCTCTGGCAGTTCGACCGCACCGCCGCGGGCGACCAGTTCACGGTGGACATCCCCTGGATCCCGACGCCGGAGATTCATTTCCACGTGGCGGCCGACGGGATCAGCTTGTGGCTGGTTCTGCTCTCCACTTTCCTGACGCCCATCTGCGTGCTGATCTCCTGGAAGTACGTGCAGGACCGCGTCAAGGAATTTTACGGATTCCTGCTGCTGCTGGAATTCGGCCTGGTGGGCGTGTTCATCGCGCAGGATCTCTTCCTGTTTTACGTGTTCTGGGAGATTTCCCTGGTTCCGATGTATTTCCTGATCGGCATCTGGGGCCATTCGCGGCGCATCTACGCGGCGGTGAAGTTTTTCCTGTACACCATGGCCGGCTCGGTGCTGATGCTGGTGGCCATCATCTTTTTGTACAACCGCACCGGGACGTTCAGCTACGCGGCCATTCTGGACATGCTGGCCAGCGGGAAACTGACGTTCGCGCCGGGCGAGCAGATGCTGCTGTTCCTGGCCTTCTTCGTGGCGTTTGCCATCAAGGTGCCGCTCTTCCCGCTGCATACCTGGCTGCCGGACGCGCACGTGGAGGCGCCCACGGCCGGATCGGTGATGCTGGCCAGCGTGATGCTGAAGATGGGCACATTCGGAATTCTGCATTACTGCCTGCCGCTGTTCCCGGTGGCGGCGCGGCAATGCGCTCCGTGGATTGCGGTGCTGGCGATTATCGGGATCATCTACGGCGCGCTGGTGGCCATGGTGCAGCCCAACATGAAGAAGCTGGTGGCCTATTCTTCGGTGAGCCATTTGGGCTTCGTGGTGCTGGGAATTTTCTCGTTCACGCAGATGGGCCTGGATGGCGCGGTCTACCAGATGCTGAGCCACGGGATTACCACCGGCGCGCTGTTCGCGTTGGTGGGATTTCTCTACGAGCGGCGCCACTCGCTGGAGATTTCCGAGTACGGCGGCGTGGCCACGGCAGCGCCCTGGCTCTCCACGGTCTTCCTGATCGCGACCCTGGCCAGCATCGGGTTGCCGCTGCTGAACAACTTCGTGGGCGAATTCCTGGTGCTGCAGGGCACGGCGATGACGCACTTTAGCTGGACGGCGTGGGCCGCCATCGGCGTGATCCTCTCGGCCTGCTACATGCTGTGGATGTACCAGCGGGTGTTCTATGGAGTGACGGCAGCCGACGTGAAGCGTCATATGCCGGACCTGGGGCTGCGCGAATGGGCGGCGATTGTGCCGCTGATCGTGATGATGGTGTGGATGGGAGTTTACTCGCAGAGTTTCCTGCCGCCGGTGAGCAAAGCCACGGCGCGCGTTCTGGAACAGACGCACATCAACGTGCCGGAGCGGGTGGAGTTGCGAGAAAAGACGCGCGGGAACACGGAGGTAGCGCATGCCCGCTAATTTCGGCGCGAGCGCGACGGACCTGATCCGCTTCCTGCCGGAGATCATCCTCACGGTGATGGGCACGGCCTTGATGGTGCTCGACCCCATCCTGCACAAGCGAGCGTCGTTCGCGTTCGGCCACTTGAGCATCTTCGCGCTGCTGGCGGGTATCGCGGGAGCGGTGTATGCGCAGACCAATCCCGGCACGGCGTTCGGCCGCATGCTGGTGGTGGATGGCTTCGCCACGTACTTCCGCGTGCTGGTGATGGTGGTGGGAATTCTGACGATTCTGCCGTCGTATGGATTCCTGGCGCGGCAGCAGGCGGAAACCAGCGAATACCACGCGCTGCTGCTCTTCTCCATCGCCGGGCAGTGCATGATGGCGGCGGCCAACGATCTGATCGTCGTCTTCATCGGCCTGGAGATTTCCTCCATCTCGAGCTACGTGCTGGCGGGCTATTTGCGCGACGACAAGCGGTCCAATGAAGCGGCCCTGAAATATTTTCTTCTGGGTTCGTTCGCGACGGCGTTTTTCCTTTACGGGGTGGCCATCACGTACGGCACGGTGGGCACGGTGAATCTGTCCGCCATCCGCGCGTCGCTCACCGGGGCGGATGCGCCGCCGGTGGTGTTTATCACCCTGGCGGCCGCGCTGATGTTCGTGGGGCTGGGATTCAAAGTCTCGGCGGCGCCCTTCCAGATCTGGGCGCCGGACGTGTACCAGGGCGCGCCCACGCCGGTGGCGGCGTTCCTCTCGGCCGGTCCCAAGGCCGCGGCGTTCGCGATCTTTCTGCGGATCTTCCTGACGGCGTTTGGGCCCATCGGCGCCGACTGGCAGCCGCTGGTGTGGATGGCGGCGCTGCTCTCCATGACCGTGGGGAACTTCGCCGCGCTCATGCAGACCAATGTGAAGCGCATGCTGGCGTACAGCTCCATCGCGCATGCGGGCTATGTGCTGGTGGCCCTGACGGCGCAGTCGGAGACGGGCGTGGCGGCGGCCATGTTCTACCTGGCGGCGTACGCGTTCATGAACATCGGGGCGTTCGCGGTGGTGAGCCACGTGTCGGGGCGCGGCGAGCGGTACCAGACTCTCGACGACCTGGCGGGCCTGGGACGCAAGCAGCCGATGATGGCGGCCATGCTGACCATCTTTCTGCTTTCGCTGATCGGCGTGCCGTTGACCGGAGGGTTCTTCGGCAAGTTCTATATCTTCAAAGCGGCGTTGGAATCGCACCTGGTGTGGCTGGCGGTGCTGGGCCTGCTGAACAGCGCGGTGGCGGCGTATTACTACCTGCGCATTCTGGTGATGGTCTACATGCACGAACCGGGAGAAGCCACCAACGCAACCGAACCGCTGACGCCGGGCTTCCGGCTGGCGCTGATTCTGCCGGCGCTGGGCACGCTGTTCCTGGGCATCTTCCCGACGTGGGTGCTAAACTTCGCGGGGAAATCGGCGACGCTGGGGAGGTAGCTGCGACCGGATGGTTAAGGGCAAGTTCAACCGTGAGCGCGTGAGAGCTGGCCCTGAACAATGCGCTGGCGCTGGCCGATCTTCAGATTCCGCCGAGCAACCACCTGGAAGCATTGACGAGAGACCGCAAGGGGCAACACAGCATCCGAATCAAGGATCAGTATCGTATCTGCTTTACCTGGAAAGAGGACGGACCCCATGATGTCGAAATCACCAACCACTACCGTTAAGAAAACGGCAAGCGCGAAACTCCCGCCCGTTCACCCCGGCGAGATTCTCAAGGAGACGCTGGAAGATCTGGGCATCAGCATGAACCGTTTGGCACAAGCGCTGCGCGTCCCCGCCAATCGTATCTCGGGGATCGTCGCCGGCCAGCGCGCCATCACCGGAGAAACCGCCTTGCGCCTCGCCCGCTACTTCAACACAACCCCGGGGTATTGGATTGGCATGCAGGCCCAGTTTGACCTCGAAACAGCCCGCGACGAATGGGACGCGAAGATCCGGACTGAAGTGAAGCCGCGCCAGGCGGCATGACGCGAGATCACCGGCGCGTCCGTGCCACGGCGGCAAGTAGGGCGTCCGGGTAGCCCCGAGCGGGGCGGTCTTTACTTGCCCACCAATTGCTTTACCTTCGCCATGTCGGCGTCGGCGCCGGCGGTGTCGCCGGCGGCGCGGCGGGCGGAGCTGCGGTTGATGTAAGCGTTGATGTAGGCCGGGTTCAGACGGAGGGCATTGTCGAAATCGGCCAGGGCGTCAGTGTACCGCTTCTGCCGGAAATAGGCATAGCCGCGCGCGTTGTAAGCGAGAGAGAGCGACGGATCCAGCTTCAATGCGGCGCTGAACTCCTTGATGGCTTCCGTGAAGTGTTCTTCCTGAAGAGCCTTGCGGCCGAGCGAATTGTGCTGCGCGGCGGTCAACTCTACGACGGGTGCGGGCGACGTGGCCGGAGCCGCCGGAGCCGGCGCTGGGGGCGGAATGGGCGGTTGCACGGGTTTCGGTTCCGGAGGCGGAGCGGCGGTCTCGGGCGTGGCCTCGGGTTTCACCTCTGGCTTGACCTCCTGCTTGGGCTCGGGTGGCGGCGCGGTTACCGGCTGGGTTACGGGCGGCGCCGCGGCTTTCTCTTCGGGCTTCGGCGGTACTGCGGGAGTGCCGGGCAACTTCACGGAAATGGTGTCGGGCAGGGCTTCCTTGGAGAGCGCCTTGGCCACGATTTCGTCGACCTTGGCCTGGGCTTGCGCGGCCAGAGTCCGCAAGTCGCCGTTCTGGGGATCGAGTTGGATGGCCCGCTTCAAATCGGCGAGCGCATCGTCGAAGCGGCCGAGCAGGAAGTAGGCGTTTCCGCGGGCGGTCCACGCGAGCGCGCTGCTATTGTCGAGGTCGATGGCAGTGGTACGGTCGGCGATGCCCTTCTCATGCTGGCCCATCAGATGGTAGGTGCTGCCGCGGGCCACGTAGACTTCGGGATTGCGGGGGTCGAGTTGCACGGCCTGGTCGCGATCCTGGAGCGACTCTGTAAGCTTCTGCTGCCGTGCGTAGACGGCGCCGCGGGCCGAGTACAGGCGGGAATCCTTGGGATCGCGGCGAATGGCCTCGGTGTAGTCGGCGACGGCGCCGTCGAAGTCTCCCAGGTGTTCGCGGACGGCGCCGCGGATGCGCCAGGCGCGCAGGTCTTCGCCATTCAGCTTGAGCGCGGAGTTGAGGTTTTCGAGCGAATGCTGATAGTCGCCAAGGCCGGCGTAGGCCAAGGCGCGCTCCACCCAGACGTCTTCGTAATCCGGCTTGTAGCTCAGCGAGCGGTCGAAATCGTCCACGGCGTCGCGAAACCTGCCGAGCGCGGCCCTGGCGATGCCGCGGCCTTTGTAGGGCTCGGGATTGTCGAGCCGGAGTTTGATGGCCTGGGTGAAATCGTCGATGGCTTTCTGGTATTCCTTGAAGGCCAGGTAGGCGAAGCCGCGTCCGCTGTAGGCCTCGGTGCGTTCGAGTTTCAGACTGATGGCGGTGGTGAAGTCCTGCGCGGCCCGTTCGGGCTGAGAGGTGGCGGCGAAGAATTCGGCGCGTGCGGCGTAAGACTGGGCGTCGCCGGGTTGGACGATGAGGGCCTGATCGAAATCGGCCGCGGCTTTTTCGCGGTCGCCGGCGGCGAAGTAATCCTTGGCGCGGGCGCGCCAGGCGGCGGAGTTGGCGGGATCGGCTTCGATGGCTTCGGAGTAGGCGGCGATGGCGTCGGCGCGTTGGCCCGCCTGGTCGGCGCGCTGGCCCTGCTGATAAGCAGTCTGGGATTTCCTCTTATCGGGCTTCGCCTGCGCGCCGTTGACCGGCAGGGTCACGCCGGATATGGCGATCGATAGTACCATCCACGCCACGCGGTAAGTTAGCTTGCACATGAGCGCTCTGAAATTAGTGTACACTCGGAACGTAGTTGAAGTTCCGCTGGTGTTCGGGAAGCTGGTGAAAATCCAGCACAGCCCCGCTACTGTAAGCGCTGAGAGCCCTTCGAAGATGCCACTGTTCCGGCGACGGGATGGGAAGGCCGACGGGTTCGACGAGGCGCAAGTCAGGAGACCGGCCGGCGGAAGCAGGTTCGCACAGCTCTCTAGGGAGGAGCTTGGTATGCGTCAAAACGTCGCGGTCCTGGCGGCCTATTGCCTCTTTTTTTCCGCCGGTCTTTTTGCGTCTCAGGTAAAGGGAACGGTCACCGATCCATCCGGCACGCCGGTGGGCGGCGCGCAAATTTCCGTCGTGAGCCGCGTAGGCGTGGAGGCCCAGACGGTATCGGCGGCGAATGGCTCGTTCGAACTCGACATCGCGGACATTCCCGGTGCGCGGCTGGTAGTAACGGCGCCGGGGTTTAGTACGCAGACGTTCGCGGCCGGCCCCACGATTGCGGTGCGTCTGGAAATCGCGCCGCAAGTGGATTCGG
>JBEKQS010000237.1:0-8131 GCA_049519475.1 Bryobacteraceae bacterium | reverse complement strand
CTTCGGTGTGCTGCAACGGCTCGGGCTGGTGCGGAAAGGCCTGCATCCGGACGTACTGGTGATGACGGCGACGCCGATTCCGCGCACCCTGGCGATGACGCTCTACGGCGACCTGGACGTATCGGTGATCGACGAGCTGCCGCCGGGGCGGAAGCCGATCCTGACCAAACACTACACGGCCGATGGCGTGGAACAGGCCTACAGCTTCCTCAAGAGCCAGATTGACCAGGGGCGGCAGGCCTACGTGGTGTACCCGGTCATCGAGGAATCCGAGACGCAGGCCATGAAGGCCGCGGAGAAAATGTACCAGCATCTTTCGCGCGAGGTTTTTCCGTCGCTCACGGTCGGGCTGATGCACGGGCGGCTGGGCGCGGATGAAAAAGAAGCCGCCATGCAGCGCTTCAAGGAAGGCCACATCCAGATCCTGGTTTCCACCACCGTGATCGAGGTCGGGGTGGATGTGCCCAACGCCACCGTGATGGTGGTGGAGCAGGCGGAGCGGTTCGGACTGGCGCAACTGCACCAGCTTCGCGGACGCGTGGGCCGCGGCGCCGCGCAGAGCTATTGCATCCTGGTGACGGAAAAAATGAACGATGCGGCGCGGGAACGCATCCGGACGCTGGTGGACTCCACCGACGGCTTCTATATTTCGGAAATGGATTTGAAGCTGCGCGGTCCCGGCGAGTTCTTCGGGACGAAACAGGCTGGACTCCCTTCGTTGCGCGTGGCCAACATTTTACGCGACGCCGAGATTCTGGAAGTGGCGCGGCGTGAGGCCGTGGATTTCATTGCGCGGCCGCCCTCCCAAGAGGCCCTGCGAAGCGCCGTGGCCTACATTCGCGACCACTGGCAAAGGCGCTATGGATTGGTGACGGTCTGATGCGGGTGATCGCCGGAGAATTCCGTTCGCGCCGCTTGAAGAGCCTCCACGGAGACGCCACCCGGCCCACGCCCGACCGTCTGCGCGAAACGCTGTTCGACATTCTCGGGCCGCGCATCGCCGGCGCAACGTTCCTGGATGGCTACGCGGGCACCGGCGCGGTGGGCATCGAAGCCCTCAGCCGCGGCGCCGCGCATGTCTTTTTCCTGGAGAAGCACCGCGCCGCGCTGGAGACCATTCGCCAGAACCTGGCCTCGCTCGGCGTGGAGCGGCGGTCCACGGTGGTTCCGGGGCCGGTGCTGCTGACCCTGCCGCGGCATCCCGCGGAAATCCTGTTTCTGGATCCGCCTTACGGCCTCGAGCGGGAATACCCGGCCTTGCTGGAATTGCTGGCGCAGGCTCCGCCGGAGATCGCGGTGGTGCAGCATTCCGTGCGGCTGGCGTTGCCGGAGGTGCAAACGCCGCTACGCCGCTCGCGGGTGGTGAGACAAGGCGACAATGCGCTGAGCTTTTACGCAGCGTAGCGGCATGTAAGATCCCGGCGGGAATCGCGGGATTGTTTTATCCGGAACAGGCCGGCACGAAGCGCCGCCGCAACCTACTTCAGCACCCAGAGAGGCTTCTTGCCGCTCCGTATCGCCTTGGCCGATTCAGTCAGATAGCCCTTCTGCCAGATGCTTACCTCGGCAAATCGGTCTAGGAATTCAGCCACCGAATTGCGCTCGCCGTCTTTGAACAGCCACTCGGGCAGCTTGAGAGTGAAGTCCGTTCCGGAATAGGCCAGTTCCTCCGTAGAGGGCGCCCTGGAGGCATCCAGCATGGATTGAACCGCGGCATTTCTGTTGCCGGCGCGCATCGCGAGCAGTCCCAGGACCATGTTGGCGTTATAGAGGGCCGTGCCGTAATCGCGATCGGTGCGGAAGCTCGGCGCCAGTTGCAAGGCCTGTTGGGCGCCTTTTCGGGCGGTTTCGAAGGCCGCCTTGGCCCGCGCCGCGTCGTGTCTGGCGTCGGCCTGTTCGCCGTAGGTGTAGGCGGCTTCCGCCACCAGCGACAGCCGAAAGTAGCGTTGGGCCTCCGGTAAGCCGGTCACTGCCTGGTACTGTGCCTCCGGCGTCGAATCCTTGGGGATGCTCGGGATTGGCCCACCGCGGTCCAGGGCTCGAATGGTGTTCGAGATCTGATGTGTCAGTATCGATTGCGGGTCGATTTGCAACGCCTTGTCAAGGTATGTCCTTGCCAAGGCTACCGGATCGAAATCGATGCTGTGATTCTCATACAACGCCCGGCCCCAATGGCCCAACGCTTCCCCCGTCGTGGCCAGAAGCGTCACGTCGGTGGAGAGAGTCAGCTTTTTGCGGATTTCCTTGGCGTACAGGCCGTGCGCATCGGTCAGGCTGACCGAACGAACCAAACCCTCGGGCGTTGTGGCGTTGGCGCCCACCAGAACTTCGTAGTACAGCCGGCCCAATTCGGCGCTCCAAGGGCCTTGGGGCTCCAGCGTCTGCGCGCGCAGCAGCATTTTCTCCGCCAGCGGCTTATCGTTCGCGCGCAAGAACCTGACCGCGCCCGATAGAACGGAGACGGTCACGCCGGGCCGATCTGCTTGCGCCAGCCAAAGCTCCTTACCTTCCTGGTAGCCGATGGGATCGGGATCCAGGTCGCCGGGCGCGGTGAGAATTCGCGCCCACCAGGCACGCGCCGCCCTATTTTCAGGATGATGCTGGATGAGCCACAGAATGTGGCGGCGGCGGGCTTCAATGGTCGCCTGCCGGCCAACCACCGTGTCGCCTCTTTCGAAATAGAAGAGCACCAGCTTGTTTCTGACGGCGATGTTTTCCGGGTCCTTGGTAAGGGCGGCTTCCAGGGCTGCCACTTGCTCAGCCTTGAGATCCGAGGCAGGCTGACTGAGTTCCGGACCGCCTTTTGCGGCTGCCCGGCTGCCCGTACTCTTGGGACTATCCTTCACCGGCTGCGATCTGCGGCATCCGGCCATCACAAACACGGTTGCCACGCAGGCGGCAACCACGGCTTTTTTCCTATGCAATGAGCTTACCCCTGGTTCTCTGATTCCAGAGTCCTTCGGCTCACGACCCAAGGCCAGCCGCACGCCGCGTTTGCAGCAGTGAAGCAGAGGGCCTCCGCGCCCGGGCTTACCGGCGGGCTACTTGGAGTTGCTGCCGGAAAAACTGACCGTCACGTTGATCGCCCGGCCAATTTCGTACAACGATTGGGCTTGCTCAGCCGTGCAGCGTTGTCCGTTCGTCTGCACGCACTTCAAGGTTCCGTCGGACGAAGCCAGTGAAAGGGTCTTGATCGCCGCCAGAGACGCGCGCGAACCCTTGCCGGCCGCCTGGGCCGCCGCCGCCAAATCGTGCACGCGTTGCTGCGTGCACGCTGTGCCGGCCGGCCCCGCGCACTTCAGCGTCGGCGTTGTCGCCGGCGCCTGGCGCGCTTCCGTCTGCCCCATCACTCCAAGAACTGCTACCAACGACAGCACCACAGTCATTATGATCGGTTTCATTTTTGGTTGTTCCTCTCTTCCATCCACAATTCTGAAGCCCTTTACGCCTTGGCTGATCTCCGGCGGTTCAAGATCACGCCCGAAGCCAGCAGGAGAATGGCGCACAGCAGGAGGCCAAACTCTGAAAGCGTCGGCACTGTTGGCGCCGGAGGTGTGCCGAGAGTGATGCTGTAGTCGGCGGAAAGGTCTTCGAATGCCGGAGGATAGCCGCTCGGCGCTCCGGTGACCGCTGTGTCGGAAATGAAAGCACCGGTCGTGCCATTAAAGTAACCGAGTTTGCTGTTAAAGATGTCGGAAACGTAGAAGTTCGTCCCGTCATAAGCAATTCCGGACGCTGACGTTCCCCACGGGGTAGTGATGAAATGGGACGACACCACATTGCCATTGAGGTCGTAAATGTCGTAAGGGGATACCGGGTCCCCCTCGTTCGAAATCAGGCGGGGAGTGGTCCCGCCTTGCAGAAAGTACTCAAGGCCGTCACAGTTTGTCCCGCAGTTGGCTAGATGGATCGTTGAGAGCAACGTTCCGGACATGCTGTACAGGAATGCCCGATTAGTCCCGCTGTAGTCGCCGACCCAAAAATTGGTCCCGTCAAACGCTATGGTCGAAAGGCCCGACACGCCGGGGATGGAGAATAGCGAGCCGTTGTTCGTGTGGGTGGCAATGGTATAGGAAAAAATATTCGGGGTGCTGGCCGACGTGTAGTACATGACCCCGCTGACTACCACCACGCCCCGGCCGTTGCTTCCGCTCAAATTCGTGAACGAGTCTGCTACGGTAACCGTGCCCGGGTTCATTTTGAGAACGTAAGGGGTACTGCCGTAACTATTGCCGTAAATGAAGCTCACCGCCGCCGAGGCCGGCCAGGCCGGACCAAAATGGCTCACCCCCAGAAACACCAGGAGGAGGCATCCCGCCGCCATCAGAAACCACGAAAGTCTTTTCGTCACTTTTTGCTCCTGCCCAACATGATTTTCGCCCCACTGCAACCGCCAGTTAAGGTACGAACCAAGATCCCAAACCTCGGCCCCCGTGGCCTGACAACTATCGGGTCTAGTATTCCATAATACTACCGGGTTTAGTTTCCTGACACAAGGCTTTAAATCTCCTGGAGGCACATTCCGTCTATTTCAGAGCGCCAAGGCCCGCTCGGCCGCACGCGCGTAGTGAGGCAAGGCGACAATGCGCTGAGCTTCTACGTGGAACGCGAAATTGGCGCCGCCGTCAATTCACCGGCCCGTGACCCTTCAGCTCATTCGCCCAGTTGAGCACCACCTTCATCTCACCGGGACCCGATCCCTGCTGGCTCTCGCGAATGAAGATGAACCCTTTGCCATCCGGAGTAACCGCGTAGTCGTGCCCGCCCTCGAAATACGGCCCTTCGAACAACATGTGCGGTGTTCCGGCTTTGAGTGCCGGCGAAGTTTCAATGGGCAAGGCCATCAGCCTCGCGCGCTGCGCAAGCGGGCGCGGGGCATCCGCGGGCGAACTCATCAGGTAATAAAGTTCCTTCCCATTGGCAGACCACTGCGGGTGCCGGCCGCCTTCGGTGGAGACTTGAACTTTCGAATTAAGTCCCGGAAAGGTTGCGACATACACCTCTTGCCGGCCCGACTCGTCGGAATTGTAGGCCAGCCAGCCTTCGTCCGGTGAAACTTGCGCCCATTCCTCGTCGAAGTCCCTGGGTGTCAGGTTTACCGGGATTTCCTGGGAATCCAGTTGCGTCGAAGCGCCGTGGTGGCCAGTGCGACCTGGTCCCTCCATCACAAGCGCGTGGCCGTCCTTGGATGAGAACCATGGCCAAATCGGCGTCTCTGACGACATCGCCTTCTCCTCCGCGCCATTCCCAGTTACCGGCTTCCGGTCAATCACCCAAGCCTCTTCCCCTCCCGTGTATGCGCTGTAGGCAATCCGTTTCCCGTCGGCGGCCCACGCCGGGCTGCGATGCCCCCCACCGGAAGTGAATGGCGTCTCGGCGCCGGATGCAATGTCGTGGATCCAGATGTCCGTCGTCGGACCTCCAATGGTGGCAGCCAGTAGCCGCCCATCGGGTGAGAGCGCTACCTCCTCGTACGGCCGTTTTTTGGCTGTGAGAAGGCGCGCAGCGCCGCCGCGGTCCACAAACACCAGTTCGCGTTCTCCGAACGTCACATCGCCTGGAAGATACACCAGCGTGGCCGCTGCCGAAACGTCGTATTGGCTGGCCCCGGTGAGGGGGTTCTCCATTATGCGCTCCACCGCCGTTGGTTCGCCCTTGACCTGCAATTTCACCGGATCGAACGGCACCACCATCAGCATGCCGGCGCGCACAAAGGCCAGATAGCCGGTCGGGATGTAATGCGGATTCGTGCCCCCCTTGAGAATCGTCTGGCGCTTCCCGTTCTTGAGCGATTCCGCGATGATATCGGCCTCGTCGAAAGTTTGAGTGGTCTTCCGGGCCGCGAAGAGAATCCATTGCGCGCCAGGCAGCACTTCCGGGAAACGATGATCCGTCTCGTGATTGCCATCGTCGACGTACGATGCCCCGAGCGTCGTTCCGCCCGCTACGGGTATCTTCACCAACCCGAGGGGTGCTTCCGAGCCGAAATAGATCCAGCCGTTGTTCGCCCAGCATGCGCCGTAAACCTCGAAAGGAATCGAGGAAAGGGTCACAGCCCCACCGCCCGCAACGGGGAACTTCACCACCTTTGTGCCCACCACCGCGCCCAGCCACTTCCCGTCCGGCGAAAAGAACGGAGTGTGCGCGCCGCCGGTGCCCGGAAGCGGCCGGCCATCGGATTCGGCCGTATCGCGGAGATAGAGTTGCGCGATGCCATTGTGCGTTGCCACGTAAGCAACATGCGCTCCGTCGGGCGAGATTGAGATAGCAGGAAACATCCACGTAGAACCGCCGAAATGATCGTCGGAGGGCAGCGTCAGTCCCAACCGCATGGTCCGCGCCGGCACGGCAGGGTGACGGCCAGACACCCAAACCGCCGTGCCCACGAGGAGGCCGGCAATGAGAATCGAAGCTCCGACGCGATTTCCCGCCTGGATTGCCATACGAGCGAATTTAGCACGAATTCGCACCGCCATCACTCTCCGCGGTCTCGGTCTCGGCAGCCTCCGCCAGACCGTCCCATCAGGGATTCCCCTGAGGAAAACTCTTTGGGGAGCGCTGGCTTCAGGATTCTTCAGCAAATCTTTGCCCTAATAACGCAAAACTGTGGACTTGTCTATCTGATTTTGGTATATAGACTGTAGCTTGGCTCGTAAATAGACTCAATTCGTGGCAATGCCTTGCCTTACCTGGAGGAAATAATGTAGAGAGCCCTGATACTTTTCGGCGTGATCTTGCTGGCGTGTGCAGCATGGACGCCAACCGCGACGGCGGCGACCGAAGCGCAAAAACTGGCGGCGATCCAAGGCGGTCTGGCCCACTTGGATTACGTGCAGTGCAAAACCGCCGGCTCCACTTTTGGATCCTGGTCCACCAGCGGGTGCAGCGGCTCGTACCAGGATGCTTACACTGCAATGTCCATATTTGCGTTTATGGCACGGGTGGCCGACTGGCCTGCCGCAAAGACGACCGCCTACCAGACCGACATAGCCAACGCCGTCGCCTACCTCCTGGCCAATGCCAGCACTCAAAGCGTCTCTGTCAATACCGACGGCGTGAACATTTGCCCTGGCGGCAGTGGCAATTGCACAGCCATCTATTGGAACATAAGCGGTGAGCCTACCTATGCCACCGGCTTCGTGGCTCAGGCGCTTGCTACCTTTGCTCTGACGCAAGGCGCCGGCGCCGTGGCGGATAGCAACCCTCAGAGCGTAAGCCACCCCCTGGGTGGGTTGACATGGGTCCAGGTCGCCCAAGGCATCACGAATGCTTATGCGGCAGCTCAGCAGGGATCCCTTGCCAACGTCATTTATGATGGCGGTTGGCGTTATTCCATCCCCTCGACTTACACCCAGGCGGACATGTCCACCACCCAGTGGGGGGCCATTGCGTGCGGTTATGACGAGAGTGTGGGCGCCGTCACCCCGGGATATGTCAAGACCCATCTGAAGACCTACCTCGCCAACAGCATTATTAACAGTAGCGGCGCGGCCTGTTACACCCCGGGCACAGGCGCTTGCAGCATCGGGCCCACTTACGGCGAAAACGGTGGCTGGCTCGTGTCTAACTCATACGCGGGCCAAACCCCGAATGCCGGCGTGGTCAGCTTTATGAACACAAGTTGGAAGACGGCCGCAAACGGCTATGGCGGCAACTTTGGCCATCCCTACGGCATGTGGGCGACCTATAAGGGTGTGGGTGCGAATTATGGTTTGGCCGACACCGCGCACATCACCAACAAACTGACCGATTGCGGAGTGGGCGCCGGCAACGGGCCCGGCGCAACTTCCCAAAGCGGCGGCGTCTGTAGCTGGTGGGAAGACTATAACGAGTGGCTGGTGAATGGGACCGGAAGCTATCCCGCGGCGGCTCCTAATACCCAGATTTCCACCGACGGGGGAGGGAATAAGTATTGGACTGGCTACTCTAGCTGGGGCGATACGCTGTCCACCGCCATAGACGTTAGCATTCTGGAAGCGGCCGTGCTCCCCACAACGATAACTACACCCCCCGTAACCGTTCCCGCATTGTCTACGGTGGGAATCGGGGTCTTGGCGTTGCTGCTGGCGCTGGCCGGTTTCATGGCGATGAGGACTAGAAGGGCACATACTTCGTAAGGTTAGATTGTCTC
>JBEKQS010000236.1:0-8994 GCA_049519475.1 Bryobacteraceae bacterium | reverse complement strand
CCTTGCGCGCGGCTTCCTTGAAAGCGATGGAGCCGGCTATCTTGAAGGCCATTTCGTTGGAATCAACTTCGTGGTAGCTGCCGTCGAAGAGCGTTACCTTCACGTCCACCATGGGGTAGCCGGCCAGGATGCCCAGCTCCAGCGCGCCCTGCACGCCCTGATCGATGGGCTTAATGTACTCCTTGGGAATCGAGCCGCTCTTGATTGCGTTGATAAACTCGTAGCCCGCGCCCGGTGCGTTGGGCTCGACACGCAACTCACAAACGCCGTAGTTGCCCGAGCCGCCGGTCTGGCGGATGTACTTGCCCTCCGCCTCGGCCTTCTTGCGGATAGTCTCGCGGAAAGCCACTTTGGGCTCGCCCACATTGGCCTCAACCTTGTGCTCGCGCCTCATGCGGTCGACCAGAATCTCCAGGTGCAGTTCGCCCATGCCGCTGATGATCGTCTGTCCGGAATCTTCATCGGTCCGCACCTTGAAGGTAGGGTCCTCGTCGGCCAGCCGCGCCAAGGCAACGCCCATCTTCTCCTGATCGGCCTTGGTCCTGGGCTCGATAGCGACTGAAATTACCGTCTCTGGAAAAGTAATTGCGCCCAGCGCGATGGGGAAATGCGGCGCGCACAGGGTGTCACCGGTCTTCAGATCCTTCATGCCCACGCAGGCGCAGATGTCGCCGGCGAGAATCTCACTCACATCCTCGCGCTTGTCGGCGTGCATCTTCACCAGCCGGCCGATGCGCTCCGTCTTGCCGGTGCGGGGATTGCGAGCCGGAGTAGACCCGGACAAAACCCAGCTTACCGAAGGGATCGTTGATGATTTTGAAGGCCAGGGCGGCAAGCGGCTCATTGTCGTCCGGCTTGCGCTTCTCTATATGGCTATGATGGCGGGGATCAATGCCCTCGACCGGAGGCTTATCCAGAGGGCTGGGAAGGTAATCGACCACTGCGTCCAGCAGTGTCTGGATGCCTTTGTTCTTGAAGGCGCTGCCGCACAGCACCGGGAAGACCTTCAAATCGATGGTGGCCTGGCGGATGCCGGCCTTCAATTCCGCAATCGATGGCGTTTCGCCCTGGAGAAACTTCTCCAGCAGCAGATCGTTGGTTTCGGCAATGACTTCGATCAATTGCAGGCGGAAGGCCTCGGCCTTCTTTTGCAGCGCCGCCGGAATCGGCTCGACGGAAAACTCCGCACCCATGGTTTCGTCGTGCCACACAACGGCCCGCATCTCGATCAGGTCGATGACACCCTTGAAATTAGCTTCTGCGCCGATGGGAATCTGCAACGCCACAGGACGCGCGCCCAAGCGCTTGCGAATAGTGTCCAGAACGTGCTCGAAGTCGGCGCCGTTCTTGTCCATCTTGTTCACGAAGCAAATGCGCGGCACCTTGTACTTGTCGCCCTGCCGCCACACGGTCTCCGACTGCGGCTGTACGCCGGCAACAGAATCAAAGAGCGCCACCGCGCCATCCAGCACGCGCAGGCTGCGCTCCACCTCGGCGGTGAAATCCACGTGCCCGGGGGTATCGATGATGTTGATCTGGATGTCGCGCCATTCGCAGGTGGTGGCCGCCGACGTAATCGTAATGCCGCGTTCCTGCTCCTGCTCCATCCAATCCATGGTGGCGGTGCCCTCATGGACTTCTCCCAGCTTATGGGTACGTCCCGTGTAATAGAGGATGCGTTCGGTCGTAGTGGTCTTACCGGCATCGATGTGTGCGGCGATGCCGATATTCCTCATCCGATCGAGTGGGACCATTCTAGCCATAAAAACCTTGGGGAGTCAGAAGTCAGGAGTCAGAAGTTTAGAATGCCTCTGCCGCCGCTCGTCCCGCTCCCTTCAAATAATCTCCTATCCTAAATTCCACTGAACCAGCGCGAGAAGCCGGAGATTCTGACTCCTGACTTCTGACTTCTGGCTCCTTCCTCACCACCGGTAATGCGCGAAAGCCTTATTCGCTTCCGCCATGCGGTGGACGTCGTCTCTCTTCTTAATCGCGCCGCCGCGCAAGTTGGCGGCGTCGTTCAACTCATTGGCCAGCTTCTCCGCCATGCCCTTTTCGGGGCGCGTTCGCGCGTTGGTGATGATCCAGCGCATGGCCAGCGAGGTGCGCCGGTTCTGCGGCACTTCGATGGGCACCTGGTAGTTGGCGCCGCCCACGCGGCGGGTTTTCACTTCCAGCAGCGGCTTGGTGTTCTCCACGGCCTTCTTGAAAGCCTTCAGTGGATCGTCGCTGGTGCGCTCGCGGATCTTGTCCATGGCATCATAAAAAATGCCCTGCGCCGTGTTCTTCTTTCCCTCCCACATCATCGAGTTCACGAACTTCTCGACCAGCGTGGAGTTGTAGACCGCGTCCGGCAGCACTTCACGAATTACGGCTCTTCTTCTGCGTGGCATACGTTACCTATTTGGGCCTCTTGGCCCCGTATTTCGATCGGCTTTGTTTACGATTCGCCACCCCGGCGGTGTCCAGCGCGCCGCGAATCACGTGATAGCGCACGCCCGGGAGGTCCTTCACGCGGCCCCCGCGGATCAGCACAATGGAGTGCTCCTGCAGATTGTGGCCCACACCCGGGATATAGGTGGTCACTTCGATCCCGTTGGTGAGCCGCACGCGCGCCACTTTGCGCAGCGCCGAATTCGGCTTCTTCGGGGTAGAGGTGTACACGCGCGTACAAACCCCGCGCTTCTGCGGGCAGCTATTCAACGCCGGGCTCGAGGTCTTCCACCGTGGCGGTTTCCGCCCATTACGCACAAGTTGGTTAAACGTCGGCACGAATCTTCCTTTTTGCCTAGAAAATCAAAGTGGAGCAACCCACTCGCCAGCCGGAGCCCCGAAAGCGGATTCCAGCAAAATTAATTCAAACCACAACTGCGAGGATTACCTGCTATAAGACAGGCCCATGTTCAATTCAGTGCAAGACCGGTTGAACCTCGGGGCCTCACCCCCGGACGGACCCGCCAACAGACGGGTGGTAGCGCAGGAGTAGAGCTTGTTCTCGCGAAACTATTAAATGATAACCGATAGCCGGGAATTGTGCAACTGGGGTGGCGAGGTGTCAAGGCAAAGTAGAAATGTCCCCTTTTCCCTGGGCCTCTGTGGAGTGCATGTTAATCTGCGTGTGCCGGTGAAGCGGAGACGGGCAATGCCGCCGTCGAGGCAGGACAGCGCCCCCGCGCTCACCCGAATAACGCGATGAAATCGCGCGCGGATACGATCCGTGTGGCCTGGTGACGGGCGAGGGCCAGAAGTCCGCTCTTGTCGCCTGTCACCAGGTAATCGGCTCTACCCGCTTCGGATAGGGCGAGAAGGAAATCATCGGTGGGATCGGGCGAGCGCTTGACGCGCGGCAGTGATCCGATGGTCTCGGCACGTTCGTTGAGTTCGTTAACCAGGCGGCCGGCTTGATAGGGCTTAATGCGCGCGGCAAGAGCGGGTTTGGACAGCGTGGCCTGCAACTCGTCGAGCTGTCCCGAGCAGGTCAGGAGCGTGAAGTGGCCTTCCTGCCAGGCTCGATAGATCGCGGCTGGATGCCCGACTTGGATCAGGAGGGCCGACACCAGGATATTGGTATCGAGCACTACCCGCATCAGGTTTCGCCGGTCTTTCCTTTGGCCCGACGTTCGGCGCGGACCTCGCGCACCGTGTCCTCGATGAGGGACTGCAACTCGCCAGGATCTGTGTCCGCGTTACGCGCTTTGATGTCCTGAACGGCGCGATGAAAAACGTGGGCGCGGACGGCCTGCTCGATAAACTTCGAGAGGTCACCCTTTTTCATGCCGTGGGCGCCCAGAAAGGTGCGCAGGGTGAGATCGGTTTCCCTCGATACTCTGATGTTCCAGCGGACGGCTTCTTCTGGCATACTGACACCTATACAGGTAGGTGGATAAACGCTTATACATCAATTATAGTTTAGGATGGCGCCGGGTGCACGACATGAAAGTGGAATCGCCGGTGTGCCTGTGGGGTCAGGCTTTCAGCCTGCCGCCGGGCTTCTGCCCGGCGTCTTCCGGCCACCCGAAGAGCGCCGGCTGAAAGCCTGGCTCCACCATGTCACGTCCCGAAGGTGTATATCGGACGCCACAATCTTATATACTGTTAAAGATCCCCGTTGGATTACCCAGGGGACCAGTCTATCCGAAGGACGAGAGCCATGAGTCTCAGCCAACTGGCACGATCGATTTGTGAATCGCCAACCCTGAAGTTGAACGAAACGGCGGCGCTGCTTCGCGAAAAGGGCGAACCCGTCATACACCTTGGCGGAGGGGAGCCGAAGAGCAAGGCGCCCGTGGACGCCATCGTGAGCTGCTCGGCGCTGCTCGCCACCGGCGACGTGAAGTACACTCCGGCGGACGGAATTCCGGCGCTCAAGAAGGCCATCATCCGGTACACGGAAGAACATTACCAGCGGCTGGCCGCGCCCGAAAACGTGATCGCTTCGAGCGGAGCCAAGCAGGCCATTATGGTGCTGCTGCACGCCATCCTCGACCCCAAAGACGAGGTCGTCTATCCGGTTCCGTTTTGGGTGAGCTATCCGGAGATGGTCAAGCTGGCGGGCGGCGTGCCGGTGCCGGTGACGGCGCGTGACGGCAGCTTCCAACCCACCGTGGAGGAGTTTGCCGAGGCGGTGGGCCCGTACACCAAGGCGATCATCCTGAACAGCCCGAATAATCCTTCGGGGGTGGTGTACTCGGAGGAGTTTGTGGCGGGCGTGGTGGAGTTGTGCGAGCAGCGCAACCTCTACCTGGTGATGGACGACACTTACAATCGCCTGATCTTCGACGGCCGCGCGCCCACCAACTGTTACCGGTTCAGCAAAGTCCACAACCTGGACAGCTCCAAGCTGGTGGTGGTGAATTGCGTGTCGAAGATGTACGCGATGACGGGCTTTCGCATCGGCTGGGCCATCGGCAACCGCGAGCTGATCCGCGCCATGGCGAACATACAGTCGCAGGAGACCTCGGGGCCGGCGGCGCCATCGCAGTGGGCGGCGGTGGGTGCGCTGAACGGCGTGCAGTCGTCGATCGAGAGTTTGCGGCTGACGCTCGAGAACAACCGCAACGTGATGGTGAACCGCCTCGCGGCCATGGACGGGGTGAAAGTAACCAAGCCGGGCGGCACGTTTTACTGCTTCCCGGATTTCAGCGCCTACGAGAAGGACTCGCAGAAGCTCTCGCGATTGCTGCTCGAGAAGGTGCGGGTGGTGACCGTGCCGGGGCGCGAGTTCGGCATGGAGGGGCATCTGCGGCTGAGTTTCTGCGGCGCCATGCGGGAGGTGACCGAAGGCATCGAGCGCATTCGTTGGGCGCTCGACCCGAGCGCGCCCAACGAAATGTTCCTGGGCGACCGCAAGCTGGTGAGGGACTGGCGATGAATCCTTATTTAGATCTGCCATCTCCGGCGCAGCCGGAGGCGGGCAAGCTGGCGAGCATTTACGGGCTGCAGAACCACGGGCTGACGAATCTGCACCGGGTTTACTGGAACCTGCCGACGGCGTCGTTGTACGAAGAGGTGGTCTTCCGCGGCGAGGCGCGCGTCTCGCATCTGGGGCCGGTGGTGGTGACCACGGGCAAGCACACGGCGCGGGCGGCGGCCGATAAGTTCATCGTCCGCGAGCACTCCACTGAGGACCGCATCTGGTGGGGAGAATACAACCGGCCGTTCAGCGGGGAAAAGTTCAGCGCGCTGCTGACGCGCATCCAGGGCTTTCTGCAGGGCCGCGACGTGTTCGTGCAGGATTGCTACGCGGGCGCCGACCCGCGCTACCGCATGCCCATCCGCGTCGTCACGGAGAAGGCCTGGCACAGCCTGTTCGCCCGCAACATGTTCATGAAGATCCGCCGCACGGAGGAGCTGAAGCGCCACGTGCCGGAGTTCACGGTGATCGCGGTGCCGTCGTTTCAGGCTTCGCCGATGATGGACGGCACGCGCACCGAGACCTTCATCATCATCAATTTTGCGGAGCGGCTGGCGATTATCGGCGGCTCGGAGTACGGCGGCGAGATCAAGAAGACGGTGTTCACCGTACTGAATTTTCTGCTGCCGCTCGAGGGCGTGCTGCCCATGCACTGCTCGGCCAACGTGGGCCCGGCTGGCGACGCCGCCCTGTTCTTCGGCCTTTCGGGCACCGGCAAGACCACGCTTTCGGCGGACCCTTCGCGGCAACTGGTGGGCGACGACGAACACGGCTGGAGCGAAGACGGCGTATTCAATTTCGAGGATGGCTGTTACGCCAAGGTGATCAACTTGTCGCCGGAGGCGGAACCGCAGATCCACGCCTGCACCCGGCGGTTCGGAACCATACTGGAGAACGTGGTGCTCGATCCGCTCTCGCGGCGGCTCGATCTCAACGACGATGCGCTGACCGAGAACACGCGCGGGGCCTATCCCCTGGATTACATCGAGAATTATTTGCCGCCCAAAATGGCGGGGCATCCGCGCAACGTGGTGTTTCTCACCTGCGATGCCAGCGGTGTGATGCCGCCCATCGCGCGGCTCTCGCCGGAGCAGGCGATTTACCATTTCATTTCGGGATACACCAGCAAGATCGCGGGTACCGAGATCGGGCTGGGCGCGGAGCCGGAGATCACCTTCAGTACCTGCTTTGGCGGCCCGTTCATGGTGCACCATCCTTATCGCTATGCGGAGATGCTGAAAGCGCGCCTGCTGCGGCACGGCGCGGACTGCTGGCTGGTGAACACGGGTTGGACGGGCGGGCCGTTTGGCGTGGGTAAGCGGATCAGCATCCGCTATACTCGCGCGCTGTTGAATGCGGCATTGACGGGGAAACTGAGCGCCGTCGAGTTCCGCCAGGACCCGGTATTCGGGTTCGAGGTCCCCGTGGAATGCGAGGGCGTGCCCGCGCAGATTCTGGACCCGGCGGCGGCCTGGCCCAATCGCGAGGCCTACGACCGGAAGTACGCCACGCTGGCCGCCCGCTTTGTGCAGAACTTCCAGCTCATCGGCGATGGGTGCCCGGAAGAGGTGCGGAACGGTGGGCCAAGGGCGGCGATAGCGGGGGTCTGAGGGTCCTTGAGACATCAATCGGGCGAAAGGTGCTTGGTATTACCGCCCGTGGCGAAACCCGGTGGTACAATGACTCGCTATGCGGAGGCGGAGCCGGCTCGGGCTTTTCGGCCTATGCTTGTGCGTTGCGGTTTCGAATGGATGGGGGGCATCACTCACCCCCCGGAGCGGCTGGGTATTCGTGCCCGGCGGCCAGGACATGATCCAGGCCGGCCAGTGGAGCTGCGTGACGGGCCTCACGCTCAGCGCCGATACCCTCTCGATCTCGGCTCCCGGCAGCGGCTATAACACCGTGATCAGCACCAGCGGGCCTCTGCTCCAGGTGCAAGGCGATTTCAGCGTGCTGGCGACGCTTTCGGATCCCGGGACCCCGGGTTCCTTTCTCACCATGGTGGGAACGCTGAACACCGGGAGTTTGTATTGGACCGGGCTCAAGCGGCTCGACGTCGGCCTCTCCAACAACATGATTGTGGCGAACTATTGGACCGGCTCGTCGGCGAATCCAACCTCGCAAGCCTATTCGCTCCCGCCGGGCGCGTCGGATCCGGTCAACCTCGAAGTGGCGCGGATCGGGAGCCAGATCGTAATGTTCGTCAACGGGTCGCAAATCGGGAGCTTCTCGGACCCCGGCTTGTTCGCCTCCGGGCAAATGTATTTCGGCTTCAATGTCGCGCCGGGGAATACGCTCAACGTTCTGGCCTTGGCGGCGGCCATGCCGGCGGGTTCGAATGCCTTGTTGTCCGCTCTCGATCTCCAGGTTTCGACCCGCACCGGATCCGGCCTGCGGGACCTGGCGGCTCCGCCCGGCCTTCTGATCGGCGCGGCGGCCGATGCTCCTTATTTCGCGGATCCAAACTATGCGCAGGCCCTGGGACGCGAATACAGTCTGATTGTCCCGGAAAACGACCTGAAGTTCGCCGAAACCGAACCTGCTCTGAACCAGTTCAGTTTCTGCGCGGCCGATCAGTTGCTCGCTTTCGCCCGGGCAAACGCCATGAAAATGCGCGGGCACAACCTGGTGTGGGCGCCATACCTCCCGGGCTGGCTCACCAGCGGGAACTATTCCGGCGCCCAAACCGCCGGCATCCTGCAGGACCACATCAGCGCCGTAGTGGGCCGCTACAAGGGCGAACTGGTGGATTGGGACGTCGTGAACGAAGCGGAGTCGAACACCGCGCCCTACGGCCTTGACGAAACCTCGTACTGGTATAAGCAACTAGGCGGTAGCTACCTGGACATGGCATTCCAATGGGCGCACGCCGCCGACCCCGACGCGAAGCTGTTCTATAACGATTACGGCGGCGAGGGGTTGGGCGCAAAATCCGACGCGATTTACGCCCTGGTGCAGGGGATGATCAGCCGCGGCGTGCCGATCAATGGCGTCGGATTGGAGATGCACCTGACGTTGCAGGGGGCGCCGAGCGAGGGCGATATCTCAGCCAACATGGCGCGGCTCGGGGCACTCGGATTGGAAGTCCACGTCTCCGAGATGGACGTCCGGCTTGCGGTGGATACCAACGGCCACGCGTCCGCCGCCGATCTGGCTTCCCAGGCCACGCTCTATCAGAATGTGCTCGCGGCATGCCAGGCCAACTCGAATTGCACGGCGTTTCTCACCTGGGGAGTCACCGATCTCCATTCCTGGATTCCCGGCTCTTTCCCGGGCTACGGTGCGGGACTGTTGCTCGATGAGCAGTACCATTCCAAGCCGGCATACACTTCCGTCTCCGCGGCACTGTCTTCAGCCAGCCCAACTGCGCGGCCTGCCATCGACCCGGGTGGAATAGTCATTCACGCGGGCACGTCCGCCGCAGTCTCCCCGGGGACCCTCGCCGACATCTACGGGACCAGCCTGGCGACCGCACCGGCCACCGCGCCCGGTGCGCCCCTGGCCACCACGCTCGGAAACGTCCAGGTGACCGTCAACGGAACCCCCGCGCCGCTGTATTATGTCTCTCCGGGTCAGGTGGT
>JBEKQS010000235.1:0-8348 GCA_049519475.1 Bryobacteraceae bacterium | reverse complement strand
GGACCGCCTGAAACAGGACGACATCCTCAAGCGCATCCTCGAATGGAAAGCCGCGCCCAGCCAATAAGGGGCCCCGCTCATGCTTCAGCGCTTCCTCGATCCCGCGACTCTCGCCTCCATCTCCGGCCTCGACCTGGTCGCCAAGACCGTCGTCGATGGCTTCGTCGCGGGCCTTCACCGCTCGCCCGACTTCGGCTTCTCCCAGGAGTTCGCCGAGTACCGCGCCTACTCCCAGGGCGACGACTTGCGCCACGTCGATTGGAATGTCTTCGCCCGCACCGGCAAGTGCTTCCTCAAAAGGTACCGCGGCGAAACCAACTCCCAGTTGCTCATCCTGCTCGACACCTCAGCCTCCATGGCCTACGGCTCCCACGCCGTTCACAAGCTGGATTACGCCCGCTTCGTGGCCGCTTCTCTCTGTTACATGGCCAACGTGCAGCGCGATGCCGCCGGCCTCATCGTCTTCGACGCCGATGTCTCCAATTACGTCGCGCCCTCCACGCGCCAGGGCCAGCTCTTCCGCTTGCTCCACGCCATCGAAAAGGTCGAGCCCGGCACCCATACCGATTTCGCCCCGCCCTTTGTCCATTTCCAGACCTTTCTCCACCGCCGCGGCATCGTCGTCGTCCTCTCCGATTTCTATGAGGACCCCGCCACCATCATCAAGACCGTCGAGCCCCTCCGCTACCGCGGCAATGAAGTCATCCTTTTCCACATTCTCGATCCCCAGGAGATCAAGCCCAAGTTCCGCGAGCCCGTCATGCTGGTAGACATGGAAGACTCTCACACTTCGCTCGAAGTCTCCCCCGAGTACGCCCGCAACGAGTATCGCCGCAAGATTGATTCCCATATCGAAGCCCTCCGCTCCGCCGCGCGCAGCCACGGCCTCGACTACTTCCTGATGAACACCGAACGTCCCCTCGATGAAGGCCTTCGCGAATATCTCTCCGTGCGCAAAGGGAGACTGTAGTATGCGGCCCGCTCGAATTTCCGATGTATTACACCCCTTTGAATTCTTCTCCCCCTGCGAAGATTTCTCCGCGTCCTCCGCTTCCTCCGCAGGCAGGCACAAGTGCTGCATCCTGCTCACTCCCTCTTTTGGTTTTTGTTCTTTGCCTTTCTCCGCGCCTCCGCGCCTCCGCGTTGAAGTCTTTTCTTCGGTCGTTTGGTTGCGGCTCCGCTGCTCTGTGGGGCAGCCAATCCTGGCTGCCGCCGGCTTTCAGCCGGCGCGCCGGCAGGATTGCTCACCCCACAAGGAGACAGGACACTAGATGGGCTTCCTGACCCCATGGTTCCTGGCCGGCGCCGCCGCAGTCGGCCTTCCCGTCTGGCTGCACCTCCTGCGCAAGCACAAAACCACGCCGCTGCCTTTCAGCTCCCTGATGTTCTTTGAGAAGCGCACCCAAAGCTCCATCAAGCATCGCCGCCTGCGCTATTTTGTCTTATTCGCCCTGCGCACGGCGCTGGTCCTCCTGCTGGTTCTGGCCTTCGCCCACCCCTTCGTGCGCCAGGCCATCCCGCCCCGTTCGCGCTCCAACGAAATCACCGTCCTCGCCATCGACCATTCGCTCAGCATGCGCGCCTCCGGCCGCCTCGACCAGGCCAAACAGGAAGCCCGATCCCTGGCCGGCGCCCTCCACCCCGGCGAACGCGCCCAGGTGCTCGCCTTCGGCGCTCGCGTCCAGGTGATGAGCGAAGTCACCGACGACCACTCCTCCCTCAACGCCTCCATCGACGCCATCGAACCCTCCGATGAGCGCACCTCCTTCGCCGAACTGACCCGCACCGCCCGCTCCATTTCCCAATCGCTCCATCTGCCCCTCACCGTGCATCTCTTCTCCGACATGCAGCAGTCCGGCATGCCCTCCAATTTCAACGACCTCCGCCTCAACGCCAACGTCCGGCTCGAGCCCCACCGCATCGGCAAGCCCGACACCCCCAATTTCACGGTCGACAACGTGGTGGCCCCGCGCCGCGTCTTCGACAACCGCAAGAACCGCGTCCTCGCCACCGTCGCCGGCTTCGCCACCCGCAAGGACATCCGCAACGTCTCGCTCATTTTGAACGGCCGCACCGTCGAAACCAAAACCGTCGAGGTCCCCGAAGGCGGCCGCGCCACCGTCGAGTTCAATTCGCTCGAAGTCCCCTACGGCCGCAACAAGGGCGAAGTCAAAATCGATTCCGCCGACTCGCTCCCTGCCGACGACCACTTCTATTTCTCCATCGAGCGCGCCGACCCCCGCCACATCCTTTTCGTCCATGAGCCCGACGCCAATGCCGGCATGCTCTACTTCAAGACCGCCCTGGAAGCCGCCGGCCAGGCCGCTCTCGAAATCGATCCCGCCACTCCCGACCAGACCGGCAATCTCAATCCTTCGCATTACGCCTTCGTCGTGCTCTCCGACGTCGGCGCTATTCCAGTCGCCTTCGAAAACCAGTTGCGCGATTACGTCCGCGGCGGAGGCTCCGTCTTCGTGGCCCTCGGCCACCGCAGTGTGGCTCGCGGCAAAGTCCCGGTCTCCGGCGAAACCATCGAAGGCTCCCACTACTCCGGCCGCGAAGGCGAAATGTTTCAATCCGCCGCCTGGCTCGACACCTCCCATCCCTCCATCCTCAAGGACGACCGCTGGGACGACGTCAAGTTCTACCAGGCCATCAAGGTCACCCCGGCCGGCGCGCGCATCGTCGCCCGCCTCACCGATCAGACCCCCCTGCTGCTCGATCAGCAAATCGGCGAAGGCCACGTGCTGGTTTTCGCTTCCACCCTCGATAACATCAGCAACGATTTTCCGCTCCACGCCTCCTTCGTACCCTTCGTCGATCAGACCGCCCGTTACCTCGCCCGCATCGATTCCGGACCCCCCAGCGTCCTGGTCGATTCCTTCGCCGAACTCCGCGAGTCCCGCGAAAAGGGCGCCGCCGTCGATGTGCTCGACCCGAAAGGCGAGCGCGCCCTTTCCCTCGACGAAGCCACCAAGGCGCAGAACATCCAGTTCACCATGGCCGGCTTCTACGACATCCGCCGGCCCAACGGCCGCAATGAATTGGTGGCCGTCAACGCGGACCGCCATGAGTCCGATCTCACGCCCGCTCCGCCGGAGACCCTCGCTTTGTGGCAGAATACAGCCAACGGCACTGTGGAAGCGGGAGGGTCCGTCGCTGGGGAACAAAAGCCCCTTTCCCTCTGGTGGTACGTCATGCTCTTGGTGCTGGCATTAACGGTGGCCGAGTCGCTGCTGGGCAATCAACATCTGTCTGTCGATAAAGAGGCCGCATGAAATCTTTGGACCGGCTGTCTGATTATTTGCGCGCCGTTGAGCGGCGCATGCGCTTGCTGGCATTCACCCGCGGAGCCGCCGTCACCGCCCTGGCCGCGCTGGCGCTCACCGTTCTGGCCGTCTTGATGGCCAATCACTTCTCCTTCTCGAACGGCAGCGTCCTGGGTGCGCGCGTCCTGCTCTTCATTGGCCTCGCGCTGGCGCTCGCTGCCGCGCTCATCGTTCCCGTCATCCGCCTCAACCGCCGCCGCGCCGCCTGCGCCGCCGAAGCCCGCTACCCGCAATTTGAAGAGCGCTTGCTCACTTTCACCGAACGCGTTGAGCAGAATCCCGCCGATCCATTCCTCGAATTACTCGCCGATGACACCCTCGCCGTCGCCAGCCAGGCCGCTCCGCGCCACGTCACCCGCAGTTCCTGGATCTTCAGCTTTTCTTCCGCCGCCATCTTCGTCATCGCCGCGCTCATCTGGCTCGGCATCTCCGGCCCTGGCTTCCTCGGCTACGGCACTTCGCTCCTCTGGGGCGGCCTGCCCAAGGGCACTCTGAAGCCCTATTATTCCATCCAGGTCGATCCCGGCAACCGCACCGTCCGCAAACGCGCCGACCAGTTGATCTCCGCCGCCCTCGGCGGCTTCTCCGCTCCCAAGGTCCGCTTTTTTGCCAGGTACTCCAGCGCCTCCCAGTGGGAGCAGGCCGAAATGCGCACCGCCCCCGGCGGCTCGTCTTACCAGTTCCTGATCGCCGGCGTCCCCGAAACCCTTGAGTATTACGTCGAGGCCGGCGGCGTCAAGTCTCCCACTTACAAGCTCAATGTGGTCGACTTACCCAACGTCAAGAACATCAAAGTCACTTACCGCTTCCCCGCCTGGGCGGAAATGAAGGATCAGGTCGAAGATCCCGGCGGCGACCTCCGCGCCGTTGAAGGCACCACCGCCGAGGTCGTCATCCGGACCGATCGCCCCCTGGCTAACGGCGCCATCCTCCTCGAAGACGGCACCAAGATATCGCTCCGCAAGAGCGGCGATGGCACGCTCGCCGCCATCGTGCCGATTGACAAGGACGGCCTCTACCACGTCGCCGCCGTCGAGGGCGGCGAAGACGTTCGCCTCAGCGAAGACTATTTCATCGAGGCCCAGAAAGATCAGCCGCCCGAGGTGCGCATTACCCGGCCCGGCCACGATTTCAAAGCCAGCCCCATCGAGGAAGTCACCGTCTCGATCGACGCCAGGGACGATTTCGCCCTCAAGTCCGTCGAGCTCCATTACTCCGTTAACGGCGCTCCCGAAAAAACGGTAGCCCTGCTTTCCAATGTGAACGCCAAGGCTTCCTCCAGCTCCACCGTCCTCTCGCTCGAGGATTTCAAGGTCGAGCCCGGCGACATCGTCAGCCTCTACGCCACCGCCAGGGACGCCCGCAAGACCACCACCACCGACATGTTTTTCATCGAAGCCCAGCCCTTCGAGCGCAACTACACCCAGTCGCAGGATGACGGCGGCGGAGGTGGTGGCGGCGGGGGCGGCGACGACGCCAACCAGCAGAACCAGATCTCCCAGCGCCAGAAGGAAATCATCACCGCCACCTGGAACCAGTTGAAGGGCCGCGGCGCACGCGGCACCGACGCCGAAAACGCCGCCTTCCTGGCTTCCGTGCAGTCCAAACTGCGCGAACAGGCCGACTCGCTCGCCAACCGCATGAAGAGCCGCCAGCTCGAAGACGCCGGCGAATCTTTCAAGAGCTTCGTCGACGATATGCAAAAGGCCGGCGCAGCCATGGGCCCGGCCGCCGATAAACTCAAGGTCGCCAAGTGGCAGGATGCCGTCGCGCCGGAACAGGAAGCCCTCCGCTATCTGCTCCGCGCCGAAGCCACCTTCCGCGATATTCAGGTCGCCTTCGGCCAGCGCGGGGGAGGCGGTGGTGGTGGCGGCGGTGGTGGCGGCAACGGTGCCGCCCGCGATTTGCAGGGCCTCTTCGACCTCGAACTCGATACCGAAAAGAACCAATACGAAGGCGCGCGCCAGAACCAGAGCCAGAGCGCCGATCGGCAGCAGAAGGATATCGACGACGCCCTCGAGAAACTCAAGCAGCTCGCCAAGCGCCAGCAGGAGCTCGCTGAACAACAACACCAGGGCCAGCAGCAGACCACCCAACAGCGATGGGAGCAGGAAATGCTGCGCCGCGAAGCCGAGCAGCTTCGCCAGCAGTTGCAGCAGGCCACCGGCCTGAGCCGCAACGGTTCTCCGCAGCAGAGCCAGCAGGGACAACAGGGACAACAAGGGCAACAGGGCCAGCAGGGTCAACAGGGCCAATCCGGCCAATCCGGCCAATCGGGTCAGTCCGGTCAGTCGGGTCAGTCTGGTCAGTCGGGCCGGCAGGGTCAGCAGAGTGGCCAACAAGGCGGTCAGCAGTCCGGCCAGCAAGGCCAGCAGCAACAGCAGCGCGGCCAGATGAATCAACAGGGACAACTCGGACAGGCAGGCCTCCGCGGCGCCGATCAGCAGCGCCTCCAGGATACCCTCAACAATCTGCAGCAGGCTCTCCAGGATATGAGCCACGCCGCGTCCTCCCAGCAGGCCGGCACGCCCCAAGCCCAGGCCGACGCCCGCCGCGCGGCCGATCGCCTCAATCAGGCCACCCAGTCGCTCTCCGGCATCCGCGCCGGTCAATCCAAGAATCAGATTGAAGATCTCGCCCGCCAGGCCGACTCGCTCGCCAATAAACAGCAGGATTTTGAAGGCCAGATGCGCCGCGCCTTCGGCCCGCAAGGCAAGGATCTCTCCCGCGAGCAAGCCGGCCAACTGGCTGCCCAGAAGGACGCTGAAGTCAACGACCTCAAGAAGCTCAGCTCCGGCATGCAAGCCGCCGCCCGCGACCTTCAGGCCACCGAACGCGCCGCCTCCGTCAAAATGCGCGAAGCCCTCAGCGGCATCCAGCAGTCTGAGATGGAGCGCGACATGCAGCGCAACGCCGATTACCTGCGGCGCGGTCTCGGCGAATACGCCGTCATGTCGGAGTCCAATTTCACCCAGGGCCTCAACGAAGTCCGCGACCAGTTGAAACAGGTCCAGCAGGCTTTGGGCGCCGGCGCCAACGACCCCAAGAACGCCCAGCAGGACAAGGCCGCCCAGCAGGGCTTATCCAATCTGGAAGGTCTCCGCCAACTGTTGCAGCAGCAAGGCGCCGGCCGCGGCCAGGGTCAGCAAGGCCAACAGCAGGGCCAGGGCCGGCAAGGACAACAGGGACAACAAGGACAGGGGCAGCAAGGCCAGGCTCAGCAAGGTCAGGGACAAGGACAAGGACAAGGCCAGCAAGGCGGCAACCTTGGACCCAACGGCGGCGGGGGCGGCGGCAATGGCGGAGCCTATAATGGCGGCGCCAACTACGGCGGCAACTATGGCGGTCCCGGTCTCGTCAATCCGCAAGCCCGTCTCGGCGACCTCCCGGTCCCCGACTATCAGACCCAATACCGCAACACCATGCAGAGCTTGCAGCAGCTCCAGCAGCAGTATCGCAATGATCCGGCCACCGCTCACGACATCGGTCAGCTCATTCAGCAGCTCCGCAACCTCGACCCTTACACCTACGCCAACGACCCGATGCTCGCGCAACGCATCCAGGCCGCCGTCCTGCCTGCCGCCGAGCAGGTGGAAATGGAACTGCGCCGCAAGGTCGAGGAAACCGGCGGCTCCGTCCGCAGCCCCGGCACCGAAAAGGTCCCGCCCGGCTACAGCGGCGCCACCGCCGAGTACTTCAAGAAACTCAGCAAAGACAAGTAGCCTCGGTTAGGTGGGGCAGGATGGTATCCTGCGCACCGATTGTCAATCGGTGCAGCCGGGCGCAGCCCGGCCTCGGCCAGACCGGCGATACGCTACTGCCTTACGGCGTCGGTCTTGTACTTGGTCCCAACCTGGTCCAGGCAGACTCCGTTCATGCTTCTGGCCTGTGGCCCGGCAAGACTGAACGCGCAAGTGAAGGGCAGCTTCAACACCAGATTGTAGCCAGTCAATTCGAAGGTCCGTTTGGCGGCGTCATATTGCCACGTTCCATTGGCGACGGTGGCATCCCCCATGGTTGCGCTAAAACTGAGATCGGCGCCGGCCACCATATCCCACATCACCGGCACATTGTTAATGATCTCAGTCACGCGCCACTTGCTCGCCGTCTGGGGTGCACCCGCAGCCGCCGGACGGCCGGGCGGAGCCACTGCCGGCGCAGGCGCCTTCGCCTGAACCGGAGTCGGGGCAACCGGCGCAGCGGCCGGAGGTGGCGCAGTCACTGGCTGCGTCATCGCTTTATAGTGCTCCAGCGCCACTTCAATGCGGTTCACCGGCTGGATGAAATATTTCTCGCGCGGATTGGCTTCACCCGCCTTACGATACTGAATTACCGCCTGCTCGAAGTATTTTTTGGCCGCCGCCGCCGTTTCCGCTTTATACCCCAAGGCCTCGTCTCCCACACCGATGTTGTAAAGCCGGTAGGAATCGTCCTCGGGTTTGGCGAACGGCGGCATGGTTTCGAGCGCTTCCACGTACCTGCTCCACTGTGCCGCAACCGCGTAGCGGTTGGCCTCGTCCAACGGACCGCCTTTGCCCAGCAGCACCTCTACTCGCTCGTTGGTGTCCACCAGGCGCGCCGCAATGCGCTCGGCCATCCGGTCGGCCAGGAGTTGCACCAGTTCTTCCGCCGTGTGCGGCTCCTGGTCCGCTTTTCCCATTAGGCCCGTGATGGCCGCTTTGGCGTTGTTGTTCCCGTGGTTATACTTCACGTCCAGCGGCTCGGCATCCACGAAGCCCCCCGCGCGGCTCCTGGCTTCATAAGTCACCGAAAGGTCGGCTGCCACTTTGTACCCCGTGGGTTGCTGCGACCTGCCGGCATTCTTGCCGAACTGCATGCCATACTCTGGTGTCGACACGGCAGAGCAATTCAGCACCCGGATGGAAATGACCGTGTCGGGCGCGCCCGCATTGGGCGTGAGTTGGTTGTTGTAGCGGATCAAGTCGGTCTCCACGGTGGATTGCAGCTTGTCCGCCGCCAGGGCTTTACAATTATTCCCGGCCGCGGCCGCCTCGGCGG
>JBEKQS010000234.1:0-8385 GCA_049519475.1 Bryobacteraceae bacterium | reverse complement strand
GGCCGGGCTGCTCGATTATTGCGGATTCCGCAAGCCGGAATCCTACCTGCGGGAAGCCTTGTGGAGCGACCGGCCGATGGTGTACGCGGCGGCGCGCGAGCCGGCCCCACCAGGCGGTCGCGGAGGCGGCCGCCTGGTGGAACATTGGAACTGGAGCGAAGACCCGCGCAAGACGATTCCGGTGGAAGTTTACACGCGGTGCAGTTTGGTTGAGCTGTCCTTGAATGGACGGTCGCTTGGGACAAGGTCGCCGCCCAGCCTGCTGGAGCCGGTGCTGCGTTGGGACGTGCCCAATGAAGCCGGGTTGGTGCGGGCGGTGGGGCTGTGGGCCGACAAGCCGGGCGAATGCGCGCATTTCGAACTGGCAACCGCAGGGGCGCCGGCACGCCTGGAACTGACCGCCGACCGCAGCAGCCTGGCGCGGGGCGGCGCGGACCTGGCCAGCATCGAGATCCGCGTGGTGGATGCGGCGGGCCATCGCGTGTTCGGAGCGGCTTTGCCCATTGTGGTGGAAGTGACGGGCGCGGGGGAACTGGCGGCGCTGGACAGCAGCGACCCGCGGGACGTAACGCCCGTCGGCGCCGGACGCCGCAACGCCTACCAGGGGCGCGTGCTGGCGCTGGTGCGGGCGGGAGCGGCTTCCGGCACGGTGGCGGTCCGGGCGTCGGCGGGTGGGCTGGCTGTGGCGGAACTGCGATTAACGGTCCGCTGAGCGCCCACGCGTACAGCGCTGCAACTTCCCGATCGATTGGCGTTTCCTGCCGATAAGGGGGTTGACTTCGCTCGCGCCATTTGCTTGGATCAAGGAGGATTTGATCTTTTTATATGAATCGCGCTTTCTGCTGCCTTCTGCTGGCCGCGTTGCCAGGGAGCAGCCAAGTAGGATCGATCGCGATCTATACGCAATTCCAACACGAGCCGCCCAAGACCGTGTTGAGCGCCATCCAGGTAGAGGCTTCCGCTCTGATGGCGCCCGCAGGGCTTCGCCTCCAATGGAGAACCTTGCCCTCGACGGGAAGTGACGTTTCGTCGGAGGTAGCGGTGGTGACATTTCAGGGCCACTGCACGGCGGCCAACCTGTTTACCCAGCCGCATTGGGAAACGCGCCTGGGATGGAGCCACATCAGCGACGGAGAAGTGCTGCCCTTCGCGGGAATCGACTGCGACAGCATCCTGGGTTTCGTCCATAAGCGACTGCTCGCAGTGCCGCCCCGGGAACGCGACCGGGTGCTGGGCAGAGCGATCGGACGGGTGTTGGCCCACGAGTTCGATCATATCTTCGCGGAGACCCCCGACCACGGGGCTCGGGACATGGACCAGCCGGAGTACACAGCAGAGGAACTAGTGGCGCCGAGCCTCGATACCGGCGCGGCGCAGCGGCACATTCTGCGTCCGGTGGCGGCCGCGCCGGCCGCGGAGCGGGTTGGATCGGCGCGCGCGGGGGCTGCGGCATTCGCCGGAAGCGGCTGCGGCACGTGCCATGGCGCGCATGGCGAAGGAAGCCGGCGCGGGCCGGTGCTGCACGCGGCAGGGCGGCTGTTGAACACCGTGATGCTGGCGACGCGGCTGGCGCGGGCCGAGCAGAAAATGTGCCGGCGCGCCGTGGCCCTCAAGCTGCCGCCGCCATCCCTGGAAGAGACCGAGATCCAGGATGTCGTGAGTTTTCTGAACCAGGGGTATCAGTAGCTCCTATCCCAAGCGGGCGGGCCGAAACGGGCGCCGGCCGCCACCGGCTCCATGCATCATCCGAGCAATACCAGCACCGCGAGATTCGGTGCTATCGGGCCACCGCTTGCTGACGCGCGCGGCTCGGTTATGGTCGCGGATCCCTTGCTACTGCTTGTCGTAGACCGCTTTGATCTTTTCGGTGGTGCCGGCAGGCACAGCATCGTCGGTGAGAGTCTTGCCGTCGGCGGAGACGCTGAACGAGTCCACCGAGACCACTTTGCCGTCCATCTTTTCGATCATCTCGAGCGAGCGTGGACCAGTCTTCTTGATGGCCAGCGTGAAATTGTTGGGCACCGTAGGACCCGTAGCGGGGTAATCCTTGCCGTCGAACTTCATGCTGCTGGCCGCGTTAAAGTCGACGATCTTCATGGTCAGACCATCATCGCCGTTGGGACTGATGTCCCACAACTCGGTGGAACCCTTCACTTCGGTGGATTTCCATTTGCCGGCCAGACCCGGACCGCCCGACGTGCGCTGTAGAGTGGTGCTGTCATTGAAGGCTTCGCCGTTGGGCTTGGTTCCTTTGGTGGTCACCGTCATGGCTTTGCCGTCGGCGGAAATTCGCGTGGTATCCACGCTCATCACCGCACCGTTGATCCGGTAGGTGGTTTCCCAGGTCGTGGGATCGATTTGTTTCCAAGTGGCGCCCGCGCCGAACACGGCGGGATACTCCTTGCCATCGACCTTGAATTTGTAGGACTGGCCTTCGGCGGTTGCCTGCATCTCGCCGGTGGGCAGCATTTCGTAGGTGGTGGTGAGTCCGGTGAACTTGCTTTTCGCGGTGTTGAGTTTCCACTTGCCGACAAAAGGCGAATCGGCGGCCATCATCACCCCGGTGACGGCCAGACAGAATAGTAGTGTGCGTCGCAGTTGCATAAAATCCTCTGATAAATTATGCGCCTCGCGAGGCCCAGGCGCAACCATCGGCCACTCGTCAGGCCTGTTGGTATTTGCCGGCGCCCTGGTCGACGTGTGTCCAGTCCAGCTGCGCCAGGTATAGCGCATTTCCGTCGGGATCTTGGAAGGCCGCGAATTTGCCCGATTTGCCTTCGTTCACCGGGCCTTGGAATTTGACGCCCTTGGCTTCCAGGCTCTTCATGGCGTCTTCAATGGAGCCGCTCAGCTCCAGGCCGATGGCCATCGAGCCCTTGCGTCCCGCAGGGATTTCTCCGGACGCCGACGCGGGGTGCAAACCGATGGTGAGACCCTTGCCCAACTCAACCGAAGCCCAATGATCGCCGAACCGGTACGCCAGTTTCAGCCCGAGGATCTCCGTATAGAAGCGCACCGCGCGATCCATATTCGCCACGCCGATGGTTACGTTGCCGCTCGAAAACATAAATCCCTCCCGAATGCTTCGTCCCTAGCATGCAACAAACGGCGCGAGGATGGAAAGAATCACTTCTAATCCAGCTTGTAGATGGTGAGCCCCGAAAGAAGTTTCGGGTAAAAGTCCGTTGACTTCTGCGGCATCACGCCGCCTGCGAACGACGTGGCGGCCACCTGTTCGACGGAGGTGGGCTTCAGCAGAAATGCGATCTGCGCGGAGCCCGCGCGCGCCTCTTCCACCGCCCGATCCAGGCCGCGGATGTAGCGCAGGTGTTTTTCGTCGCGGACCGCCTCTTCGCCGATCCCCAAGGCTTTCCCCAGCAGACGCTCGTGCAGGACCTTCACGTCGAGCGAGCCCCGCGCCGCGCGATCCTCCAGCAGAAAGAGCCGGCGGCCGATGGCCGCGCCGATGATGGTGCGGTCATCCGATTCCTCCCACGCGCGTTGCAGCCGTTCCGTCGAATCGATTTCCATTACGTCGAAATCGGGAAGCTCCGGCAGGGCCGCGGCATCGAGGCCGCTCACCAGCCGGTGTGTCGCCAGGATTTTCAACCCCGGCGAGTGCAGATTGACGAAGGTCATCATCACGCGGTCCGCGCCGGCGAGCGAGGGGTTTTCATTCCGGAACGCCAGCGCCGTTTCATACCGGTGATGCCCGTCGGCGATCAGCAGCTTCTTATCGGCCATCAGTTCCCGAATGCGCCGGGCATCGCCAATTTTCCAAACGCGATGCACCGCGCCGTACTCGTCCGCCACCTGCAGGAGCGGCGCCTGCCTCGCGGCTTCCTCCAGCAGGCGATCGACAGCTCCCGCCGGATCCGGGTAGAGCATAAAGAGCTGGCCGAAGTGCGCGTGCGTGTGGCGCAGCAATTCCAGCCTGTCTTTCTTGGGACCGGATAGCGTCTGCTCATGGGGATGCACTACGCCTTTGGAATAATCCTCCACCTTTCCCAGCGCGATGAAGCCCTTGCGCACCAGCCGCTCGCCGGTATCCGGCACGGTGAATTCCTGGAAGTACGGGAACACGCCGGGCTCGCCGTCGCGCACCAGGATGCCGGAGGCGATCCACTGGCTCAGGTGAGCCGCCGCACGCGTGTAGACGTTGTCGCGATCGGAATCCGCGGGGCCGCGCTCGCCCAGGATCACCCGCACCAGGTTGTACGGGCTGGCCGCCAGGTAACGCGAGCGCATGGCCGGAGAGATCTTGTCATAAGGCTGCGTGACCAGATTTTCCAGCAAGCCGGCTTTTTCGGAGTATCGGAAGGGTTGGAAAGGATAGATTTGAGCCAATCTTCAGGATACCAACGAGGCTGAGAGCCCGGTGGCGGTTCTCACGCCCGCGCGCCGGGCGCGCTAAGAGAATGGGCGGCCGCGGCGGTCCAACGCTCCAGCGCCTGCGCCAGCGGGGCCAGCCGCATCGGCTTGGAAAGATAGTCGTTCATCCCGGCCGCCACGCACTTCTGCTGGTTGCCCTCAATGACGTTGGCGGTCATGGCGATAATCGGCGTGGGTTTCGCAGCGGTGGCGAGCGCCTCCAGCCGGCGCATTTCGGCCGCCACCTGATACCCGTCCATACCCGGCATCTGGCAATCCATGAGAATGGCGTCGAAGCGGTCGCGGGCAAACGCCGCCAGGGCTTCCTCTCCGCCCGGCGCCATCTCGGCCTGGTAGCCCAGGCCGGTGACCGCACGCAGCGCCACGATCTGGTTGACGGGGTTGTCGTCAACGATCAACACGCGCCTCCCGGACGCCGGGACCGCCGGCAGCAATGAACCGGCAGCCAGGTGTTGGGATGCGGCGCGCTCCACAGCCTCCCCGGCATCCTCCGCCACTGCCGGCGCCGTCTCACTCTCCGCCACCTTCAAAGGCAGCAGGAACCAGAACGTGGAACCTTTTCCCGGCTGGCTCTCCACTCCGATCGATCCGCCCAGCAGGCTCAGCAGCCGGTGTGTAATCGCCAGCCCCAGACCGGTCCCCCCGTAGCGGCGGCTGGTGGACGAATCGGCTTGCGTGAACGGCGCGAAGAGTCTCGCCGCGGTCGAGGTGTCGATGCCAATGCCGGTATCGATCACCCGGCAGAGGATGGTGACGCCATCGCTCTGCTCTCCCGCCAGATTCACCTCCAGACGCACCGAGCCGGTTTCGGTGAACTTGAGTCCGTTACCCACCAGGTTGATGAGGATCTGTCCCAGGCGCAAGGGGTCGCCGCGGACCATGCGGGGCACTTCGGGGGCCATTTTGATTTGTAGTTTCAGGCCCTTGGCGGCGGCCCGCAGCTCAAAGAAGGCGCGCATATTCCCGATGGCGGCATGCAGATCGAAGGCCACTTCCTCAATCCTCATCTCGGCGGCCTCGATGCGCGAATAATCCAGGATGTCGTTGACAATCGCCAGCAGATTTTCCGAGCTGCTGCGGATGACGTTGATCATCTCGCGCTGATTCTGATCGAGGCGCGTGGCGGCGAGGAGCTCGGCCATCCCCAAAACACCATTCAGCGGGGTGCGGATTTCGTGGCTCACGTTGGCCAGAAACTCGCTTCTCACCGCGCTGGCTTTGATGGCGGCCCGCCGGTCCTCGCGCGCGCGGAATATCTGCCAGACCAACACTGCCAACGCCGCCACCAACGCCCACGCCGGCACCCATGCGGCATTCCCCGGCAATCGGGAGGCCGATGGAGCCTCGCTCAACCCGTAAGCCGACACGGCAGCCAGCGCCGCCGCGCCGAGGATACCGCCGAGCATGGTCGAAAATCGCCGCTTCAGCCTGGATAGCGTCATTGCTAGTAGGCTTATCGACGCAATCCGCCGAAGCTTTAGCCTGCACTTGGCACATCCGGCCCGACGAAGATCTGTGAGAAAAGCGGATAGCCCAGGATTAGCCCGCCCGCGCGAAGGGACAATTCCCGCGAGCGCTATCCAATTCCAAAGGTGGCAATTGGCAGCAGTCCCCGTTTTGCCGGCGTGAAAAAAACGCTGAGATCGCCTGGTTGACAGACGAAAGCGTCTGTTTCCTCTTGAAAATTGGACTGCACCCCTCCGCTGAGACACGGAAACTAGGGACAGGTTACCATTCGCTGACAGGTAATTGCCAGCGCTCATTCCCCAGCGCATACTGAGGGCGGTTGGTGAAGCGGAAGCGGGCTCTGCTGGAGAGCAACCCGCCAAGGAATAGCCAGCCCGGGAACTCATCGCGGACGATGAGCAAGGCGCGGCGGTTCCGTCGCGCCTTTTAGCTGGGCCCGGAGCCGACCAACGGGAGGCGGTGCCCCGGCGCCAGCTTTCAAGGTTGTGCCACGCCACATCGGACCGATAGATTCCCGCATGCCTCAGAAAACTCATATTGCTGGTTCTCCGTCAACGCCGGGGTTGGGACGATGCTGCTCTTCGAAGGCGGCCGGCGAGAGATAGCCGAGAGAAGAGTGCAGCCGCTTGCCGTTATAAACCTCTTCGATGAAACATCGGATAGAAGCTCGCGCATCTTCCTGATCGCGGTATTGGTGTAAGTAGACCTCTTCTGATTTCAAGGTTTTCATGAATGACTCTGCCCTGGCGTTGTCGTAAGGGTTACCGGTGCGACTCATGCTGATGACAAACCCGTATGACTGCAATCTCTCCACATAAGTCTGACTGCAATACTGCACCCCGCGGTCCGAGTGGTGCACGATGCCCGGCTCGATCTGTCGGTCGGCGAGCGCCCGATTCAGCGCGCTGAGCGCCAGTTCCGCGCGTAAGTCCTCACCGAGTTCCCAGCCCACGACCCGGCGCGAATATGCGTCCATCACGATCGCCAGATACAGAAAGGTTTCTCGCAGCCGCACGTAAGTGATATCAGCCACCCATAATTGGTTGACGTGAGTCATTTGTAACCGGGCGGCTAAGTTCGCGTACACCGCATAGGTGTGCCGCGAATCGGTGGTGAAGACGTACCGATGCTTGCGCACTGCCAGTAAGTTGTCGGCGCGCATCAGCCGTAACACGCGTTTGCGATTCGCCACAACTCCCCGATGGTGTAACTCCGCGGCCACACGGCGGTAACCGTAACAGCGATTCTCCAGCACGATCCGCTGGATCAGATCGCGCAAAGCAACGTCGGCCTGGCGCGGCTCATGCTCTTCGTAATGACGGTAGAATCCGGCCCGGCTCACGCTCGCGATCTCGCAGGCGTTGGTGTGGCCGAACAGAGCTCCCTCGCCTGAAGCAAGATAGCTGCTGAAGCAGCCATAGCTACTCGCTTTCGGACAATTAATATTTCCTTTACCTGTCCAGCCGAAGTAATTGCCGTTTTTATTGGCAGCCCCACTCGTGCCGTACCCAGTCTCCTCAGCGGACCAGGACAGGATCCAGTCCTGAGGAAGTAACGAATCCCCGCCCAGGGTCACCGAATCCCCATAGTGGGCCGTCACGAAATTCACTTGGTACCATGTAAAGCCGGATTGGCAGTCCGGCGGCGGCGCCGGCGCCGGTATCGGTGAAGTGCCGCCTCCGCCCCCAACGCAGCCCGCCGACGCGAAAAAGTCGAATCCCCCGGTATTGCATCCCCAGTCATAGGCTTCGCAGTAATCCGGATCCTCAATGCAATCTACCGCCGAGGGCGCCTGCACAATCTGCCCGTACCGGTCAAAGAAGTTCACCGGGTCTCCGTTTACATAGGCGTACCGATTGAGGCTCGTCGGAGTCGATGGATCCGCCGTCGCAATCCCGCCCGGATCCACGCTCCAAAATCTCCCCGTCCCATTGTTGTAATATCGCTGCTGCGCGTAATCCTGCCCCGGTCCATCCCGGAAGTACGTCCCGAACTTGTCTACCCCGTCCGCCGTCACCGTCCGCTCTTCCCCGTACGGGAAGTACGACATCTGCGTGTACGCGTTCCCTCCACTGCTCGCCCGCACGCTTCCCAACCGGTCCGTCGCCACCAGTTCATAGTTCGCTTCAATCAGCCTGCTCCCAAAGTACAGGTTGCTAGACGACGGCGAGCACCCCGGTGTCTCGTTCCCGTCCGTGCTGTAACCGCACGTCATCGTCACCAGCTTCTGTCCCGTGATCCCGTAAAAGTACATCTGCCTGGTTCCGCCCGTGAATCCCCCACCCTCATACCCGTACGGGTCCGGATTCACATCCTTCATCACCCGCCGCCCAAACGGGTCGTACGAATACCACGTCACCGCCGGCGGCCAGCCTTGCGACGTCTGCGTCGCCAGCTTGTTCTCCACGTTCCACCCGTAGGCCGTGGCGTGCTGCCCGCTGTCCCACAACTGGTTCCCATTGGCATCATAGGTCATCCCGAGCTGGTGATTGTTGGCGTCATACGACGCCCCCATTGCCGGCGCCG